>LXRJ01000015.1 GCA_001684025.1 Candidatus Glomeribacter gigasporarum | reverse complement strand
GGGGGGGGTTGTCAGTTGCTCAAGCCGGGCAGGCGCCGGCTGGACAGATTCGATTCGAGGGTAACATTATCGAACGGGTATGTACTATCGAGACGAATCATTTGACTGTTCCCTTGAAAGACTTTGCCCGTGTCATCATGGATGGAAAAAGCGCGGATCAAGAGTTCGTCAAGACAGAATTTAAAATTCCTTTGGTCGATTGTCCCGCCTCCACGGGAGCGACCGTGCAATTTACCGGTCAGAACACATCAGGTAATTATCTTGAGCTGAATCCCGGCACTAAAGATAACCCTGCGGCGAAAGGCGTTGCGCTCAAGCTGTATGATGGAAGCGATCGGCCTTTGGAATTGGGCAAGGCCTCTAGCCCAATTGATTTGAAAGACGGGGACAATACGCTGGCCTTCAAAGTGGCCTATGTTACGACCGGCGATAAGGTGAAAACCGGGCCCGTTATCGCAGACGCGGGATTTGTGATTAATTACAATTAACGCGGGTTTGACAAGCGCAGCAACCCTAGCCCAGCCATATGTGCTGGGCTAGGGTTGCTGTCACATCGGGAATATTCCATTTCTTCTGTCTCTTGCGCCTTCGTCTTTCGCGACACGTAGGAAAATTCATTTCCTGCGATAGGCCATTCTATGATTTCAGTTATTTGTACAGCGGTCAGACGCTTCAATCATCGGTATCTGTGCGCTGGCGCAGCCAACGTTATCCATTGTGTCAACTGAGTGCGCACATATATAAGTGGTAAAATAACATTTGTTTAGGCGATCAATGCGCATTTTTGACTGACGCATGCTCGCCTTTTTCGTTGAAATCAGCCTGTATCAAGCTCAGGCAGATGTTCGACTTCGGGCTGGATTTGAAGCTGCGATTGAAATCAGGCTCGGGCCCGCTGCGTGGTCGCCTGTTGGAACCCGCTCCGCCCTGCGCGGCCTTGCTCCACCCCTATCAGACTCTGTTCAAAACCTGCGACGCTCTAATCAAAATTCCATGATCGCCAGGTTTTTGAATCTGACTCATGTCACCATGGAGAATGATGGATGAATATCCAGTTATCTCGGGCAATGAGATGGATGGAACGCGCTGTATACGCTGCGATGCAATATAGCGCACGTCTAGCTCATCATTTTATTCTCGCGATCGGACTCATCGTTGTCCTGATTGCGCTTGTGTCTTGGCTATCGCCTGCAGGGCGTAAAGCATTCACTACTCAGTTAAGGGTATTGTTCGGCGCGACTGCACCGCCAGACTTTAGGCGTTTGCTGGCAGACGATTCTAATCCGAGCCAGATGCGCCACCTATTCAACAGTGGCGTGTTAGCGCGTCATGCAGCGCTTAAAAACTGGCCGGATACGCGTTTGGAAGCGCCTGTATTGACATCGCTCGTTGGATGGTTTGCGCCTCAATCCGAGCCTGAACCTGAACGCGACACCGCCAAATCTCGCAAGCAAGCCCGCATTGCCGATTACCTTGCGCGCCGTTACCGCGTTGCGCGCGTACCGGTCGGCAATCTCGTCAAAGCAGCCTTCTCAGCGGGCCAGGAGTTCGATCTTGATCCGCTGTTGTTATTAGCGGTAATGGCGATTGAATCCCGCTTTAACCCCTATGCCGAAAGCGTGATGGGCGCGCAAGGATTGATGCAGGTGATGTCGAAGGTTCATTTAAACAAATTGGACTATTTCGGCGGTCCGGATGCAGCCCTCGATCCGCTCGTCAATCTCAAAGTTGGCACGCTGATTCTAAAAGAATGTATTGCGCGGGGTGGATCGTTAACAAAGGGTTTGCGGCTTTACGTGGGCGCGCTGCCGTCAAGCGATAGTCAATACGCTGCAAAAGTACTGGCTGAGCGCAAACTGCTGCGCGATGTGGCGCGCGGTTTGAGTGTTTCTATTTACGCTGAGCGCAAACTTGAAGCGCGTACCCTCCAGGCTTGAAGCGCGTACCCTCCGGTTCAGAAGAGACTGGAGCCGCGCACGCGCGCAGCCAGCTTATCCAATACCCCATTCACGTATTTATATCCATCCGCGCCGCCAAAGATTTTGCTCAGTTCAACCGCTTCATTAATGACGACCCGGTAGGGAATATCGGGATAGTGCATCAGTTCATAAGCGCCGATCAGTAAGATCGCATGTTCGACGGGAGAGAGCACGTTAATCGCTCGATCCAAATTTGGCGCGATTTGCAAATCCAAAGATTGGCTATTCTGAAGAATGCCATGGAGCAGGGCATTGAAATGGCTGCGGTCCGCTTTGCTAAAGCCGGGGGCATGCTGTATGCACCGGCTGATTTCAGCCGCCTCCCCGCCTGCAAGCAGCCACTGATAGACCGCTTGAAGCGCAAACGCTCTTGCGCGTCGACGCGCCTGTTTCATCAACATGAATTGTCCTGCACATTCCGGTCAAGCTTAAAACGCGCTTGTACGATACCGATCCGTAATCTGCATCCATCGGGATCGGGGCACTCAAATAGAAGTTCCATGGATTTAAAATTCAAAATTAAATCTGCAATAGCGCTGATTTTGAGTTTATGCGCTGCCTATTCAGCCGGCTCTAACTGCCATGCTGCGGGTAGTGCCAAAATTCCAAAAAACATGATGTAAAGAGCGGGGAACATTAACAAGCCGGTTTTTTTAATCATCCAAGTGAAAATCAATGGGGCAGTGCCCCCTAAAAGAACCGCTGGTAGGGTACAGGCGAGATTCATACCGCGACAACGCATCGCAAATGGAAATTGCCTTGCTAGGGTTTCTATGATGATGCCTTCAATACTACTTAGCAATAACGCCAATAGTAGCTGCATCGCTAATATCGTATTGAAGGATGCTGACCTAAGACCCAACCACAGAGGAACAATCAATAAGAGGGTTGCCATCAGTCCGATTTTGATCAATCGATGATAGCCGACAAAGCGCGCAATGTAGCCCGCACCCAAATAGCAAGGGATCAATGTGGCCAAAACCAGGATGTTTATGAGTCGTGTCAAGCGGGGCGCGTAATCCAAAAAATGAATTAAATAGGCGGGTAGCCAGGTAATTAATGTATAAAAAAAGATCGTTGAGAATGCAAAAAGCGGAAGTGTTTTAAACAGCGAGCGTTTAAAAATACGAGAATCGAAAACTTGGCGGGTCGAATTTGATTTAGGAGAGTATATATTACGCCGGATGATCCAAATACCAACCGTTAACAGAACGCTTAAAGCAAATGGGATACGCCATGCCCACGCCAGAATAATTTGATGATCAAATACCCAAAATAGAAGAAAAACAACGAGCGCGGCGAATAAGATACCCAGGATTGGACTCACCGCCACAATGCTACACAGGATGCTTTTACGATCATCCGGTGCAGCCTCAAAAATATAACAGCCGCTGATTGTTAATTCCCCGCCCATTGCAAACCCCTGAATTAACCGTAAGACGAGCAGTAAAGCAGGCGCTAGCCATCCAATATCTTGGTATGTGGGCAATAGTCCGATCAGCGCAGTCGGGATTGCCATCATCATCAGCGCTATTTTGAGCGGACGGCTGCGGCCCACCCGATCTCCCATCACACCGAAAAAGAAGCTGCCTAAAGGTCGGGCAAGATAACCTATGGCAAAAAGACTGAAAGTTTTAATCAGTCCGCTGATTGGATCATAAGCATTAAAAAAACTTGGCCGATCACATCGGCCAGATAGGCGTAGATAATAAACTCATACCATTCAAAAATATTCGCAATAAGTCCTATCTTTAAAAGATTAGACATTGCACTCTATTAATGAATATTCATAGGTACTGCGTATAAACGCATCAACATTTCGTGCCAATAATCCTTTTCCACCTTGTCCTGAAGTGATTTACGTACTGAAACATTCTTTTCAGATAAAAGGTCATAATGTTGATGGATTGCAAGCAAGACATTCATCTCTTCAAGAGTTGGCAACTCAGTAAAATAACCGTCAATATTTAGGTACATGAGCAACTTTCGAATGGCGTTATTTTCTGCGTGATATTCTCTGTAAAGCTGAAATAGGGCAAACAAACTACGCCGAAGGGTTACATCGTGATTATAAGAAAGAAGGGCAACCGCTTTTTTTCTATCTTGACTGAGGATAGGCAGCTTCATCCATTCCTCGATAAGAATAAAACCTTCAGACGTAAAGCTGAGGCATTGCCCGCATAGTACTTCGCGCTTTGTTCGTATTTGATACTCCAGTTCGTTCACTTTTTCCGGAATAGAGTCTTTCCAGGCATTGAAAAAAGGGCTAAAGTTCCACTTTGTCCAAATACCATCCTGTGCGGCAAAATCGTTTACATTAAGGCCGATAAAATCATTCGACGATTCAAACCCTAGATTTTCCATCCACCGGGAATTTGCTTGAATATATTTTCCTGTTTGGATGTCTTTTAAATGGCTTGCATAGGTTGACTCCTCAATCAAATCAGAAATGGCTGTTACTGCGCATCTCAATGGTTCATTCATTTTCAGCGTAGATTGGAGTTCAGAACTCATCATATTTCTCCGACTTAAAATTAAGAATATTTAAATTATGCGGGAAAGCCCGAGCATAGGAAATCGGGGGGTTTGCTTAAATTCTTCCATATAAAAGCGATAGGGATAAGTGCCTGCATCGCGGTGAGAGCCGCGTCCAACGAATCTAAGCATGCCTTCGGCTTTAAAAAAGCCGGTTCATGATTAGGCGCTTAGTCCCGAAGTCCCGTCCTCCCTGAGACTAAACACCTAGGTGATGAAAGTAAGCGGTAAAAAAAGCTTACTTAATTGAGCGCTGCAAAGTGGTGCGCGCGGCTGCGATGGTCAAATCGATCACCGTGCTGTTGTGCGCGCTTGATACAAAGCCTGCTTCATAAGGAGAAGGCGCCAGATAAATACCATTGTCTAACATAGCATGGAAAAAGGCTTTGAAGCGTGTCATATCGCAGCGGGAAACGTCGCTCAGGCAAGCCGGTGGTTGCGGTGCAAAATACAGCCCGAATAATCCTCCAATATGGTCGGCTGAAAAGACAATATCCGCATCGCGCGCGGCTTGAACCAGGCCGGACGCGAGGCGTGCCGTTTGCGCAGACAGTTTTTCATAGAAGCCGGAGATTTGAATCCGTTTGAGCGTGTGCAAACCTGCTGTGACGGCGACTGGATGACCCGAGAGCGTTCCGGCTTGATATGCCGGGCCGAGCGGTGCAAGTCGTGCCATGATATCGCGCCGTCCGCCGAATGCGGCGAGCGGAAAACCGCCGCCGATCACTTTGCCCAGGCAAGTCAGATCAGGCGTGATGCCGTACAAAGCCTGTGCGCCACCTAGAGCAACGCGAAAACCGCTGATGACTTCATCGAAAATCAGCACAGTCCCGTGCGCTGTGCACTGCATGCGCAATGCGCGTAAAAATGCTTCTGTACCGCGTACCAGATTCATATTGCCCGCAATCGGTTCGACAATCACGGCTGCGATTTGATCGCCAAGCTGCGCGAAAATTTCTTCAATCTGTTCAAGATTGTTATATTCAAGTACGGTTGTCGCATGCGCAATTTCTTCTGGAACGCCAGCGGAGCTGGCTTGTCCTCCAGTGAGCAGTCCAGAGCCTGCTTTGACAAGCAGACTATCCACATGGCCGTGGTAGCCACCCGCAAACTTAATGATGCGGGTGCGGCCCGTGAACGCGCGGGCCAGACGCAACGCGCTCATGGTCGCTTCAGTACCGCTAGAGACAAGCCGCACCTGTTCAATGGACGGGACGAGTTTGCAAATTTCTTCAGCGATTTCAATCTCGGCCTCGGTTGGCGCGCCGAAGCTGAACCCAAGCGCGAGCGCCGCTTGCACAGCAGTCACCGTTGGCCCGTCCAAATGGCCCGTGATCATTGCGCCCCAAGAGCCGACGTAGTCGATATAACGTTTGCCGTCGATATCCCAGAGATAAGGCCCAAGCGCGCGCTTGATAAAGCAGGGGGTGCCGCCTACGGCGGTGAAGGCGCGCACCGGCGAATTCACTCCGCCCGGGATGCTTTGTATGGCCCTCTCAAACAAGATTGCGTTACGGGACATGTGAAATATCAGTGAGGTCGTCGCTCTGGGAAACACATTGTACGTGAGCTGCTTGATGACTTGCGGCAGTGCCACATAAGGCCAGAATATCGAATGCAGCGAGCGCCATAGATCAATTGTCACAACTGCTATTTGGCAACAGGGCTGACAACGGATTTTGGGAACCCTTTTGTGCCATCGTTATATTCGGAAATAGATCAGCAATCCGGTGATGAAGGCCGCGCACCCGAATAAAAACGCGATCCGCAATAAACGGCGCGTGCGGCGCGTTTCATCGATCATTTGAAGAATTAATTTTTCATTTCGCGCTGTCGCATCCTCCGCCTTGGCCGATAATGCCTGATATACCAACCGCGGCAGTTGCGGCACTGTCCGGCTCCACTGCGGCGTCTCCAGCCTAAAGCGCTCCAGCCAGCCGCGCCAGCCGACTTGCGCTTTGACCCAGCGCTCCAAATAAGGCTGAGCGGTTTTCCATAAATCGAGTTCAGGGTCTAACTCTTTTCCTAGCCCCTCAACATTTAACAGCGTTTTTTGTAATAAGGTCAGCTGCGGTTGTATTTCAACCTGAAAACGGCGTGAAGCCTGAAATAGGCGCAGTAACACCTGCCCCAGAGAGATATCTTTGAGCGCTTTGTTGAAGTGCGGTTCGCAGACGGCGCGGATCGCGCCTTCGAGTTCTTCAACACGCGTATCCGGTGACACCCAGCCGGATTCGACATGCAGGCGGGCAACGCGATGGTAATCCCGTTTGAAAAAAGCGAGAAAATTCTGCGCCAGATAATTTTTATCAAAATCGGAGAGTACGCCGACAATGCCGAAATCAAGCGCGATATACGAACCGAAATGCGCTGGATCCAGGCTGACCAAAATATTGCCTGGATGCATATCGGCATGAAAAAAACCATCGCGAAAGACTTGCGTAAAAAATACTTCAACGCCGTCGCGCGCCAATTTCGGCAGATCGACGCCGGCTTGGCGCAACGTTTCAATCTGACTGACCGGCACGCCCTCCATCCATTCCATCACCAGCACGTTTGTTGAACAGAACGGCCAGATCACTTCAGGAATCTGCAACACTTTTGACCCGGCAAAATTGCGCCGCAGTTGACTGGCATTGGCCGCTTCACGCATTAAATCCAGCTCGTGATGCAAAATTGTGTCGAACTCGTCCACGACTTCGCGCAGTTTGAGCCGTCTACCATCTTCCCACCACCGTTCAATCCAGCGCGCCAAGGGATGTAACAGCGCCAAATCGCGCTCAATCGCCGCCTGCATCCCAGGCCGCAGCACTTTGATGGCTACGGGTCTGCCTGCATTCGCACCCGCACCTGTTTTTAACCGCGCAAAGTGCACCTGAGCAATCGACGCGCTGGCTTTGGGAGTCTGCTCGAAATCTTCAAACACCGCTTTAACCGGTTGGCCCAGCGCCGCTTCAATCACTGCAATCGCGCGATCCGAATCAAACGGCGGCACTTGGTCTTGCAACTTCGCCAATTCATCGGCGATGTCCGGCGCGAGCAAGTCGCGCCGCGTCGATAAAATTTGTCCGAACTTAACAAAAATGGGGCCTAGATGCTCAAACGCGCAACGGATACGCACGCCGCGTGGCGCATCGAAGACGCGGCCGCGGCGAATGATCTGAAACAAACCGGCCGCCCAGCGGTATTTGAGGTGCGAGAGTGCGGCCTCATCAAGTCCGAAGCGCCAAACGGTGCGCAGAATCGTGCATAGACGCAGCAGGCGTTTCATGGGTTGGCGCCTGTCCTCTCAAGGCGCGCCATCCGTTTTTCAAGCCGCTCTGCTGCATCACGCAATTGAATGACTTCCGATTCAAATTGCGCAAACGCAGCGACGCCCAGCCAGCGCGGTTTTTCTTCGAGCACATATTCGGCGCCGGACTGCAGCAGCGCCTGCGCCGTGTTCCACGTGTATAGCCGCAACCGGTGCGCACCTTGCCCAATGCAATGCGCGGGGGCATCGCCGATCCAGCGCGCCAACGCTTCTTCCAAATCCGGGCGCAGATGTTCGGCCAGCTTGGCGAGCGTAGCGGCGAATTCAGCATCGCCTTCGATTCTGGCCTGTTTCATTACCGCCTTTGCGCCGCCATTGATCAAAGCGGGCAAGGCATCGGCGGGCACGGTCATCGAGACGGTGGGGGAAATGGCATGTTCATCTGCGGAGGCGAGCGCAACGCGCCCGTCGTTTTGCACACTCAATGCGCATGCAAGCGGCGTAATAGATAAGCGCGCCGTTGCGCCAATGTGTGGAATCAGGGCCTCGCGCGCCCATATTTCGCGCTCCAAAAGCGCGTTCAGGCGTGCGGAGAAAAAGCGGTAGGCAATGTTCATCGGCATCAGAAAAGAGGCGGACACGGCTGCGGATTGACAATGCCGACTTCGACGCACCCCTGCGCCAGATGAACCCGTACCCGTTTTCCAGCGCTCAGCGCCGTCGGCGTGCGCAACGCGTATTTGCTGCACGGATCCAGCAGCACCGCATAACCGCGCGCCAACGTATGTTGCGGACTCAGCGCCGCGCAGCGGGCGGCGCATTCGCGCAGTTGCGCACCGCGCGCGGCCTGCTGGCGCTTCAACGCGACTGACAGACGCAGCGTTTGTTGACGTAAATAACCGCGCCGCTGCGCAAGCCGCTGCGCCGGACTGACCAGACGSYCCCCCAGCCAGTCGAGTTGCTGCGCGCGCCGTTCATTTAAACGGATATAGGCGCGCTGCTGGCGCATCTGGAACTCAGCGAGTTCACGCAACCGTTGCGCGCGCGGCGCGCTGACTCGTTCCGCCGCGCCGGTCGGCGTCGGCGCGCGCACATCGGCGGCGAAATCGGTGAGCGTAAAGTCCGTTTGATGTCCGACACCGCTGACGACCGGCAGCGCGCTCGCCGCAATCGCCCGTACCAGCACTTCTTCATTGAACGCCCATAAGTCTTCTAAAGAACCGCCGCCGCGGCATACGATGAGCACGTCGACTTCAGCGCGCCGATGCGCGCATTCAATCATTGCCGCAAGTTGCGCCGCGCTGCCCGCGCCTTGCACGGGCGCGGGATAGACAATCACTGGCAGATGCGGCGCGCGGCGCGCGAGCGTTGTCAACACATCGCGCAATGCCGCGGCGGCGAGAGAAGTGACAATGCCAACCGCGCGCGGATAAGCGGGCAACGCGCGTTTTTTTGTCACATCAAACAGCCCTTCGTTTTCCAGGCGTTGCTTCAACGCCAGAAAGGCTTCATAGAGCCGGCCCGCGCCAGTGCGGCGTAACTGTTCGACATTCAGTTGGCATTCGCCGCGCGGTTCGTACATCGTGACCCGTCCGCGCACTTCAATATGATCGCCTTCGCGCGGCATAAACGCCACGCTTTGGGCGCGCATCCGGAACATCACGCAGCGTAATTGCGCTCGTTCATCCTTCAACGAAAAATACCAATGCCCGCTCGCCGCGCAGGTAAAGTTCGAGATTTCGCCGCCGACCCAAACGCGCGGGAAAAGGTCTTCAAGATGCGCGTTAATGGTGCGCGTCAGCACCGAGACGGGAAAAACGGTTGCGTCGCTCCACACGCCGGTCTCGGGATTCATTCAATGCCCGCGTAATGCGCCTGATGATCTGCGTGATAACTCGAACGCACTAGCGCGCCGACCGCCGCGTGCGTAAACCCCATTCGATACGCTGCCTCTTCATACATTTTGAATTGATTTGGATGAATGTACGCACGTACCGGTAAATGATGCGCGGACGGTTGCAAATACTGGCCGATGGTCAGCATATTGACGTCGTGGTCGCGCAAATCGCGCATCACCTCTAAAATTTCCTCTTCCTCTTCCCCCAAACCGACCATCAAGCCGGATTTGGTTGGAATCTCCGGATGCGCGTCCTTAAATGCCTTGAGCAGATTCAGCGAATGCGGATAATGCGCGCCCGGACGAGCGGATTTATACAAACGCGGCACCGTCTCAAGATTGTGATTCATCACATCGGGCGGCGCGGCATTCAGGATCGCGAGCGCGCGGTCCAGGCGGCCGCGGAAATCCGGCGTCAAGATTTCGATTTTTGTCGACGGCGATAACGCCCGCGCGCGCTCGATACAGGCCACGAAATGCGCCGCGCCGCCGTCAAGTAAATCGTCCCGGTCGACGCTGGTAATCACCACATATTTGAGTTTCAGCGCGGCAATTGTTCTGGCGAGATTGTCCGGTTCATCGGTGTCGAGCGGATCGGGCCGTCCATGTCCGACATCGCAAAACGGGCAGCGCCGCGTGCATTTATCGCCCATGATCATAAACGTCGCGGTGCCTTTTCCAAAGCATTCGCCGATATTCGGACAGCTGGCTTCCTCGCATACCGTATGCAGTTGATGTTCGCGCAGAATCCGCTTGATTTCGTAAAAGCGCGAATGGCCGCTTGCCGCTTTGACGCGAATCCAATCCGGCTTTTTCAGTGTTTCAGCAGGCACGATTTTGATCGGAATGCGCGCTGTCTTCGCCTGCGCTTTCTGTTTGGCGTGCGGATCGTAAGAAGCCGCAACCAGCGGCTGCGGCACGGAAGAAGGAGGCATCTGGGTCGTCATTTCAGATCTGTAAATGGTCGTTGAGCCGCGCCGCGAGAAGGGCGGCGACCTCATTCCAGTGAGCGATCACGCCGAGACGCGCCATATCCGCCGTCCGTAATCCCGCAACACCGCATGGATGAATCCACTCAAACGGACTGAGGTCCATATTCACATTCAAACTCACGCCGTGGTAGCAACACCCGCGCCGGATTTTAAGCCCGAGCGCGGCGATTTTCGCTCCGTCGTATCCGCGGCTGGACAGTGTATCGTCGATATACAAACCTGGCGCGCCGGATTTACGGCAAACGGCTAAATTATAGGCGGCTAGCGTTTCAATCACTGCTTGTTCAATCCGCCTGACCAATTCGCGCGCCATCAGCCGACGGCGGCGCAGATCGAGCAATAAATAGGCCATCACTTGGCCCGGCCCATGATACGTGATCTGACCGCCGCGATCTGTGTGCACCAACTCAATCCCGGTATTTTTATTTAGCAAATGCGCGGCATTCCCCGCCTGACCCAGCGTATAGATGGGCGGATGTTCGAGCAGCCAGAGTTGATCGAGCGTATCGGGGCCGCGCGCATCGGTAAACGCACGCATTGCATCGAAACTCGTTTGATACGGTTCAATCCCGCGCCAGTGTATGTGGATCAACGCAGCGCTCCTGGAAATCAACTCAGGCCTCTACATATAAGAATCTATTTTGATAAAAGGAAATTCAACAATGTGGCACTCTTTAATTTTTGATGAGCTTTGCCTGAGCAGTGCACGGCGTATATTGCTGAAAAATCAAAACAATCTAAATTAGGCTTGACTTCTCACAGATGCGCCAACCTTAGCGCCGGCGTATCAAAACAACCCATCCTTTATCCTGCGCGCGTACTTCGACAATTTGATGTCCTGTCTGTTTGGCAAAAGCTGCGAAATCGCGCGGAGATTCCGGATCGGTGACGCGCACTTTCACAATTTGCCCGCTTTGAAGCGTTGAGAGCGCCTTTTTAGCGCGCAGGATCGGCATCGGGCAGAGCAGTCCGCATGCGTCGACTTCTGCATCAATAGTTTGATGAATGCTCATGTCTGAAGAGCTGATTTTCCACCCACCCTTTGACCGCTTTGAGCGCGATGGGCAATTGCGCGGGTTGCGTGCCGCCGGCTTKCGCCAAATCGGCGCGCCCGCCGCCTTTGCCGCCTATTTGCTGCGCGACGAAATTCACCAATGCTCCGGCGTGGATCGTCTGATTGCACGGCGATGTGACGCCGCCGATCAGATTGATTTTCCCATCGCGAACGCTGGCGAGCACAACCACCGCATGTTTGAGCCGGTCTTTGAGCGCATCGACCGTTGCGCGCAGCGCGCGCAGGTCGACATTGGCCAGTTGCGCAGCGAGCACTTGGACGCCGTTAATGTCAATCGCCTGCGCGGCCAGCGCGTCGCGCTGACGCGTCGCCTGTGCGGTCTGCCATTGCGCGCGCTCTTTTTCGAGTGATTTGAGTTGTTGTTGCAGTTGTGCAATCCGCGGGCGCAGTTCTTCGGGCGTAGTTTTCAATGCGCCGGTTGCGGCCAGCAGATGCGTTTCAAGCATTTGCACGTGCCGCAACGCAGCTTCTCCTGTGACCGCTTCAACGCGCCGGATGCCGCTTGCTACGCCGCTTTCAGACACTATTTTGAACAGGCCAATATCGCCGGCGCGCGCCACATGCGTGCCGCCGCACAATTCGCGCGAAAAACCGATCTCCAGCACGCGCACAACATCACCGTATTTCTCGCCAAATAATGCCACTGCACCGCTATCAATGGCTTCGTCATACGGCATCGTGCGCGCTCTAGTTGGCGCGTTGTGCAGAATTTCCGCATTCACAAGTGCTTCAACACGCTGGATTTGCTCACGATCCAGCGGCGCGGAATGAGAAAAATCGAAGCGTGTTTTGTCTGCATCGACGCGCGAGCCTTTTTGCTGCACATGCGGCCCCAACACTTCGCGCAATGCGCGATGCATTAAGTGGGTGGCCGAGTGGTTGCGCATGGTGCGGATACGACGCTCATGATCGACTTCGGCGCGTACAGCACCGCCGATGTTCAGTTCTCCATATTCGAGCGTGCCGTGATGGCCGATGACCTCCGCCTGTATTTTTAATGTATCGGTTACGGCAAAACGCGCATCGGCAGTGCTGAGCGTGCCTTGATCGCCCGCTTGTCCGCCCGACTCTGCATAGAACGGCGTTGTGTCAAGCACGACAACGCCGTGCTGGCCGGCGTGTAAACGTTCGACCGTTTTACCTTCAGCATAGAGTGCGACAATTTTTGAAGTGTCGGTGCGTAAAGTATCGTATCCAATAAAAGCGGTTTTAGCGCCGCGGTATTCAATGCCTTCCTGTTCTAGATTGAATTTGCCGGCCGCGCGCGCGCGCGCTTTTTGGCGCGCCATGGCTGCATCGAACGCGGCTTCATCGACGCGCACGCCGCGCGCGCGGCAAATATCCGCTGTCAAATCGAGCGGAAAACCGTAGGTATCGTGCAATTTAAAAGCGAGTTCACCGGATAAAAGCGGAGCACTGATGCCTTTGGATGTCACAAAGATGGACTCGATCTTGTCCAACTCCGCTTCAAGGAGTGCCATCCCGCTGGCAATCGTCTCGAAGAAACGCGCCTCTTCCTGGCGCAGAATATCCGTTGTCCGCTGCTGCGCCGTGACGAGTTCCGGATAAGCGCCTCCCATTTCGCGCACTAAATCCGCAACGAGGGTATGGAAGAATGGCGTTGCACAGCCGAGTTGATAGCCGTGACGGATCGCGCGCCGGATGATCCGGCGCAGCACATAACCGCGGCCTTCATTTCCGGGGATTACGCCGTCTGTAATTAAGAAGGCGCAGGCGCGAATGTGGTCGGCGATCACTTTCAAAGAAGGGGTTTCTAAAAAGGCTTCTGAACGCATGTCCGCACCGGCGGCAATCGTTGCGCGCATGGTGGCGCGAATCAGCGCCTGAAATAGATCGATTTCGTAATTGCTCTGTACGTGTTGCAGTACGGCGGCGATCCGTTCCAATCCCATGCCGGTGTCGACGCATGGCTTGGGGAGCGGCGTCAGCGCGCCGTCAGCGCTGCGGTTGTACTGCATGAAGACGAGATTCCAGATCTCGATATAACGGTCGCCGTCGGCATTGAGCGAACCGGGCGGATCGCCTGGAACATGCGGACCATGATCGTAAAAAATTTCCGAACACGGCCCGCACGGCCCGGTTTCGGCCATTTGCCAGAAGTTGTCGGAGCGATAACGCGCGCCTTTATGGTCGCCGATCCGCACAATGCGCTCAACGGGTACGCCTATGTGCTGCCGCCAGATTGCATACGCCTCATCGTCTTCGTGGTAGACCGTCACCCACAATTTTTCCGGCGGCAGCCGGTATACGTCGGTTAATAACTCCCAGGCGTAATGAATCGCCTCATGCTTAAAGTAATCGCCGAATGAGAAATTACCGAGCATCTCGAAAAAGGTATGATGCCGCGCGGTATACCCGACATTTTCAAGATCGTTATGTTTGCCGCCCGCGCGCACACAACGTTGGACGCTCGCCGCGCGCGTATACGGGCGCATATCGCTGCCAGTGAACACGTCTTTGAATTGCACCATGCCGGCGTTGGTGAATAAGAGCGTTGGATCGTTGCCCGGAATTAAAGGCGAAGAACGCACCACTGTATGGCCCTTTGAGGCAAAAAATTCCAGAAACCGGACGCGGATTTCAGCGGCGTGCATAGAGATCACTTGGATACGAAGAAAACAGATCTATTCTAAACCGCTCCGGATCGCGAAACACGACTGGACTGTCCCGCTGCGCGATTGGGATCCATCATGCCTAAGAGCACAGGAGGCTTTCATCGGATTCAGATGCCCGCCGATATCTCAAAAATGATTAAAAATCAACCAAATTATTTATTTTTATACTAAGAAAGGACAGGTTTTTAACAGCGTAACCGTCTAAACTGGAATAGTTTGAGTATTGCCTTTTATCTACTCAGATTTCCTTGCATCGTTCATGTGTCTTTGAATTTATTCGGGAGTAAGAAATGAATATTGAGATGGATCGCTTGTTGGAAGCAAATAAGACATTAGGATATGTGAGTAGCGCTTTGTCAGATTTAATTGAGGAGTCTCCTCATATCACTAACTTAAAAGATGCCTGTACAGGGAAATACATTCACAGCAACAGCCGTCTAATTCGTTTTCTGGATCTGAAAAAAGTGGACGATTTGGTTGGTTTAACGATCAATAATTTTGTTGCGGATGACGGCATTTGGAAATGGGATTTAGGCCCTGGTTTTACGGCTTGGAAGAAAAAGCAACCGGAGTTCATCAATCGACTTGACGAACAGGTTCAGCGTACCAAACACCGCGTTGATATCCAGCGAGACGTTTTTTATTCCGATGGATCTATTCTGATTGAGAAACATATCAAGCTGCCTCTATTTGATCAAAATAATGAGAAAGTGATTGCTATTCTAAATAGCTCAAAGGATATTACTTTCCAATTCAGTTTAATCGAGATCTTCCAAACCTATCAAAAATATTATCCAGAACAACGGGCTATTCAGCAGGTATTAAAGCATTTAGAAATTGATAGCTATTTTGTTGATCTGCCGACGCTTGAAGAAATACAAGTTTTATTATCAATGTATCGGAATGATCAAATTCATGAAATCCCCCATCCGCACCTCTTAACACTTAAAAATAAATTAGAAGCACAAAATTGGTATGAACTGTTAACTCGATTACATGCAATTTCTGTCAGTGGATATGACGCCGCGTAAGCTTGTAAAAATCGGATTGGTTGCGAATATCTTCGAGTGGTATGAGTTTATTATCTATGCGTATTTGGCCGATGTGATCGGCCAGCTTTTTTTAATGCCAAGGATTTGACAAGCGGATTGATTCAGTCTTTTTCCATTTTTGCAATTGGCTATTGCGCTCGACCGGCGGGCAGCTTGTTCTTTGGCATGATGGGGGATCGAATAGGCCGCGCTACACCGCTTAAAATTTCACTTTTAATGGCCGCAATGCCCACTGCGCTGATCGGATTTTTGCCGACTTATCATGATGTGGGTTTTTGGGCCCCTATGCTCTTGCTCACGCTGCGGCTCATTCAAGGTTTTGCAATGGGGGCGGAAGTGCCCGTGAATGCCTGTTATATTTTCGAGGCTTCGCCTGATCATTATAAGAATATACTATGCAGCGTCATAATGGTCGGTTCTATTTTAGGGAAGTTATTGGCGTCCTTTATTGTTTTTTTAATATTTCGTTTATTTGACTATCCGTCGATTTTAGAATGGGCGTGGAGGATTCCTTTCTTATTCAGTATTCTCTTGACCATTGGAATCGGCGCTATTCGGAGCACGATTGATAATTTACCGATGCCGCGCAATCTCGACTCATCAAACTTTACGACACAGACATTAAAGACGGACTTCTTTAAGGGCTTTGTGCTCGTTTCCTTTTTCTGTGTAACGGGCTATATATTATTAGTTTGGATGCCATCGTATCTCACTCATTTTTTGAATTATCCGCCTCATCTTGTAAGGATCAATAATATATTCTTTCTGATCTCATTAGCAGGCTTTACTTTATTATCTGGATATAGTGCTCGCTTTGTCGGTGTCCAAAGGCTTATAAAGTTGGGGGTAATTGCAATCATTATTTTTATTTACCCATTGTTTATAGGATTACGTGAAGCTTCTTTCGTATCTTTATTCATCATAAGTATGCTCCTGGCGCTGCTGCATGGCAGCATCCAAGGGGTGATCATGCAAGCTTTGGCGATGCAGTTCCCCTATTCAAAGCGCTGTCGCGCGGTTAGCCTGGTCTATACGTTACCGATGGTTTTGTTAGGCGGGACGGCTCCATTAGTGAACACTTGGGTAATCAAAGAAACCGGTTTATTCATGTTCCCCGCCTTTTGCATTGTGTTTTTTGGATTGCTCGCGCTTCCAGCCGTGTGGAAATTGCATGGAGATTAAACTCATGATCAAAACTTTATCCAAAATTTTGTTCTTCGGAAAAATAGGCGCGGTGAGCGCCTGCCTTTTTGCATTCCCCGTATTTGCCGAGCCGTCAAGCACATTGATGATTGAGACAGGCGTTGGCGCAATTGTACGCACGGTGATAGGTTTGTTAACGGTATTAGGGTTAATTCTCGTTTGTGCGTGGATTGTGCGCCGTTTCGGTACCCGGTCTGCTTTGCGGCGCACCGGTGCCATCAAATTTATAGAGGGTATGGCATTGTCGCAACGGGAAAGAGTGGTGATCGTCGAAGTCCGCGATACATGGCTAGTATTAGGCATTGCCCAGGGTAATGTGCGTCTCTTACATCATTTTCCGGCGGCGCCGGAGCGCAGAGATTAAAGATACTGTCTTGGTTGTCAAGCGAAAATTTGATGACCCGCATCAAAAGGTTGATTCGATTTCAACATACCATAAATATGGGAAACGACTTTGGTTGACAGTTTTGAATAGAATAAAGCGTTTAACCGGAGGAGTGAGCGAAAAGGTTTCGGATAGGTTCTTTCTTACCCATCGCTCAAAATACTTGCGATCAGTAAAATAACCCGCTTATAATCCGCAGCTTTTGCATATTTCCGTACAGAGTTTGATGTCGGCCGGTCGTGGTCAGAATCGCAATGGAGAAGAAAATGAGCCTTGGGCTGATGGCTCACAAAGTGGGCATGATGCGGCTTTTCACGGCGGAGGGGGAAGCCATTCCCGTGACTGTGTTGAGTGTGTTGAATAACCGTGTGACGCAAATCAAAACCATCGCTTCCGACAGTTATAGCGCTGTACAAGTGGCGTTTGGGAAGCGTCGGCCGTCACGCGTGACAAAGGCGCTGAAGGGTCATGTTGCGAAAGCGGGAGTCGAAGCAGGCCAAGTTCTAAAAGAATTTCGCATGAGTGCTGAGCAAGTGCCTGAGTTGTCAAATGGCGCTGTGTTGGGCGCTGAACTTTTCAAGATTGGGCAGAAAGTGGATGTACAAGGCGTTTCAATTGGAAAAGGATATGCGGGGACAATCAAGCGCCATCACTTTAATGCAGGGCGAACCTCGCATGGTAATTCGCGTTCGCATCGTGTGCCAGGTTCAATTGGGCAATGTCAAGATCCAGGGCGTGTATTTCCTGGAAAACGCATGACAGGTCATATGGGCAATGTGAAGGTGGCGGTTCAAAATCTTGTGATTGCGGGGATTGACGCCAAGCGCCAGTTGATTTCAGTCAAAGGCGCAGTGCCAGGGGCTAAGCGGGCTTTAGTGCGCATTACGCCGGCGGTCAAAACGCCGGCTAAGAAGGGGGCGCAGTCATGCGGCTGAAGCGCTTAAGTCAGCCAGGCTTGGAAGAAGCTAGCACTGGTGACATTGAGGTATCTGACGCGGTTTTTGGCCGCGCTTATAATGAAGCGTTGATTCACCAAATTATTGTCGCCTATCAAGCGAACGCGCGCTCTGGTACGCGCGCTCAAAAAGATCGTGGGCAGGTGAAACACTCCACGAAAAAACCATGGCGTCAAAAAGGCACAGGCCGCGCGCGAGCTGGGATGACATCGAGTCCGCTTTGGCGGGGCGGTGGGCGTATCTTCCCGAACTCTGCTGAAGAGAACTTCTCCCAGAAAATCAATAAGAAAATGTTCCGGGCTGGTTTGTGCTCGATACTTTCTCAATTGGTCCGTGAGGAACGGCTGTTTCTGATTGAACCGATTCAATTAGAAGCGCCTAAAACACAGCTTCTTGCGCGCAAATTCCAATTCATGGGGCTGGATTCGGTGCTGGTGATTGTGGATTGTATTGATGAGAAACTGTGTTTTGCTGCGCGTAATTTGCCTCGTGTGGCGGTGGCCGAGCCGCGTTATACGGATCCGTTTTCCCTCATTCGTTTTAGAAAAACTTTAATGACCCAAGCGGCGGTTGCTCAGATGGAGGAATGGTTGTCATGACTGAGCAATCCAAAAATAATCATCGCTTACTACAAATACTCCACTCTCCGGTGATTTCTGAAAAAGCGACATTATTGGCAGATAAGCGCTCGCAAGTCGTGTTCCGAGTAGCGCCGGATGCGAATAAACATGAAGTGAAGGCCGCGGTTGAATTACTATTTGGAGTTGAAGTTAAGGCGGTGCAGATTTTAAATCATAAAGGCAAGGTGAAGCGTTTCGGGCGTCTGATTGGACGCCGGAAAGATGTTAAAAAAGCTTACGTGTGCCTAAAGCCAGGACACGAAATTAATTTTGAAGCAGAGGCTTAACACATGGTGCTTGTTCACGTTAAACCGACTTCCCCAGGCCGGCGTGGAATGGTGAAGGTCCTTAGCAAGAATTTGAATAAAGGAAAGCCATACGCTGCATTACTGGATGTGCAAAATAAAACTGCAGGACGCAACCACAATGGACATATCACTACCCGTCACCGGGGCGGCGGACACAAGCAGCGTTATCGTATGGTCGATTTCCGGCGCAACAAGGATGACATTCCGGCCAAAGTAGAGCATCTTGAATATGATCCGAACCGGAGTGCGCATATTGCATTGTTGTGTTATCTCGATGGCGAGCGGCGTTACATCATTGCACCAAAAGGTTTAGAAGTTGGGCGGTTGCTTTTATCAGGTTCGCAGGCGCCTATCCAAGTAGGGAATACATTGCCGATTCGCAATATTCCGGTGGGTACAACGATCCACTGTATTGAAATGCTGCCTGGAAAAGGCGCGCAGATTGCTCGCTCAGCGGGCGCGTCGGCGATGCTGCTGGCAAGAGAAGGAAGTTATGCGCAACTGCGTTTGCGCTCGGGTGAGATCCGCCGTGTGCATATTGAATGCCGGGCGACGATTGGCGAGGTGGGGAATAATGAACATAGTTTGCGCCAAATTGGTAAAGCAGGTGCGAATCGCTGGCGCGGTATCCGCCCAACGGTGCGGGGTGTCGCGATGAATCCAGTGGACCATCCGCACGGCGGCGGAGAAGGAAAAACGGCAGCCGGGCGCGATCCGGTCAGTCCTTGGGGGACGCCTACTAAAGGCTATCGTACACGCCGCAATAAACGCACGACGACCATGATTGTGCAGCGCCGCAATCAAAAACGTTAAGGAAAAACAGGCAAGGATAGTGAATGGCACGTTCTATTAAAAAAGGCTCTTTTTGCGATTACCATTTGTTGAAAAAAGTCGAAGTGGCCACCTCAAAGAATGACAGAAGGCCCATCAAAACTTGGTCACGCCGGTCAACGATTTTTCCGGATTTTATTGGTCTGACCATTACTGTACATAATGGCCGTCAGCACATTCCTGTCCATATTTCAGAAAATATGGTGGGCCGTAAACTCGGCGAATTTGCGTTGACCCGCACCTTCAAAAGTCATGCTGCGGATAAAAAAGCGAAGAAATAAAGAGAACCATGGAAACTTATGCCATTCATCGTAGCGCCCACGTCTCGGCGCAAAAAACACGGCTTGTCGTGGACCAGATTCGTGGTTTGCCAGTGGGTCGCGCGCTGAACGTGCTCACATTTTCGCCAAAAAAGGCGGCTGGTATTATAAAGAAAGTGGTTGAGTCCGCAATTGCAAATGCTGAACATAATCAAGGCGCTGATATTGACGACTTAAAAATCAAATGCATTTATGTCGATAAGGCAAAATCATTCAAGCGTTCGAGCGCGCGTGCCAAAGGACGCGGCCATAGAATCGAAAAGCAGACATGTCACATTACGGTGACGGTTGGAGATTAAAAGGTTTATATACATATGGGACAGAAAATACATCCAACGGGTTTCCGTTTAGCCGTTAGACGCAACTGGGTGTCACGCTGGTATGCAGGTAATGCGCAATTTGCACAGATGCTCAAAGAAGACATTAGCGTCCGTAATTACTTAAAAAAAAGGCTGAAGGCGGCATCCGTGGGCCGGATTGTAATTGAACGTCCTGCAAAAAATGCCCGGATTACGATCCATAGCGCGCGGCCAGGCATTGTGATCGGTAAGAAAGGCGAAGAAATCGAGCTGTTGAAAACTGAGTTGCAACGCAGAATGGGGGTTCCGGTCCATGTCAATATCGAGGAAGTGCGCAAGCCGGAAATGGATGCTCAGCTCATTGCGGATTCCATCACCCAGCAGCTTGAACGGCGCATTATGTTCCGTCGAGCGATGAAGCGGGCGATGCAGAATGCAATGCGTCTGGGTGCACAGGGCATCAAGATTAAAAGCTCGGGCCGTTTAAACGGCATTGAAATTGCACGTACTGAATGGTACCGTGAAGGGCGCGTTCCTTTGCATACATTGCGCTCTGATATTGATTATGCGACTTCAGAAGCTAAAACCACATATGGCGTTATTGGTGTAAAAGTGTGGGTGTATAAGGGCGATGTACAAACTCAGTATAGTGCTTCCCAAACGGATAAGGAGCCCAATGAGAAACGCTCAAGACGTATGCGTCCAGCAGAACGTCGCGAGAAGCGCGCTGGAGGAAAGGTCGATAATCAGTCTTCTATAATACCCAGTTCAGCAGCGCGTAGTGCAGCAACTTCCATATCCTGAGGGCGCTTCTAGATCAGAAGAATAAGATTTTTTCAAGTGGAAGATATATGTTACAACCCAAACGCAGAAAATTTCGTAAAGAGCACAAAGGGCGTAACACGGGCGTTGCAACTCGCGGTCATGCAGTGTCATTTGGTGAGTACGGCTTGAAATCGATTGGTCGCGGCCGTCTTACGTCACGACAGATCGAGGCGGCGCGCCGGGCGATGACCCGTCATATTAAACGGGGCGGGCGTATCTGGATCCGTATCTTTCCAGATAAGCCGATTTCTCGCAAACCCGCTGAGGTTCGAATGGGGAATGGTAAAGGAAACCCTGAATACTATGTGGCTGAAATCCAGCCGGGCAAGATGTTATATGAAATGGATGGGGTTCATGAAGTGCTGGCGCGCGAAGCGTTTCGCTTAGCTGCCGCAAAACTGCCTTTGAAAACCGTATTTATTGCCCGACAGTTAGGGACCTAAAAGCGTGCCCATAAACTGAACAGTTAACGAACTGTATAACCGTATAATACTCATGATGAAAGCGATAGAACTGCGCGCAAAAGATCGTGCTGCGCTGAATACCGAATTATCGGCTTTGCTAAAAGCAAGCCTTGGCTTACGTATGCAATTGTCCACTCAACAGCTGGCAGATACGAGTCAGTTGAAGAAAACGCGCCGCGCGATTGCGCGGTTAAGGACAGTATTGACTGAGAAGGCAAATCAGAAATGAACCCTAATGTGAAAAATGGGCCGATATTGATAAAACGAACCTTAATCGGTGAAGTCGTCAGCAATAAGAGAGACAAGACAGTGACGGTCCTTGTGCAGCGTCGCGTGAAGCATTCTCTGTATGGAAAATATGTGGTGCGTTCGAAAAAGTACCACGCGCATGATGATGCCAATGCATACAATCAAGGGGACCGCGTTGAGATTCAGGAAACACGGCCCTTCTCAAAGACAAAATCTTGGGTGGTGTCGCGTTTGATAGGAGCCATACAGGTGGTTTGAATATTGGCCTAAGCCTTCTGACGTATAGATGTGGATGTGGTTAAGGAACCGCTTCTGATTTTGAGTCCTTGCAAAAATTCAAGAGTTGTTTAGAATCTCCAGTTTTTCTATTGATGGGCTTTTCTGTTGTTTAAGTTTAAATTAGAAGCATGAGCGTTTTTTATGCCCGATTGGCAACCGGTCCGTTAATTTCTATGCGCAGATTCTGAGCTGAATACCTTGGAACTGAGATTGTTTATGATTCAAACCGAAACCGAGCTTCAAGTGGCGGACAATACCGGAGCGCGCCGCATTTTTTGTATTAAAGTTTTAGGCGGCTCAAAGCGGCGCTATGCTGGAATAGGGGACGTGATCAAAGTGACGGTCAAGGAAGCCGCGCCGCGCGGGCGTGTCAAAAAAGGAGAAATTTATAATGCTTTGGTCGTTCGAACAGCCAAAGGCATACGCCGCTTAGACGGTTCTCTAATTAAGTTTGATCATAATGCCGCCGTACTGCTCAATGCCAAACTTGAGCCTGTGGGGACCCGTATTTTCGGGCCGGTGACGCGTGAATTGCGCAATAAACATATGAAGATTGTATCGCTTGCGCCTGAAGTCTTATAAGAAGGGATCGATGAACAGAATACGTAAAGGGGATCAGGTCATCGCGATTGCTGGCCGCGATAAACATAAACGCGGTGTTGTGCTAAAAGTGGACGGCGAGCGAGTGGTAGTTGAAGGACTGAATCTAGTCAAAAAGCATGTGAAACCCAATCTTGCCAAAGGCACTATGGGGGGGATAGAAAGTAAAGCAATGCCTATCCATATCTCCAATATTGCGCTGGTCGATGCAAATGGCAAAGCGTCGCGAGTGGGTTTCAAGGTTGAAGAGGGTAAAAAAGTACGGTTTTTGAAAACAACCGGTGCGGTGCTCAATCCCTAATGCCGTGAGGAAAAGAATGGCGCGTTTGCAGCAATTTTATAAAGAAAAAGTTGTGCCCGAACTGGTTCAGAGGTTTGGTTATCAATCGGTGATGGAAGCGCCCAGACTGCGTAAAATTACATTGAATATGGGTTTAGGGGATGCGGTTGCCGATAAAAAGATTATTGAAAGTGCAGTGGCCGATTTGACGCGAATAGCGGGGCAAAAGCCTGTGGTCACACGTGCGCGCCGCGCGATTTCGGGCTTCAAGATTCGTCAAGGTTATCCGATCGGCGCGATGGTGACGTTGCGCGGCCGGCGAATGTTTGAGTTTCTAGATCGCCTAATTAACGTTGCGTTGCCGCGGGTGCGTGATTTTCGAGGCGTGTCGCCGCGCGCATTTGATGCGCATGGCAACTATAACCTTGGCATTCGGGAGCAGATTATTTTTCCTGAGATTGACTACGACAAAATTGATCAGTTACGCGGTATGGACATCAGTATCAGTATTGACACGAAAAGCATCGAAGAAGCAGAAGCGCTTCTGGCCTGCTTTAAAGTTCCGTTCAGGGCGAAGTAATTATGGCTAAACGTGCCCTGATTGAACGCGAAAAGAAACGCACCCGCCTAGTGCAAAAATATGCCGCAAAGCGCACTGCTCTTAAAAAGGTGATGGACGATCAAAGTCAGACACAGGAGGCGCGCTATGAGGCGCGTCTGAAATTGCAGCGGTTGCCACGCAACGCAAATCCAACCCGAAAACGCAATCGCTGTGCATTAACGGGTCGCCCGCGCGGGACGTTTCGGAAATTTGGTTTGGCGCGCAGCAAAATCCGTGAAATTGCTTTTCGCGGAGAAATTCCTGGTCTAACTAAAGCAAGCTGGTAGAGCGGTAAGGAAGATATATCCATGAGTATGAGTGATCCAATTGCCGATATGTTGACGCGTGTGCGCAATGCACAAATGGTGAACAAGCTATCGGTTGTGATGCCTTCTTCCAAAATCAAGGTTGCGATTGCGCAAGTTTTAAAAGATGAAGGCTATATTGAGGATTTCTCAGTTCATACAGAGCGCTCCAAGACACAATTACACGTATTGCTTAAGTATTGTGCGAGCCAGCCCGTGATTTCACGTATCGGACGTATATCGCGCCCAAGCCGGCCCATCTATAGAAACGCTCGTGATATTCCAAAGGTCATGAATGGCCTGGGTACCGTGATTGTGTCGACTACAAAAGGTGTGATGACGGATCGGCGCGCGCGCGCGCTCGGCATCGGCGGGGAAATTATATGTACGGTCGAATAAAGGTTCAGGCATATGTCTCGTATAGGTAAAAACCCGATTACCTTGCCAAAAGACGTCGAGGTTTTAATCAAGGAAGGCGCGATTACAGTTAAGGGCGCGTTAGGCGCTCTTTCCTTAAATCTTCATCCCCTGATTCAGATTGCCCATGATCATGAGGGCGTGCTGAAATTTGGAACTGTCCGCGAAGGGCGGCAGGCAAAAGCAATGCTAGGCACAACGCGGGCGCTTGTTGCCAATATGGTGCAGGGCGTAAAACAGGGGTTCGAACAGAAATTAACGCTCTTTGGTGTGGGTTTTCGCGCACAAGCGCAAGGTGACCAACTGAGTTTGTCCATTGGTTATTCTAATCCTGTGTTGCACCGGATGCCGGCGGGTATCAAAGTAGCAACACCTACTCCGACTGAGATCGTGATTAAAGGTATTGATAAGCAGCAAGTTGGACAAGTATCTGCGAATGTGCGCCGCTCTCGTCCGCCAGGACGGTATAAGGGCGAGGGGGTGCGTTACGCCGATGAGAAGGTGATTCTGAAAGAGACGAAGAAGAAATAAAGGTCGATATGGATAAGAAGCGCACGCGCATTCGGCGGGCAGCCCGTACACGGTCAAGAATTGCTCAGTTAAATGTACATCGGCTATCGGTGCATCGTACAAATGCACATCTCTATGCGCAAATATTTTCGCCATGCGGCACAAAAGTGCTCGCTAGCGCTTCGACGCTTGAAGTAGAGGTGCGTCAGCAATTGTTCTCCAAAGGCAGCAATATCGCCGCTGCAACCGCCATTGGTCATCGCATCGCCCAGAAAGCGAAAGCCGCCGGTATTGAATCGCTTGCATTTGACCGTTCCGGCTTCCGTTATCATGGCCGGGTGCGCGCTTTGGCCGAAGCGGCGCGTGAAGCCGGTCTTAAATTTTAAGGAAAAGTCCATTATGGCTAGGATGCAGGCGAAAGCGCAACTCGAAGAACGTAACGATGGTCTTCGGGAAAAAATGATTTCAGTCAAGCGCGTGACTAAAGTGGTCAAAGGCGGGCGTATCTTAGGCTTTGCAGCACTCACTGTCGTGGGTGATGGGGATGGGCGGGTCGGCATGGGTAAGGGCAAGGCAAAAGAAGTGCCATTGGCGGTCCAAAAAGCGATGGAGCAAGCGCGTCGAAATATGTTCAAGATATCGTTAAAGAATGGCACGTTGCAGCATGAAGCGCCCGGCAAGCATGGCGCAACGACAGTGTTAATGGCACCTGCTAAAGAAGGTTCCGGGATTAAAAGCGGCGGGCCGATGCGCGCCGTGTTCCACGTGATGGGACTGCGAAACGTCACGGCCAAGATTTATGGCTCAACGAACGCATACAATGTGGTTCGAGCAGCGCTGAATGGCTTACGTAAGCAGATGACGCCCGCTGAAGTTGCCGCTAAGCGGGGGAAATCCATTGAAGAGATTATGGCCTAAAGTCTTTTTATGTCGAATAGAACGATCCGAATCCAGCTTGTCAAAAGCCTAATTAACGCTCGCCAATCGCATCGGGCAACGGTACGGGGACTTGGCTTACGCCGTTTAAATTCCCAGCGTGAATTACAGGATACGGCTGAAGTACGCGGGATGATTGATAAAGTTTCTTATTTAGTGAGGGTCATCGGTTAGAGCATTTTCAGTGAGATTGCTACTTTCGCGAGCGCATCGCTGCGCCGTGCAAGCCGCTGAAAAATGCTCTAGGAGCTTGATATGGAATTAAATACGCTAAAGCCTGCGAATGGTTCAAAATACCCGAGGCGCCGTGTGGGGCGCGGCATAGGAAGTGGTCTTGGAAAAACTGCTGGCCGTGGCCATAAAGGGCAAAAATCACGCGCAGGCGGTTTTCATAAGATAGGCTTTGAAGGCGGCCAAATGCCTCTGCAAAGGCGCTTACCAAAGCGGGGGAGTGCTTCTTTAACAAAAAAATTTGTTGAAGAAGTGCGCCTTTTCGAGCTCCAGAATTTGACTGTTGATGAGGTTGATTTGTCGCTATTAAAACAAGCAGGTATTGTCAGCCTATTAGCACGTCAAGCCAAAGTGATTGCTACGGGTGAGTTAAGGCGTAAAGTGACTCTAAGGGGATTGAAAGTGACGAAAGGGGCGCGCCTCGCAATAGAAGCAGCGGGCGGTTCAATCAATGATTAAAGCGTTCTTTTTTCATTTTTGATTTTTAGTCGGAGAGATTTTTGTCGGCACGCCCAAGTCCTATAAGAGCAGAGCAGTCCATCCAGAAATATGGCGACCTGTTGAAACGAGGAATATTTTTATTGCTTGCGTTGGTTGTTTATCGAATTGGCGCACATATTCCTGTTCCTGGTATCGACCCTAATCAACTGTCTAAGCTCTTTCAAAGTCAGGCAGGCGGAATTTTGGGTATGTTTAATATGTTTTCGGGAGGAGCGCTGTCGCGTTTTACGGTATTCGCGTTGGGTATCATGCCCTATATTTCGGCCTCCATTGTGATGCAATTGCTGACCATTATTTCTCCACAATTGGAAGCTTTAAAAAAAGAAGGTCAGTCTGGTCAGCGGAAAATTGCGCAATACACGCGTTATTTTACTTTGGCGTTGGCAACATTTCAGGCCTTCGGTATTGCGATTGCGCTAGAAAAGCAAGCCGGGCTCGTAATTGATCCTGGCCTAATGTTTCATTCAATGACCGCATTGACGCTTGTAACTGGTACTATGTTTTTGATGTGGCTGGGTGAACAAATTACCGAGCGCGGTCTGGGCAATGGGATCTCAATCCTTATCTTTGCGGGTATTGCGGCCGGACTGCCCAATGCCATAGGTGGACTTTTTGAGCTGGTCCGCACCAATTCTATGAGCATTATTTCAGCTCTTTTGGTTATCGTTTTGGTTGCGGCCGTGACCTATTTAGTCGTATTTATTGAGCGCGGCCAGCGAAAAATTCTCGTGAATTATGTCAAAAGACAAGTGGGAAATAAGATTTACGGTGGACAAACCTCGCATCTGCCGCTAAAACTGAATATGGCGGGBGKTAATCGTCACTTC
>LXRJ01000183.1 GCA_001684025.1 Candidatus Glomeribacter gigasporarum | reverse complement strand
GGTAAATCGAGCGGCGGTTTTCTGATGGCCGCCGCGCTGATTTCCACCGACGGCCGGATGAATGGCTTTGATCTGGCGAACTATGTCGCCTCCAACATCCAGGATTCCATCAGCCGGATCAACGGCGTCGGCGCCTTTATGCTGTTCGGCAGCCCGTATGCGATGCGTATTTGGCTGAATCCCGATCAACTGGCCGCTTACGGTTTAACGCCCGTCGATGTCACCAGCGCGCTCGCCGAGCAGAACGTCCAGATTGCCGGCGGCCAGCTCGGCGGTTTGCCCGCGATGCCGAACCAGCGGCTGAACGCAACGATTACGCAATCGACGCTGCTTAGAACACCTGAGCAATTCGGTCATGTGCTGCTCAAAGCGACCTCGGACGGCGCAACGGTGCGTTTGCGCGATGTCGCGCGCATCGAACTCGGCGCGGAAAATTACCGCATCGATACCCGCTATAACGGCCAGCCGACCGCCGGCTTCGGTATTCAACTTGCGCCTGGCGTCAATGCGCTGCAAACCGCGCAGCACGTGCGCGCGCGGATTAACGCATTGTCCAAAAACTTCCCGCCGGGCCTGGAAGTCAAATATCCATACGACACCACGCCCTTCGTCAAAATCTCCATCCGCTCGGTTGTCCAGACGCTTTTTGAAGGCATTGCGCTCGTCTTTCTGGTGATGTATCTGTTTTTGCAGAATTTCCGCGCCACGCTGATTCCGACCATCGCGGTGCCGGTCGTGCTGCTCGGCACGTTCGCGGTGATGTCCGCGTTAGGCTTTTCGATTAACACCTTATCGATGTTCGGCATGGTGCTGGCAATCGGCCTGCTGGTCGACGACGCGATTGTCGTCGTTGAAAACGTCGAGCGGGTGATGCACGAAGAGGGTTTAGCGCCGCGCGCCGCAACGCGCCAGGCGATGGGACAAATCAGCGGCGCGCTGGTCGGCATTGGGCTGGTTCTTTCCGCCGTTTTTGTGCCGATGGCCTTTTTCGGCGGTTCGGTTGGCGCGATTTACCGTCAGTTCTCGGTCACGATTGTCTGTGCGATGGCCCTTTCGGTGCTTGTCGCATTGTTTTTAACGCCCGCGCTGTGCGCCAGTTTCCTCAAACCGTTGACGCCGCATACGCCAAAGAAAGGCTTTTTCGGCGCATTCAATCGCGGCTTTGCAAAAAGCAGCGCGCGCTATCAATCCGGCGTTGCGCGCGTGATCGTACGCCGCCGGCGCTGGCTATGCATTTATGGCGCGCTGCTCGCCGTTGGCGCGCTGCTTTATCTGCGTTTGCCGACCGCTTTTCTGCCGCTTGAAGATCAAGGCAGTTTCTTTATCAATGTGCGCGCGGCGCAGGGCGCCACCCAAGCGCGCACGCGGGCCGTGCTGGGCGAAATCAGCCGCACTCTGCTGAACGAAGAACGCGCGCTGGTCGAATCGACGTTGGAAGTCGCGGGCTTCAATTTTTCGGGGAGCAGTCAAAACACTGGCCTGCTCTTTGTCAAATTAAAAGACTGGAAGGAACGCTCCGCCCGTTCGCTGCGTCCGTTGATCAAGCGGACATTCCAGCGTTTCTCTGGCTTTCATGATGCGATGATCATCCCGATTGCGCCGCCGCCGATTCCGGAGCTTGGCAATGCGTCGGGATTCAGCCTGATGCTGCAGGATCGCGCTGGACTCGGACATAACGCATTGATCAAAGCGCGCGACCAGCTACTCGACATGGCGCGGCAAAACCCGCTGTTCGCACAGGTGTATACGAACGATCTGGACGATACGCCCGAATTTGAAGTCAAAGTCGACCGCGAAAAAGCGAGCGCACTCGGTGTTCCGCTGGCTTTAATCGACCGCAGTTTTGCGATTGCGTGGGCGTCGTCTTATGTGAATCACTTTCTCGATACTGACCACCGCTTCAAAAGGGTGATTGTGCAGGGCGATGCGCCGTACCGGATGAACCCGGACGATATCGGCCGCTGGCAAGTGAAGAATACGCGCGGCGAAATGGTGCCGCTCTCAGCGTTAACGACCACGCGCTGGCGTTATGGTTCATCTAAGCTGGAGCGTTACAACGGTATGCCGGCGGTCAACCTTCAGGGACTCGCGGCGCCCGGCAAGAGCAGCGGSGCCGCGATGCGCGCGATGGAAAAACWRRWCAGCCAACTGCCCGCGGGCATCGGCTATGAATGGAGCGGCTTGTCGTATCAAGAACAACAGTCCGGCGCGCAAGCGCCGCTGTTATATGCGATTTCGATTCTGGTTGTGTTTCTGAGTCTAGCCGCCCTTTATGAGAGCTGGGCGATTCCGTTCTCGGTTCTGCTCGCGATTCCGCTCGGCGTGATGGGCGCGCTGCTCGCGGTCACACTGCTCGGCCTGTCCAACGACGTGTATTTTCAGGTCGCGTTGCTGACGACGGTCGGGCTATCGGCGAAAAACGCGATTCTGATTGTCGAATTTGCTAGGGAGCTTCAAGCGCAAGGCAAATCCGCGTTTGACGCGGCGCTTCACGCGGCGCGGCTGCGGCTGCGCCCGATTCTGATGACGTCGA
>LXRJ01000176.1 GCA_001684025.1 Candidatus Glomeribacter gigasporarum | reverse complement strand
AGAGATTTTAAGTCTTTTTTTTGATCGTTTTCTTCATCCTTTATTTTTTAAAAAAAATCAATTACAAGACGAATGGCGAAATACTCTTTCCTCTTTTAATTGTAAAAAATATATACTGGGCAATTTTGAATTTGACCCAGACATCAGTTTTATTACTAGACTTATTGAATTTTAAAATAGTATATTTATTTGTAAACGAGATATAATAAAATAAATTACAGTTTAATAATATTTATCTAAATGAATTGAGGTTATCGAGTAGTATCTTTGGATCAAAGATTATGTTGGAGTTTCGTCTACTATTACTACTACTRYTTGTATTATCRTATACAGTATCATCGGAATATGTAGTAATATTGTCTTCRGTGTCATTATCGATAACCATTCTGGAACTTGATGGTTCGTCATGTATATTTTCTTGTAAGTTATCGTTTTCTATGGCATTACTTTCTCGAATCGTGTCAAAGTATTCATAGTCAAAATGACTAGCATTTAGATTGATCCATCTTTCATCTTCATCACTATCAGGCCCTTGTATTATTTTTATTCTCTGTGTAATATTATTTTCAAGGATTGCGCAATTGTTTATATCTTTATTATTTCTCATGTCCAAGTTACAAAGATCTACAACAAGCGCGTTTCTAAAGAATCTTTTTAAAAAATCATCATCTTCGGTACTACAGTTGTAAATAAACGGACATGTGCTCTCACTGCAAAGAATTATGATTGGCACAGAACATTCGATGAAATGTTTTTGATTGATAAGAATTCTATCTTTACCGAGAAGAAGTTGTGCGTATTTTCTATTATTGAATACTCTTTCATTTGTTTTATTTGTTGTAGTAAAATCGTAAATATTATCCAGACAGAGTATATCACATTCTTTTGAGTTGTACACATGTGGTTGAAATTCGTTACGAAAATGTGCGATCCTAAATCCGTGGTTTGTCAATGATTCCACAAGGCTCCATTTCGCTTTTCCATTTTTTAAGACGAGGACAGGACCTCTATGATTTGAATCTTTCTTCTGTTTATTCAAAATATTATCGCTTATCCAATCATTAATTATTTTTGGTATCAAAAAGTTTTCAGGTTTCCATAATGATCTGGTAACCAGTATTTGTGACTTTAAATTCTCGTGTTGTGCACCTGGTTCTAGGGCCTTTAATTGAGATGCTCTCATAAAAAGCCCAGGATTTTTCTTGAGTATMGAAAATGCACTCTGACCTTTTTCCAACATATCTAGCATCATTTTATAACTTTCTATTTTCTTTTCGTTATTGTTGTTTAGATTAGTTCTTTTTCTTTTAYTTTGTGATGAACTGGTAGTATGTGAATTTAGCTCATGACCTRAATAATCTGCATTATCAGAGATAAATGACATACTGTCTGACAATGCTTCTTCTTGTCTGTCTATATTTCTCTTCCTTGATCCTATTTTTTTATTTAATTCACCAAAGATATATTTTTCAATGATAATTCCATTGATATCACTTATTTCAAGCAATCTTCTACTTTGCATACATGTCTCCTTGGTGGGAAGACATTCATCACAAACATCTTCTAGGTTTATGTAGCTACAAGAACATCGTGTGTGGATTGTACATTTATCGTATTTCTTTATCGAGTATTCATATCTACACTCTGCACCAGTTTTATATTCTCTTCTTGAATTTTGTTTTCTGTGAGGGTTAAAATATGGGGTGACGATATGTAGATTATTTCCAAAGTGTGATTTTACATAGTTTCCTGTAACTCTGGTTTCGAATTGGATGTATCCCTGCAAATGGAGTTTCTCTGTCTCGCTYCCTCTTTCAAATCCAGCCGAGTAAAATCTAAGAATACTTATTTCTTGCTTCTTAATATTAAAATCTTCTTCGCACATTACCCTTGACCATTCACATTTTCTACCTTGAATATAACAGTTTCTACACGAGATAATTTTATTATAGAAATCACAGCATTTTTTACAAGTATCCTCTTTGCATTTTTCGTGATTTTCTTTGCAATTACAATTTTTATCACTTTGTATAATACGTTCGTTATCACATGTTGGGTATTGAATTATAAGACAGCGTGAGTAATCACAGCAAGTATCACAGGTCTCTTCTTTACATCTTTTATGTATATATTCACATRAACAGTTTTGAGTATTAAAATCTTTTCGCTGGTTATCACATGATAGATAGTAATGGCAGTATAAACATGATTGGGCGGTGAACATGAAATCTTGGGATTTAACATTCATATTGAATCGATTACAGTGTAATAAATGGTAGATGGTTTATTTAATAATTTTATGGTAATACATACTACCTAATTTAACAGTATATCAAAGGCTCCAATCGATCGCCTCTTTGTTTACCCTTTTCAAATATTCATTCGCTAGTGAAAAGCATTTCGAATTATCAAATGATCTTTCCCTATTCAAAGGCGATGGATGCCCGGATTTGATTACATATCCGTTTTTTACCAGGTTAGCTTTTTCCTTCGCGTATTTACCCCACAAGATTGTCACCACATCTAGCCTATTACCGATCAGTCCAATGATACTATCAGTAAACTTCTGCCACCCCAGTCTACTATGAGATCCAGGTTTCCCTTTTTCGACTGTTAAAATCGAGTTTAGTAATAATACATTTTTTGTCCATTTTTCTAAACAACCTCTTTGGGGTCTAATCCATTTCTTGTCTT
>LXRJ01000166.1 GCA_001684025.1 Candidatus Glomeribacter gigasporarum | reverse complement strand
CTAGAAGAACTACTACAAAACAATTCACCAGTAAAATACCAAAGACTAGAAGAACTACTACAAAACAATTCACCAGTAAAATACTGAAAGAACAAAAGAAATAACACAAACTGCTTTACTAGCAAATGCCAAAAGACTAAAAGAAATATTACAAACAATTTCATCAGCAAAACATTAAAGAAACAGAAGAAGWMTRTYARAAAAAANANYACMAAAMAAAATTTCTACAAAAAAAAAAGAAGAGTAGTATAAACTATCCAAAGAAGTAACTACAAGACAATTCACTAGCAAATACTAAAAGACCAAAAAAAATATTACAAGACAATTTATTAACAAAATATTAAAGAATCAGAAGAAATATTACAAGACAACTTAATAAAATTTTATTAACAAATCTATATTTTTATTAAACTATTAAAAAAAACTACAAAATATTACAAATATCATAAAATAAATACTACAAAGATATCACATCTATAAAAATATTACACAAACATTATRAAAACAYTAYACAGAAAGAATACTACAAGACAATTTAYYAGTTAAACACCAAAGGACCAAAAAGACAATTCACCAGTAAATGCTAAAGAACTAAAGAAAATACTACAAAATAATTCACCAGCAAGTGCCAAAAGACTAAAAAAAAATATCACAAGANNAATTCACTAGYRAATCATTRAAGAACCAGAAGAAATATCACAAGATTCACTAGCAAACACCAAAAGAACAGAAGAACTACCACAAGACAATTTATCAGCAAAATACTGAAAGACCAAAAGAAATAATACAAGACAATTACTAGCAAATGCTRAAAGACCAGAAGAAATACTACAAGACAATTCACTAACAAAACATTGAAGAAACAGAAGAAAGAGTATCAGAAAAAAATGCCAAAAAGAAATTCTATAAAAAAAAAGAAAAAAAGGGTAATATAAAACTACCCAAAGAAGCAATTACACAAAACAATTTATCATTAAATACTGAAAGACCAAAAAAAATACTACAAGACAATTCATTAGCAAAACATCGAAAAAATACTACAAAACAAATTATTAGCAAATGCTGAAAGAAATGTCACAAAACAATTTATCAACAAAATATHAAATAACCAGAAGAACTACTACAAGACAAATGGCAAAGAATAAAAATAATTACCACAAGACAATTCATTAGCAAATGCTGAAAGACCAGAACATAAGAAATTTACTAGCAGATATCAAAGTTTAGAAGAAATACTACAAGACAGTTCACTAACAAAATGTCAAAAGAATACCAGAAAAAAACACTAAAAAAAATTCTATAAAAAAAAAGAAAGAGTAGTATAAAACTACCCAAAGAAGCAACTACAAGACAATTTACCAAAAATACTGAAAGAACAGAAGAAATATCACAAGACAATTTACCAAAAAACATTGAAGAATCAGAAGAAATATCACAAGACAACTTATTTGCAAATACTGAAAGACCAGAAAAAATATCACAAGACAATTTACCAGCAAAACATTAAAGAACCAAAAAAAATATCACAAGACAATTTAACAGTAAATGCTAAAAGAACAGAAGAAATACCACAAGACAATTCACTAGCAAAATGTTGAAGACTCAGAAATATCACAAAACAACTTATTAGCAAATACTGAAAGATCAGAAGAAATACCACAAAACAATTTATTAGCAAAATATTAAAGAACCAGAAGAAATATCACAAGACAATTTACAGTAAATGGAAAGATCAAAAGAAATACTACAAAACAATTCACTAGTAAAATGCTGAAAGAAAAAATAATACAAGACAATTCATTAGCAAACACCAAAAGACTAAAAGAAATATCACAAAACAATTCACTAACAAAACATCGAAGGAACAGAAGAAGATTGCCAGAAAAAAAAATGCCAAAAAGAAATTCTACAAAAAAAAAGAAAAAGCAGTATAAAACTACTCAAAAAAGTAAATACAAGACAATTTACCAGCAAATACTAAAAGACCAGAAGAAATATCAAAGACAATTCACTAGTAAAATATCAAAAGATTAGAAGAAAATACCACAAAACAACTTATCAGCAAAACATCAAAGAACCAAAAGAAATGTCACAAGACAATTCATCAGAAAGACCAGAAAAAAATACTACAAGACAATTTATAGCAAACAGCAAAAGACCAAAAGAATTACTACAAAACAATTCACTAGCAAACACCAAAAACAGAAGAACTACTATAAGACAATTTACCAGTGAAATGCTAAAAAAACAAAAGAAATATCACAAGACAATTTACTAACAAATGCTGAAAGACTAGAAGAAATACTACAAGGCAGTTCACTAACAAAACATTGAAAGAACAAAAGAATATTAAAAAAAATTGACAAAAAAAAATTTTACAAAAAAAAAGAAGAATAGTATAAAACTATTTAAAGAAGCAACTACAAGACAATATACTAGCAAATACTAAAAGACCAGAAGAAATATCACAAGACAATTCATCAGAAAATATCAAAGAATCAGAAGAAATACTGCAAGACAACTTATCAGCAAATGTCAAAAGATTAGAAAAAATGCCACAAAACAATTTACTAGCAAAATATTAAAGTATCAAAAGAAATACTACAAGACAATTCACAAAGAACCAAAAGAAATACTACAAGACAATCATCAGGAAATGTTAAAAGAACAAAAGAAATAATGCAAGATAATTTATCAGCAAATGCTGAAAAACTAGAAGAAATATTACAAAGCAATTCACTAACAAAATGTCGAAGGAACAGAAAAAGATCACCAGAAAAAAAATGCCAAAAAAAAATTCTACAAAAAAAAGAAAAAGAAAAGTAGTATAAAACTAAAAGAAATAATCACAAAACAATTTATCAGCAA
>LXRJ01000156.1 GCA_001684025.1 Candidatus Glomeribacter gigasporarum | reverse complement strand
AATAAARRTGARAGAGAACATTTTCTTGATGACATATTTGTGATTAACGATGTTTGTTATTAATGAAGATTATAAATAAAATTTGCAAAAGGCAATAGCTTTTTTTTAAACAAAACTTAACGATATTTATATGATTCAAAGATAAATATTTAGTTATTATAAATTAATAACATGACAATACATTGTCTAAAAATAAATTAAAATAATTTAGTTCTTATTTATGAACAATACATTAATTAATTAAGTTATTTATTTCAAATAAAAAATGCTATTGTTTTTAGCATATAAAAAATTTTTTAGTGTATAAAATAAATTTTGTAAAAATCAACAATATTTGATTTAATTATCTAATATACGAATTTTTGATTGCATAACTGATATATATATAATTTTACTAAAATTCATTTATTATTTGGTATTATTAAGTTATCATAAATATTTAATATACAAGTATTATATTTAAACTATTAAAATTCTGGCAACAATTTGAAAACATTAGAACTAAATAAATATTTAATGTATATTTTTTGCATTTAAGTGATTTAACTATGAATTCTATCATACCGACTAAATAAAATTGCATAAATATTTTAGTTACGAATTCTGTAGTATAAATTAATTTTGTTGATTTAAATTCATCATATCGATTTTGCATGACTATTTTAACTTGAATTATGTAAAATAAGTTTCATAACTATTTTAATTACAAATGTTGTAATATCGATTAAATTTGTTAATTATAAATTTCGTCATATCGAATTTTGCATAATTATTTTAACTACAAATTTTAAACTAATGATTAATTAAACTTTGTTAAAAGTAAATTTTGTTATATCAGATTTTGCATGATTATTTTTACTACAAATAATAAATTAATGATTAATTAAACTTTGTTAATTGTAAATTTTATCATATCAATTTTGCATTGACTATTTTAACTATAAATTCTGTAATATCAATTACCGGTAATTAAATTTTGTTAATTGTAAATTTTGTTATATCGATTTTGCATAACTGTTTTAACTATGAATTCTGTAATATTAATTACTGTAATTAAATCTTGTTAATTGTAAATTTCATCATATCAATTTTGCATGATTATTTTAACTACGAATTCTGTAATATCGATTAAATTTTGTTAATTGTAAAGTTCGTCATATCAAATTTTGCATGACTATTTCTGTATTTAAATTTTATTAATTTAAATTCATCATATAGAATTTTGCATGACTTTTTTAACTATGAATTCTGTAATATCGATTAAATTTTGTTAATTGTAACTTTTGTCATATCAAATTTTGCATAAATTCTGTATTTAAATTTTGTTAATTATAAATTCATTATATCGATTTTTGCATGAATTCTGTATTCAAATTTGAAAAATAATTGTAAATTCGTCATATCAATTTTTGCATAACTATTTTAACTATAAATTCTGTAATATCGATTTAAATTTTGTTAATTGTAACTTTCATTATATCGAATTTTGCATGAATTCTGTATTTAAATTTTGATAATTATAAATTCATCATATTAATTTTTGCATGATTATTTTAACTATAAATTCTGTAATATCAATTAAATTTTGATAATTGTAACTTTTGTTATATCAAATTTCACACGAATTCTGTATTTAAATTTTGTTAATTATAAATTTGTTATATCAATTTTTGCATGAATTCTGTATTTAAATTTAAAAAATAATTATAAATTTGTCATATCAATTTTTGCATGACTATTTTAACTATGAATTCTGTAATATCAATTTAAATTTTGTTAATTGTAACTTTCATCATATCAAATTTTGCATAAATTTTGTATTTAAATTTTGATAATTATAAATTTGTTATATCAATTTTTGCATGATTATTTTAATTATGAATTCTGTAATATCAATTAAATTAAATTTTGTTAATTGTAAATTTTGTATACCAAATTTTTGCATGACTATTTCTGTATTTAAATTTTGTTAATTATATAAATTCATCAGTTGCATTTAGACTATTTTAACTGTTAATTGTAAATTTTGTCATATTAAATTTTGCATGACTATGTTAACTATGAATTCTAAATAACGATTAAATTAATTTTATTATAAATTTTGTCATATCGATTTTGCATAACCATTTTAACTACGAATTCTGTAAATGTATAAATTTTTAAATGCAAATTTTGGCATTTAATTATTTGAATTGTGCATAAAATTAATTATAAGATACAATCGATTAATAAAAATCTGATTGATTGCATAAGACTGATTGTTTGTGTACTTTGCTATAAATTTCGTTTATATAGATTTTGCATGACTATTTTAACTATAATTCTGTAATATAAATTTTTTTAATGCAATTTTTAGCATATCATTAAATTAAATTTAATTATGCAAATTGTGTATAAGATTAATTATAAGATACAATCAATTGATACAAGAACTAATTGATTGCATAAGACGAAACTTATACTGATTGCATAAAACAAAATTTATACTGATGGTTCATGTAGTATCTACATATTGATTTTGATTGGCTAGATACCAGTTTTCAAACTGGTTTGAAGCACACATAACAAAGTCAGGTTTTTTTTTGATATTACGGATGCATATCAATATGATGATACGAAATAAAGATAAAAGGTTAAGAATCACAAATATGATGACAGTAGAATACATTCAGCATACAATTTCAATTATTTTAAAATTTAAAAAATTTGTAAATATAATATAATAGAATAAAAACAATACAGTCATACAAATAAATTAGAGTTTGAATGAAATCTATAAAAGTTAATGCTTCTCTCTATAAGTTTTTTTGCAACTTAATTTTTTTTGACATGTTTTTTTTTTCTTAAATATTTTTTCTCAAATATTTTCAATATATTTTTTCCTTTACAATGTCAAAACAATTAAAAAAACTACAAAAAATCTCAAGACACACTAGAACTAAACCTCAATCTCAACTTCAACCTTATATTGTAATCTAAACAACTTCAACTAAACCTTTAACTGAAGCTCCTTTACCTTTACTCGAAACTTTACTTTCAATCATAAC
>LXRJ01000150.1 GCA_001684025.1 Candidatus Glomeribacter gigasporarum | reverse complement strand
CTTTAGCGCTGACGAATGGGACACCCTGCTGGCGGGTGAGCCGGAACCCAAGGCCGGCCAGACCGAGGACGATGCCGCACCTGAGATGCCCGCGACGCCTGTCTCACGGCTGGGCGATCTCTGGGTGTTAGGTGACCATCGGCTTCTATGCGGTGATGCGACGCAAGCGGACAGCTATGCTGCGTTGCTCGGCGACGCTTCGGTCAACATGATCTGGACCGACCCGCCGTACAACGTCAATTACCCTAACACCCACACGGCGCAATCCAAGGCCAAACGGCGCGGGCAATACCGGCCCATCTTGAATGACCGGCTGGGGGGTGAGCGCTTCTATGATTTTCTCTATCAGGCGCTGTCGAATATGATGCGCTTTTGCAGCGGCGCGCTCTATATCGCTATGTCAACGGCGGAGCTGGATACCTTGCAGGCGGCCTTTGGCGCGGCGGGTGGGCATCGCTCTAACATCCTGATTTGGGCGAAAAATCACTTCACCCTGGGACATGCCGACTATCAGCGCCAGTACGAAGCGATCCTGTACGGCTGGCGGGAAGGCGCGCGCCGACACTGGTGCGGGGCCCGCGATCAGGGAGATGTCTGGTTCATTGACAAGCCGGTGAAAAACGATCTGCACCCGACGATGAAACCCGTCGCGCTGGTCGAACGGGCGGTTCGGAATTCCAGCCGTCCGGGCGATGTCGTACTCGATCCGTTTTCGGGTTCGGGCACGACGCTGATTGCGGCGGAGAAGTCGGGACGCCAAGCACGACTGATGGAGCTGGACCCGAAATACTGTGATGTGATCTGCCAAAGGTGGCAAGAATGGAGTGGGCAGCCTGCAAAACGCGCCAGCGATGGCGGGCCTTTCGGCGAGGCTATCCGTCCACCAAAAAACTGAACCCGCTAAATCTGGAACAGCACCGTTGTATCTGCTGCCTGATTCAATCGACCGCTTTCCCGCTTCGCTTCCGCCAGTAGCATGTTCCAATCGTCAGGCGGATGTCCGGCCTTGAGCATACGCTGGAACAGGCGGTACGCATCGCGGCTGCTCTCATAAGCGCGCTTGGTTTTTTCATCGTTGACCCAGGCATAGACGATGATCCGGCTGGCTTGGTGATAGCGAAAAAATAGGCGGTATTGCTGGAAGAACTTGGCCCGGCACCAATGCTTCCGGTCATCGCCCAAGGTCGCGCCTTGACGATAGATGGCCCGCCCGGGTTCCTGGGGAATGATTTCAAAAGCCAGCCTGGCAATCGCAGCCAGCCGTTTGGTGGCGTTCTTTTGGGTGAAACCGCCAGGGTCCTTGTGGCGTAAGGCCGCCACCTGAGCCATCAGGGTTTCGAGCTGATCCAGAAACAGCGGGTGTGCAAAAAGTGTCCAGCCATTGACGACTATCGGCGCTGAGGTGGCGCGCGTCATTCACCATCCGTAGGCAACGGCGCGTCGAGATCGACCTCGAGCTCACCGACCAGCGACTGAATACGCTGCATCAGTGCGGTATCCATAGCCTGCATCTTTTGAGGATGCGCCGTCATATCGCGCGCCAGAAAGCCCAGGAATTGTCCCAGAGCCGGATCGTCCTCTTCGTCAAGCGCCGCGCGTGTCATGAACACCGCACCATTCGGCTGAATCGTATAGTGAATTTTGTCACGCTTATTGAGCTTGAGCGCATAACGCACGGTTTGGGGCACCGTCGTCTGATAGCGGTCGGTCAGCGTGGATTCGAGTTCAAATGGGGCGCTCATGATGTTTTCTCCAGTCAGTCCACTATGAGAGTAATGCGATTGCATTGTCCTGTCAAGCACTTTGTGACAGAGGGGTGGCGTCTGAATCCGACGATGAAGCGGCGCTGGACGCTGCCGTCTCAGCCTGAACCCGGTAAACCCGAACGCCGCCTATTTTCTCGGCGTGCAGCGTCAGACCAAATTTCCGGATCACCGTGACCAGTGCGCCGCGCACGCTGTGCCGCTGCCAGCCGAGCGCCTCGGCGAGTTGCGCAATGCTCGCGCCCTGAGGGTGCATCAGCATCTCGATCAGCATCGCCTGTTTGGTGCATGCGCGTGAACGGATAGGCCGGACCACAACCGGCGTATCGGCGACACGCATTTCGGCCTCCSCCCGCCAGCTCGCTTCGTCGTCGGCTGCGGCCGCCGCCAGGGCGTCTTCCGCTTCGGGCGCAAGGGACTCAGCTTGCCCGCCATCCGAGGGAGCGGATGCCGCCTTGTCCCCGCAGGGTGGGCGCTCAAGGGTCGATACATTGTCTGGCAGATTCGCGTGAGGCGACGCTGGCTGGACGGCGGCCAGCCCCGCGTAGGTCAGCACGTCGTGATCGCCATCGCTGCGAATCAGGGCGCGTTGCCGCAGGGTGGCAAGCACCGCCTCGCGTGCACCGCCGCGCACATGGTGGGGAAAGGCGTCCACCCGCCCGTCGGGATGTCCCGCAGCAGCGCGGAGCACAAAACTTTGGGTATTGCTCAGGGAGTGCGTGTTCATTTCATCCTCCTGTTTTCTAAAAACGATGGGAAGCCCATCAACGCGCTGTTCGGGCCAGAAGCCAAGCGCGCTGTTGCATTGAAGCCGAAAAATGGGAGGAGAATTCGGAATGCCCCGCTCAGCCCCCACGCCGTGCCGCCATCCGGGCTGCGCCGCGCTTGTGGATACCCCGGGTTATTGCCCGCAGCACCAAACCGATCTCCGCCAATGGGACAGCACCGCGCGTGCTCGGCAACGCCACGCCAAGCGCGCCCTCCCGTTGCAAAGCACCGCCTGGCGGCAATTGCGCGCGCAGGTGCTTCGGGAAACGCCGCTGTGCGCGGCCTGTGGGCGGCAGGGGCGCGTCGTGGCGGCGACGGTCGTGGATCACATCGACGGCAATCCGACAAACAATGACCGTGCCAACCTGCAGCCCCTATGCGCGTCATGCCACGCCGCCAAGACCGCCCGCGAAGATGGCGGCTTTGGGAACCGGCGGCGGCAGGGGTAGCGGTTGCGGGAGGGATGAAGGTGCATCAGAGGCCAAACGCGCACGGCGTGAAGCTTCACCGGAACAGCGAGGCAAGCGGTTACCCGCCTGTTGCAGGAGGGCTTTCAGCTTTTAATTTTTCTTTTCTTTTTTACCCAAATTCCGTCGGCCTCCATGCGATGTTCATCGGCGAGTTTCCAGGTGCTATCGGCAGGACGCTTGATCCAACAATTCTTCCATGTGTTACGGCAGTTACCACCGAGAAAAGAGTTTAACCATTGACTGGGCGAGATCGATTGTCCCTCAAACACGAATTCGCCCCCTTCCACTTTGGCATAGAAGCACGAACCCTTAAAGCGAGTCCGAACCATCGTGCCATCCGGTAAAAATACCTG
>LXRJ01000119.1 GCA_001684025.1 Candidatus Glomeribacter gigasporarum | reverse complement strand
CTATGACGTCCAAGACCGCCAATTGGTCGTCAATGAAGCCGAGGCCAAAACGGTGCGCCGCATCTTCACCGATTTTGTGCGCTTGCAATCCAGTACGGAATTGGTGCGCAAACTGGCGGCTGAAGGCATCACCACCAAGGCGCTGAGGAGCCGGAAAGGCGTTTCTCGCGCCGGCCAGCACATCGACAAGAAATATCTGCATCGATTGCTGCGTAACCGTTTGTATCGTGGCGAAATCGTACATAAAGGTGTCGCGTACCCTGGTCAGCACGCGGCCATTGTCTCGAAGCCCTTATGGGATTCGGTGCAAATGATTCTGGCTGAGAGCCACAGAGGACAGGGTGCACCCGGTCAGCCGCGCGCTCAAACCGAGGCCGTCTTGCGCGGGCTGCTATTCGCACCGGACGGCGAGAAGATGCAGCCGACCTTTACGCGAAAACCGAACGGCAAGCGCTATCGCTATTACGTCTCAGCGCGGGATCGGCGCTTTGGCGCAGGCGCAGGCTCGATGGGAATGCTGCCCGCCGCCGAGATTGAAGACCTGGTGCTCACGCAGGTGCAAGCGGCGCTCGCCGCGCCTGAAGTCGTGCAGTCAGTCTGGCAACGGGTAAAAGAGACCGAGCCAGGCATTGAGGAACCAGCGGTAGTGTGCTGCTTGCGGAATCTCTCCACACTGTGGGAACAGCTCTTTCCCGCCGAGCAGCAGCGCATCGTGCAACTGTTGATCGAGCGAGTGCAATTGCGTGAGGGGGGTGTCGATATCCAGTGGCGCGAATCGGGCTGGCAGCAGCTGGCCGGTGATTTGACCGCTGGCACCATTGGCGGGGAATTGCGGGCTTGGGAAGCGGGGCGGGCGACAGCATGCGCTTGATTCGGCAGTCGGGTGCAGCCTATTCCCAACGCATAGGGGATGCAACGGGCGTGCGATTGACCACTTTTATCCCCGTCCGCTTCAAAAAGCGCGGGGCGCGCACCGTGCTCGTGTCGCCCAATGGAGCCGAGGTTCAAACGGGCCCTGCGACGCTCGGAAAAATCCCCCCATCCTGCGATACGGCGTTACTGATTGCACTGGGCCGCGCTTTCCATTGGCAAAGGGTACTGGATGAAGGCATTGCCGCCAGCGGCTCAGACATCGCGCAGCGCGAAGGGCTGCATCCATCCACCGTCAACGAGTTGCTGCGCTTGAACCTGCTCGCGCCGGACATCGTGGAAACGCTGATCGCAGGCCGGCAGCCGAAAACGATGATGCTGAGGTGGTTTCAGGAACATCCGTTACCTGTGGCGTGGGAAAGGCAGCGGGAGGTTGTGGCGGAATTTGGACCCGAGTCCTGCGTATAAGCCGCTCGACACGCCTCGGAAGTATCAGAAGCGTGCGGATCCAAAAGGTACAGACGCTTCGCTTCACTGAAAAAGGTGTTTTTTGCCTGGGTGATCTCTTCCGGAGAAAGCGCCACTCCCATCATCTTCAGCGCTGCGCACCCTGTCTCGGCGGCCAAACACTCGGTATACAGCGCTTGGTAGAGATGAAGCGCCAAGGCCAGCTCCTCTTTGAACGGACACTGGTCGTATAGCGTGATTGTCGCAGGGCTCCAGCCCACCGCACAGGCCAGGATCAGTTGTGCCAACTGCCTGATGGCGGCCCGCCGTTCCGGCTCTGAAGCCGCTGAGTTCCGAAAGAATCCAAGCCCGCGCCGCTCGATGGCCGGAGGAACCCGCCAGTGAAAGCCAATGCAGTGGGGCGTTATTCGACGCAGCGTGACATCCGCGCGGCCTTGAGCGGTTTCAAAAACGCGGGACTGGCCTGGGGCCGGTAAAGGAACAAGCGCATAGGCCGCCTCGCTCGCCTGTTCCTCACCCGTTTTCAAGCACCCCATGACTTGGGGCACGATAATGACTTCGGAACCAGGCGGAGGCGCTGGCAACCGTGACCACAGCCTATCCTGTGCGACCTCGCAGGCCCGCATTTTCAGTTTCAGATCGAAAGGCGCTGGGTGTTCACCCTGAAATGGGTCTATCGCCACTTGATAATGCCTGTTCGGCCTCAATTTATTCTTTATTACAGCAGCAACGTTAAAGACATGTGCCACTTTACCGCTAGTTTGATTATGGACTGAGTACGAAAAAAGGAGAGTAGATGATGAAAACGTTTAATAAATATACGTTAGGTAGTTTACTGTGCTTCATATTTTCTGCAGAATCCAGCGCGTCAAGTTGGCAAAATTGCACCCGCTTGGCTGGAAAATGGGGGAACCAGATCGGCTCGACATTTACCATTCAGCATGTCAATCCTGAAACTGGAGCGCTTATCGGGACTTATAAATCCCCCTCTGGAACAAAAGGGGAAACATACCCTGTTTCGGGGTGGATAAACGGCGCTAAACCAAGCGGATCGGGCAGTAACGTCCCGGTTATAACGTTCTCCGTCCGATGGGGCGAATATGGCAGTGTTGCTTCTTGGGCGGGCTATTGCGAGGAAAAGAAGGGAACACCAACCATTACCACCCTATGGCACTTAGTCAGACCAAATGCTAATTATTCCTGGGACCACGTATATACAAACAGCGACGTATTCAAGCCAATGGAATAAACCACGTGACGTGGAATAACCAGAGACCACAGGCTAGGGTCAGGGCAAATTACTTCTAATGCATCAAAGAATTTTATTGCGATTTGAGGCCCAACAAGGTGTCGCACCACTGACAAAAACAAGCACAGAAGCATGCCGTCAGAGGTGGTTTCATCCCGCATATGAATTTATGCATTAGAAGTAATTTGCCCTGAGGCTAGGGTAGCCTTGAAAAATCTGATAGGCTACCCGCTTCGCTTAAAATAAGCGATTTATAGTCCTCTAAATGGTTAAAACCTCCGTCTTCCAGACGGACATATCTTCAGATAATGTTTGTGAATGACGGAATACAGCCGCAGTCCCCATACGGTCTACCATCACCGTTATCATTTGGTATGGGTAACGAAATATCGCTATCGCGTTTTGCAGGGCGGACTGCGCTTGCGAGTTCGTGAAATTGTTGCGCAAGTGGCGGAAGAAAAAGAGGTGAAAATCATCAATGGTGTCTTATCAGCCGACCATATCCACGTCTTCGCCTCAATTCCCCCTTACCTTGCAGTCAGTGAATTTGTGAAGCTTGTTAAGGGACGCTCTTCTCGAAAAATACAGCAGGAATTTCCGGAGATACGCAAGCGATATTGGGGCCGCCACTTCTGGGGCCGAGGGTACTTTAGCTCAACCAGTGGGAACGTGACTGACGAAGCGATTAACGCCCACCTGGATCATCATGTCGATGCCCATCGTTCAGAAAATCTTTCGAACTTGTCTTTAGACTGATCCCGACTTCCAGTCTAGATTTACAACCTACCAACTTCTAGTTGGTAGTGGTTGAGACTTGAGCAGCAAGCGATCCAAGATTCAAATAAGGCACGGCGTGGACTGCCGCCGAAGCATTTTGTTGTAAATAGGGGATACAACCTAATAAGGGCGCATGAACGAGGTCAGCAAGGCGAATTTGTAGCGCCTCAATATTGGCTTCTTTGTAACGCAGGGCAGGATCGACTTGGTTGGCCACCCAGCCGGCCAAGCTAAGCCCGCGCACGGCGATTGCCTCTGCCGCCAGCAGCGCATGATTCAGGCAACCCAGCCGCAGTCCCACCACTAATATGAGAGGCAACCTTAGTGCACAAGCCAAATCCGCAGTATCCTCAGTTGGCCCCAGCGGAACGCGAAACCCGCCAACACCCTCCACAATGACACAGTCTGCCCTCTGCGCGACTGTTTCATAGCATTGCACTATATACACAATATTAAGTCTTATGCCTTCCTGTGCAGCGGCGATGTGGGGCGCAGCAGCTTCCTTCAACAGGTAGGGTGTGGGTTTGCTCCGGCGGCAGCGCCCTATTCGCAGCGCGCGCCAGACTGTCGACATCCTCATTCCGCCAAATCCCCTCTCTCTGTTCAGCCCCCGCCGCAATGGGTTTCATTGCAGCGGTGCGCAGTCCGCGCGCGCCAAAGGCATGCAACAGCGCGGCTGAAACCAGCGTCTTGCCAACGCCGGTATCGGTGCCGGTGACAAAAAAGGCATGGGAGGCCATCATGAACTGATCGCGCTTTTAAATATTTCTCTTGTCATCGCATTGGATGTTGAACCTCCAAAACCTGTACAAGCACAGCATAAACGCGCTCAGCAAGTAGCGAGATTTCCTCATCAGACAGAATATACGGCGGCAT
>LXRJ01000208.1 GCA_001684025.1 Candidatus Glomeribacter gigasporarum | reverse complement strand
GGGGTGGGTCAATTTTCAGTGCATTTCCAGGCTCAGTTTTCGGTGCATTTCAACAGGCCAAAGAAGCGGGCAGCACTACTGACGAAGCCATCTTCCATATGAACATCAACAAGCTGGTCAACAAAACCATCGGGATTGAATCCGGCGCACGCGGTCAACTTACCGCTCTGCAAAAGCTGATGATTGCCAATCTGCAGATTGTGATTAGAAATGCCGTGCATCGGGCCATTCAGGCAGGTCAAAACCACAGAGCCGCTTACACAGAAGCCAAGAACGCCGCTGAATTCTTTACGGCCAGCGCCGCTCAACTCTTGGGAGAAGCCGCATGAATCAATGTGAGTCTTTGTTGCCTGTTGCTTTTTGCGGCGCTACGCACTGCGAGCGGATTTCCTCACGTAATGCGTGCATTTCCTGTTTGAATTCTTCCTTGGTAACTAGATCGCGCAGGTGGATATTTGGTTTGGAAGGAAGCGCAAGAATTATCAAAAACACTACTAAACCGTACAAAACAAACAGTATGGAATTCCCTGACGGCATTTGCCTATCCAGCCATTTAAAAAATCTACTTTTAAAAAAGCGCTCCCACATTTTTCAAGCGCAGACGAATCAGTGGATGCCTGGAATAGACATGACCTTCCAGAAAATACCGACCAGAAAGGCAAAGTTACCTACAGCAAGCCCGACCATCCATTTGAGCAGGTCGAACTTAGCCTTTTCGAGCTTGGCATCTGCGCCCGCGAGTTTGGCATCTACGCCCGCAAATCTGGCCTCCATATCCTTGCGCAGATCGCCGATTTCGTGGCGCAACTCCGTACCAAGCTTTTCCAGCTTGGCGTCTGTACGCTCTTCTGCATCCGCAAAGTCGCGGCGTAGATCAGCGATGTCTTGTTTTGTATCGCGGCGTAGATCAGCGATATCTTGTTTTGTATCGCGGCGCAAATCAGCGATATCTTGTTTTGTATCGCGGTACAAATCAGCGATATCGCCCTTGGTCGCAACATCTGAAGATTCATGCACTTTTCGGACAGCCGAAGATATAGCTCTGGCCTGCTTCTCAGGAATACCGGATTTCTCAAGTTCGTCAACAAATTTAAGCGTATCGAATGCAGCGAGTGCCATAGATCAATTCTCCTTACCCCAAATTCTATCACGGCGGCCCTTGACTTCCTCTGATGCGGCGGCTTATAGTGCTCTTCAGGTGCTCAAAACACCTCTAACAGCGGCAAAGTCGCCCCGTCAGTCAGCGGCTTTTATTTCGCCCATCGGTTTTGCTCAATGGGCGGGCGTGCGGCTAATACAAGACCCGAAAGGGAAATACGCCCGCCGTCTGTTAGCGGTTTTGAACGCCTGCCCACCCCGTCTAATAAGCGGGTCCTTAAGTCTCTCGATCAGGAGCAAAGCCATGTCGGCATCCGCCCCAGGTACGCCCGTACCTTCTGTTGTGCACCTTCCGCACAACGTCGAACTTCCCGTTATTTTTTATCAAGGTCAGCCCGTCATCACATTAGCGATGATGGATAAGGCGCATCGTCGGCCAGAGGGTACTGCACATCGAAACTTTAAGGCCAATCGCAGCAAGCTTATCGAAGGCGAAGATTACTTCAGACGAAATTCGTCTGAAGCCAAACAAGAGCTTGGAATTACTGCACCGAACGGCCTCATCCTCCTCACCCAAACCGGCTACCTGATGCTGGTCAAGTCGTTCACCGATGATTTGGCTTGGCAAGTGCAGCGGGAATTGGTTAAGAACTATTTCCGCAGCAAGCGGGAAAGTCCGCTGCCTGTCCTCAATGGTCAATTGGTGGTCAATCATTTTGACGACGGTACACAAAAGTTCAGCATCAGCGGCTTTTACCGTCATGCGCCGACACGGGCGATGTCTGCCGCCATAGGATTGGCGGAGTTTGCGCGCGATGTATGGAAAAACAGCAATACAGACATTCTGCCTGAGCCTGTTTTTCCTGAACTTAAGGATGTGTATACAAGGAGGACTGCTTCTTGAGCGCGGCGCTGTACAAAGAGTTCGTGTTGCGCCACAGCGGCGTCTGGGCGGCGTTGATCGAGTTCGTGAAGAGGCATGCAAAAGCCTGTGTCGATCAAGGC
>LXRJ01000172.1 GCA_001684025.1 Candidatus Glomeribacter gigasporarum | reverse complement strand
AGACGCAGGTAAACACAGGGTCTTCAAAACCGCCTTGAGGACGCTCAACAGCGATTTGGGCGGTTTTTGGTTCTCTTGGGGCATTTTTCTCTCTCCATTCTCCGTTTTCCTTGCGGGTACCCGCAAGCTTTGATCCCCATTTTACGGGCTTTTTCGGGCGAGAGTTTGATTTAGAGAATGGTAAGCGAAAGTCGAGGCAAACTGTTTTTGCTAAACAAACGACTGAGCATGGGCGCAGTATGCTTAGCCCTTATTTCGGATCAGCGGGTAAAATCCAGTCACTAGGGGTGATCTTGCCCGTCCGACAAAACTGCCACACGCATTCAATATAAGCCATAAAATCCTGATTGGCCGCAGCCAATCGGTTACAGCTATCCCAGTCAACCGTCATGCGTTCATGCGCGGGTATCAGGACTTGGCCGTTGCCAGGCTCGTCAGCGAGTAAGATCACCCCGATGCCGTGGGCCGCGCATAAAATCTCCAGCTCACGCCGAACGCCCGTGCCGGTGCCGGAAATCTCGGCGGCCACCAGATAACCGAAATTGGCCCATGAGGAATTCGAGACCGCCTGAAAGAAACTCTCCCGCACGTTAGAACGATTCAGCAGCCGTTTGACTTCAAACGACCACAACTTAGCTTTCTTATCCTTGTATTCATCAACGCACTTGCAGATTTCTGGCTCCCAGTCGGCGCTTAAGTTTTCCATCCCCACCATATCGGGATATAATCAGTGGTTGCCATTGGGCCCGTGCCGGTTCGATGAACGCTTTTCATCGATACGCTTTGGATACACCCGGTACTCATTCCACAGGAATAGGGCCAGTTCATCATACAGCTCCTTTTCGCTTTTTGCGGGGGACTGCTGCGTGCCGGCAGGTTGAGCCGCTGCGCGCTCAGCGGCGACCACTTCTTCCTCATCCGAAAGCGGACTGAAATAGAAGCGACGCGGATGGTCTTCTGTATGCTTGATCGGAGCGCTGGCGTTGGGCCCGAAGCTGGCATAGACCTCTGCCTTGAGTTGGCGGAGTAACGCTTCCTCGCTGTTGAGTTTTTTGCTGCTGGCCAGTTTCTTTTTGCCCTCGTCTGGATAGGTCCGGAAAAACCACTCCGCCAACTGTTGCGCCGTAAACTTCTGTCCCGGCCTTTCCTGGAGAAAGGATTTCATCGCTTCGGTTTTATTCATGCCTATCTCCTCAAAATCCACCTGTCAATCCGCTTGCATTCTATTTTGCTTTCAGGTTTCTGCAACAGAGCGCGCCTCTGCCACCTCCGTCGCTTTATTGTGCTTGGCGGCTGCTCGGCGCGGCGCGTCGGCTTGCATGTATTATGGATGCATAGACGTTTGATTGAACAGAGGGGCAAGGACAATAATCCGTACCAAGCGAGCCGTTCACAGCCAGGCGCATCAAGGAACTGGCGCAGGAGGCGTTGGATAGCCCAGCCACCCTATACGCCAGAGTCCCCTTGCCTGTGTATTCATGCTTCTGTCGATCTGGCTCTGCGGGTGGTTTTACAGGCAATATGAGGCGAGCCTGCAGATGGAGAAGGGTACGCCCAAACGAGTAGAGCAGACCATTTAAGGAGTTGCTAATATTTAGGATTGAATGTTCCTCCAATTCTGCCCAGCATTTCATGCTTTATGTCTGAGGCCCCACGATGCAAGACGTCCCATATTCTGACGCGCCAGCTGCCTGCGTTTCTGATCGCAGCCCAGCCAGACATTCACCCGCTTGGTCAGTCGTAGACATCCTCGCCCTCTACGCCCTTCCTTTCAATGATCTGCTGCTTCGCGCGCATCAAACTCACCGCGCACATTTCTATCCCAACACGATGCAGCTTTCAACGCTGTGCTCGATCAAAACGGGCGGCTGCCCGGAAGATTGTGCATATTGTCCGCAGTCTGCCCGTTACAAAACGGGGCTGAAGGCAGATAAGCTGATGCCGCTAGATGAGGTGCTGATGGCTGCCCGCACCGCCAAGGCCAACGGCGCAACACGATTTTGCATGGGCGCGGCTTGGCGCAATCCAAAACCGCGTCAGCTTGCCCCCGTTTTGGAGATGATCCGTGCGGTCAAAGCGCTGGGGCTAGAGACCTGCGCGACCCTTGGCATGCTAGACGGCGAGGCCGCGCAATCACTGAAATCGGCAGACCTGGATTATTACAATCACAATCTGGACAGCTCGCCCGAATTCTACGAAACCATTATCAGCACCCGTACCTATCAAGACCGGCTCGACACACTCAAAATCGTACGGGATGCGGGCATTAAGGTCTGCTGCGGTGGCATTGTCGGGATGGGCGAATCCCGCGAAGATCGTGCGGGGTTGATCGCGCAGCTGGCCAATCTCGACCCCACTCCCGAATCCGTTCCGATCAATCATCTGGTGCGCATGCCGGGAACACCGCTGGCGGAAGCTGAGCCGCTCGACCTCTTCGAGTTTATACGGACTATCGCCATTACGCGGATTACGATGCCACAAGCGATGGTTCGATTGTCCGCTGGCCGGGAGCAGATGTCAGAAGCAGTACAGGCGCTCTGCTTTTTTGCCGGCGCGAACTCGATCTTCTATGGCGAGAAACTACTGACGACCGGCAATCCTCAGGCGGAAGCAGATCGCGCCTTGCTTGACAAGCTCGGCATTCGCGCGGATGCTCATACTTCAAAAGAGGGGGCTTGATGCCAACGACGGAGTCTTCGACGCTCGGAACACGCAAGCTGGTTGCGCTGGGGTTGTTGCCAACCTGTTCGAGTGGTACGAGTGCATGCCGGTACAGGCATGGAACACATGGGGTGAAAGTCCCCTGACGCCAATTGCC
>LXRJ01000059.1 GCA_001684025.1 Candidatus Glomeribacter gigasporarum | reverse complement strand
CGGCAATTTGAATTGTGGACGGTGCCGCCGATACGCTCCTCTTGCTGACATTGTGCTGTTCCTCTTAACAGGCCCAGTCAGCGGATCAATTTATCTCCTCTGTGTTGTCCAGCTCCAGGGGGCACTCCACTCGTCGGCATAACGCCTTGACCGGCAGACCGGCTCCGGCTTGCTTCACAAATCCGATGATTTGGTCTTCTGTAAATCGATTTCCTTTCATGTCCGTCACCTATTCCATTTCTTATGGTTTGACAGACTTATCTAACTTTCACTTGGTGCGGTTTAAGGGGAGCAGGTCAAAACAATTGGCGGATCAACAATCCGATTGCGCTAAACCGTTCAAAATAATCTTCAAGTGCCAATTGCATACTCATATTCAGCGCTAGGCAAGCAAGTAGCGACTTGACTGGCATTGCGATAAAAAATACATCCAAACGCTCTGCCGTCTGATTGATCAAACCGAGCGAAAAATCGACCATCATCATGACGGCTATAGCGGGCAGTGCAAAGCGAACGCCCAATTCCACCATGAGCTGCCACTGTGCAATCAAAAAACTGGCCGTACCGCGACTCAGTGATAAAGGCGCACCCAACGGCAATATCGTATATGAGCGATAAATCGCTTCGAGCAGTTGGTTAAAACCACCGCTGACAAAAAAAAGCGCAGCGATCAACTGCGTCAATAAAATGGAAAATAGAGACACTTGTCCGCCGGTCGTCGGATTGATAATCTCAGACAAGCCGGAACCGCGTACGGTGTCAATCAGTTCGCCGGCAACCGTAATCGCCCAGAACGGAATCGCGGCAATGAGGCCAATATACAGTCCCGCGGACAGCTCGCTTAAGCCTGTGATCAAAAAAGCGGAAGAATGGTAAGTCCCCACACCTTCCGGCGCAGCCGCCCAGGCATGGGGCAATATGGGCGCCGCAATCATCAATGCCAACGCATTCCTGGCCAGCGCGCCGCCCAGCGAACGAGCGCTTACTACCGGCAGCAGGATCATCACGCCGAAGGGCCGCATCATGCATAACGCCAGCGTCTGCAACCACGGCATCCAAGCGTTTATGTGCGTCATGATGAAAGCTTTTAACGCCGCATCATGGATAACTGGCTAAACGCAAGCTCGCCATAGTTCAACAGCGTTAAACCCATCCATCGATAGCCGATAAATAAAGTGATCGCAGTCGTCACGAGTTTGAAAATGAATTGCATCGTCTGATCCTGCAGTTGGGTCAGCGTCTGCAACACGCTCACCAGCAGACTGACCACCGTCACAGCCGCAACCACCGGCAGCGAAAGCAACATCACAATCCACAATACCTGCGTGGTCAAATGAATAAGAATGGATGCATTCATATGTAAGAAAGCATTAACTGTGAAAGTAATTTCTCCCAGCCGCCCATCAATACAAAAAGCAGAATTTTGAACGGCAACGCAATCGTGAGCGGGGAAACCATCATCATGCCAAGCGTGAGCAACAGGATGGAAACGATCATGTCAATCGCCAAAAAAGGCAGAAAAAGCAGCACGCCGATTTTGAACGCTTCAATCAGTTGGCCGACGGCAAACGCCGGGATCAAGACCCATAAAGAATCCGCGTCGAGCCGCTCTTTGTAATATTCGGGCCAAGTGCGCCGGCCAATTTCCATAAAAAACTTGATTTGGCGCGGCGGCGTGTTCTGTTTAATAAAGCGCCGATAAGGCGATAACACACTGTCATCAATTTGCGCAACGGAGGCCGGCGAGCTGAAATCAACTGGATGTTTATTTAACGCATCGCTGACCTGAAATCCCACCGGCGCCATAATATACGCGGTCAAGATCAACGCGATCGCATACAAAGCAATATTCGGCGGCACTTGCTGAATTCCAAGCGCATTGCGCAACAGCGCCAGCACGACGGAAAGCTTTAGGAACGAAGTGCCCAGCACCACCAATAATGGCAATATGGACAACAGAAAGAGAAAAACGATCAGTTGGACGGGATGATCAAGCAGATTCATTGCTGTGGATCCGTCTCGTCCGGTTTGAGCGCCTCATCCTCTATTTGCCGCGTAATGGGTTGATCCTTTTGCTTTGATGTATCGATGCCCGGTTGCGGCTTGCACTCCGAATACATCATCTGGGTAATCTGCGCGCCCAGACGTTCGCCTACTCGCACCAGTTTTGCCGATGCAATCAGCTTCCCCTGCGCGCGAATGCCAACATCAGGCGCGGTTTCGAACCTCGTCTCTAATACATCTCCGGTCTGCAAACAAGCCAGTTTAGATAATGGCACCGGCATGCGCCCAATTTCAAACACCAGCGTGACGGGTAAGTCTCCAACCGTGGACTCGGGCAACCCCTGAGCCGTATCGGAAATCATCTCACTCTCTTCGTCCAATGCCGTCATCATACGTTCCACTTCAAAACGATTTGGATCAATCCGGCGCGCCTGAAAAAAAAGCGGGCCGATTCCGCAAAATACTCCGCCTTCTGATAAAGGCGCTTGAGCAGCCATAAATACAACATCACCCACGCGCAACTCCGCCAATTGCTGAACCGAGATCCGCGCGAATCCTGCGCTGCCGACGACATCCATTTGGCACGTCTGCGCGCGTGGTTCGGGATGCGCACGCATACTGCACGCCAACGCGCTTAACCAAGTATGTGGAAAGCCGGACAGCGTCAAATCCAAACGCCTGGGGCCAGCCTCCGCATAGTCCGCGGCGAGCGTCAATACAGGATACACAGGTTCAAAAACGATGGCGGGCAGCACTGCCGCCTCGCCGAGCGCTTTAAGCGAAGGGGCAGATAATTCACGCTGTGCGCACCAGTTTAACCAAGGCGCTAAAGTCCACGCGCATGCGGCGCACCGATTCTCCGCCGTGAGCGCGGCGATATTTGGAATGACCACAATCGGCTCCAGCCATTCGATAAAAGCCGTTTCTTCAACCCATGCGTAAACGGTTTGTCCTTCCAGTGAAAGTGCCATCGGTAAAAGCGGATAGGCGCCGTGACGAGTGCGATTCGATCGCAGCGATAGCCATAAAGAAATGCCATCCATTTGAGCGCGCCGCGCCAAGCCGATGACGCTGTGCAAATGTGCAAGTTCAGCCGGCCAGCAGGGCGGATCAAAATAAGCGTCAAAATCATCCGCCTCAGCCATTGACATCGCCTTCTGGTTCAAATTGAATGTCAAACTGATCAAGCGAACGGACTTTGCCAACCAGCGTACTCCGGATTGCCTCCAATGCCGCGCTTTGATCACGGTTCGCCGCGCGCACCGTCATTTGCAGCTTGCACTGCTGAGCCGCAACGACCATTTGGGCGCCGGTCAGCGGTCCCGACAATACATCGACACGAAGCGCCACCCGCTCGTTGCTCGCTGGATTCGATTGCGGATCCGCGGGCGCGGCGGGCGAACACATCGCTGCAGTCAACGCATGCAGCGCGGTATTGATATCTGCTTGGATATGATTCAGCCCAGAGACGCTCGCTACGCCGCGCGCGTTCTCTACCGTGTCTATCTCTACGCCGATGGGCAATGGAGAAACCGGCGCGGGCGGCGGTACATTCAGCGTTTCTAACGCCGCTTCCTCTTCAGTTTTGGAGCACGCCGGCTGCCGTCCCTTCAACGCGGCCAATAATTGCTTAAAACGCTGCTGCGCCTCGGATGCGGCCTCTAGCCGTTTCTGCGGGGCATCTTGCGCACGCATCTGGCTGTCGTACACGGCGCTGCTTTTATGAACGGGGGTTGTCATCATTCCATCCCTTGAATCAGTTGTAATTTTTCCTGCTTTTTGATGCATTTTCTCAGCGCCGCCTCAAGTTCGGCATGCTGTTTTTGCAAGTCTTCAATTTCCTTTTGAAGACGTTCATCTTCTCTCTGAAACTGCAGGTCGGCGGTATAAAAATGACTGAGTTCACTGCGTAGACGATGTAACTGATCCGCTTTTCCGGTACAGGTTTTCCGGCTGTGTTCGCGCCAGCGCTGCGCATTCTCAATGCTTTGTTGATGGGTTTCCGCACGCGCGTGCGCGTGCGCGCGTATCTGTGCATGAATGCGGTTGATTTCAGCCTGCAACCGATGTTCTCGATGATTCTTTATGGCAATTAAGCGCGGCCACATATTGACATCCAGCGCTCAATGCGCTGCTTCCAGCGCTTGCTGTTCAGCCTTTACTGCCGGCGCTGCGGCAACCGGCGCCTGCACGGTGTGCTGAAGCGCCGCCTGAAGGCCGTCCAAATCCACCGGCTCCGCAGCAGCGGGCTGGCATAGGAAACGCTCAATGGCCGCACGCCGGTCCAGCGCTTCGTCAGCCTCGGCATCGAAACCGCGTTGGTATTCCCCAACGCGCACCAGCAAATCAATCTCATCATAACGCGCCAGTAGGCGGCGCAATTTACCCGCGTGCTGCTGCAAATCGGCGGGCGCAATATGGGGCATCACGCGGCTCACGCTCGCTCGCACATCGATGGCCGGATAGTGATGCCGCTCGGCCAGCGCGCGCGACAGGATGATGTGACCGTCCAGAATCGAGCGCACTTCGTCAGCCACCGGCTCATTCATATTGTCCCCCTCGACCAGTACCGTATAGACGCCGGTGATTGAGCCATAGGCGGCCGGTCCGGCGCGCTCCAGAAGACGCGGCAATGCCGCAAATACGCTTGGCGGCCAGCCATTCGCCGACATCGGCTCTCCCGCCGCAATCGCCAGTTGACGCGCGGCGCGCGCGTAACGTGTGATGGAATCAAACAATAACAGGACATCCTTGCCCTGTTCGCGGAAATATTCGGCAATGGTCGTTGCTGTATACGCCGCCTTGTAGCGTTCAAGCGCCGGTTTATCGGAGGTTGCAACGACAATGATCGCGCGCGCGCGCATCGTTTCATCAAATACGCGATCGATAAATTCGCGCACTTCGCGGCCTCGTTCACCGACCAGCGCCAAAATGACGACATCGGCCAGATTGCCGTGCATCATCATCCCAAGCAAGGTACTTTTGCCTACCCCAGCGGCAGAGAAAAGTCCGATCCGCTGTCCTTTTCCACAGGTCAATAGGGCGTCTAGTGCGCGCACGCCGAACAGAAGCGGCTCCTGCACTAAAGGGCGCGACAAGGCATCGGGCGGATCAGCAACCACTGAACGCCGGCTGCGCGCGGCAGACGCCGTTGCATTTGACGCGCGCAACACGCGGCCGAAACCGTCGAGCACCGCGCCGATCAGATGTTCCCCCACTTCAATTTCGAGCGGCCGGCCCAGTCGTTCGACGTCTGCACCGCATGCAATCCCCAGCGGTTCTTCAAACGGGGATAAAACCACCGTCTCTTCATGTAATCCGATCACTTCGGCGCGCAGAGCCTGCGTGCCGATTCGGCATAATTCGCCTAATTGCGCGCCCGGCAAGCGGGCGTGCAATACAGTTGACTCAACGCGGCGCACCGTGCCAATGCTGCGCGCGCCGCAGGCGCTTGACACTGCGCTTGCGTCTAGCCGCGCGTGCAAACGCTGCGCCAAACGCTCAAAATCAGGCAGCTTCGGCAGGCGCATTGGCTTCATCAAACAGTTCAATATTGCCCAGCACGTTTACATTGAGGTCGTCAATCAATTCCTGATTGGAGAGTACGGGCGTTGCAAAATAATCGCGCTCGATCATTTTGCGCAAATAACGGCGCACATCCATCGCCGTCACCAGAACTGGACGTAATAATTCATGATCTTCAAGATGTGTTTTGATGAGTTTTAGAATTGCCCCGGTTTTGTCAGGCGGGAGTGCGGAATACGTTCCAGCGGAGGTTTCCCGGATCGATTCGCGGATCATGCTTTCAATGCGCTCGCCGATCATCAGCGCGGCAATCCGATGCCTGGAGCCGCCGAAGATATGGCACACTTGCCGGCGCAATGCAATCCGCACGTATTCGGTCAGCAAAACAACGTCTTTTTCTTTATGCGACCAGTTCACCATCGCTTCGCCCACCGAACGCAGATCGCGTACTGAGATGTGCTCGGCCACCAGGCGCCGCATGATTTCGGAAATTTTGTGAAGCGGCATTGCGCGCAATACTTCACGCACCAGTTCGGGATGCGTTTTTTCAAGCGCATTGAGCAGCGCGCGCGTCTCTTGCAAGCCCATAAAGTTTTCCGCGTAACGCGCGAGCACCGCGTCTAGCAATTCAATAATCCGTTGCTCGGCGGTATAAACCGTTAATCCTTTTTGCTTTGCCGCGTCATACTGGTCCGGCGCCAGCCATGAAAATACCCTCCCCCACGGCAGACGGATTTCTTCAGCTTCCACGCCAAGCGCGCGTGCGCTCGCCCATACCAATCCAGCTTGGGCGGGCAATTTCAACGCAACGGCGGGCACGAGAGATAATTGGATTTCAATCGCGCCTGACGCATGTTCAGGCCGTTCCACCATATCCGGCATGGACAGATGGATGCCCAGCGCGTCAAATTTAGCTTGACAAAAACGTTCGAGCGCATCTTTCAAACGCGCGCTGTCCGCAACGCCGGGGCCTAACAGCACGCGCATCGCGGGCGGCAGTTCTGCTTTGGTTGTCGGGGCGCGCGCCTGTATGCCCGGCGTGTCGCTAACGCCTAAGTCGCTTTGCGCGCGCCGCCGCAGCCGATACCAGAAACCGACAATGATCGCTGCGAGCAGGGCGAAAATGACGGTCGGAAAACCCGGCAATAGCGCGAATAACATCAGCACGCCGCCGACCATCAGTAACGCCCAAGGTTGGGCGACCAACTGCTTGAGCATTTGGGTCGCGAGGTTCTCTTTTTCCGTGCCCTGGATACGGGTCACGATCAAACCCGCCGTAATTGAAATTAAAAGCGCTGGAATTTGCGCAATCAACCCATCGCCGACTGACAAGATGGCGTAGGTAGAGATGGCTTGGGCCGCGCCCATCTCCTGTTGCATCATCCCGATCGCAATCCCCCCCACAATATTGACAATGACCACAATGATGCTGGCGATGGCATCCCCTTTGACGAACTTCATCGCCCCATCCATCGCGCCGTAAAAGCGGCTCTCCTTCAACAGCAGTTCACGCGCAAGCTTGGCGTCCGTTGCGGTCAACGCGCCGGCGCGCATATCGCCGTCGATACTCATCTGCCGGCCCGGCATGCCATCCAGTGAAAAACGCGCCGAGACTTCGGCGACGCGCTCGGCGCCTTTGGTAATCACAATAAACTGAACGACAGTAATAATGGCAAAGACGATAATACCGACCGCGACATTACCGCCGACCACGAAATTACCGAAGGCGTACACGATCTCTCCCGCGTTCGCCTGCAACAGAATTAAACGGCTCGTGGTAATTGTCAGCGCTAAGCGGTAGAGCGTTGTAATCAGTAAAAGAGCGGGGAAAACCGAGAAATCCAGAGGATTGCGCATATAAATCGCAATCATCAGCGTTAGCACGGAGAGGGTGATGTTGATCGCAATCAGTACGTCAACCAGCAGTGTTGGCAACGGCAAAATCATCATGAACACGGCCGTAATCACAATCGTGACCAGCACAATGTCCTGCCGTTTTGAAACAGCTTGCAACAAAGCTGTCATCATGTCGTTAAAATTCTTCATCCGTTCTTACCACACTTCTATTGGCATTCAATGAGGCTGACTCAAATAAGCGCCGTAACGCATCACATAGCTTGAGCAAATGTCCAGTTTCGACGGCATGCCATGGCACTGCCAGCGTGCCCGTCATCGATGCGTTCTGCTGATAGATCCGCACCGGCAGCCCCATAAAACGCTGCGGCGCTGTCCGCCGGTACAAAGTGAGAAGCTGCTGCTCATCATCGGCCTCCGGCGCTGGCTGCTCGATACTGATCATCAGATGCGTCTCTTGCGGCTCAACGATAAAGCGGAAATGCTCTTCTTGCCAACTCAAAAGATCACCATCCCGCTGCACCGGCACGCGCACATTCCGGACAAATTCATCGAGGTTGGATTGCGCCACTGAATCCATTATTCATTCTCCAGTGCCTTTTCTAATCGCGCTGTAACAAGAAGCCGCCGCGAAGACAGTATGAACAATACGGCGAGCGGCGAGCGGCGAGCGGCGAGCGACACAGTGACAGTGCGATTAGAAAAGGCACTAAAACAGTTCTTCCTCTTTTTCCGCCAACGTAACTGTCAACTCTTTAAACGCTGTGAGAATCTGTTGGCGTTTATCATTGTCATTGTCAAAAAATGGCGCGGGTAAGTAATTCCAGATTTCTTGAAATGCGCGCGCACAACGCAATTTCGTCGAGAGATCATGAATGCCTAAGGCGCCAAAACGCATTTCGAGACAATCCGCATCGATCCACGCCTGCTCGGAAGTCTCGATCAACTCCATCAAGACCGTATCGCCGTCCAGATTCACCTCAGCCGCAACACCAATGCCATCCGGCCGCATTAAGCGCGCCGCGGTGTTCTGACACGTCTCGTTCAAACTCAGAAAAATCAGTAAACGGCGAATTTCGTTGACAACTGCAGCAAGCCGCGCACCGCGCACGGCGGGGTCCGCGCCCGAAAGCTCGCACGCCACTGCGCACAACAGCGTGTGCAGCCGCGTTTCACGGTCAGGCAATCGCATCAGGGATTTGAACAGTGCGCTCATGGTTCCGCCTTCATCGACGATGTAACGGTAGAGCTGTTTCATCTCATCGCACTGTCGCGGATCGTTGCCAAAAGCCAAGCATGAAAATAGGCTGAAGTGGACTGCGCCATGCGCTTGCTTGAGCAGACGCGCGAGTGCTTCTTTCAACCGGCGCAGGCGGGCTTCGYCCGCCCCCGCCTGCGCGGCGACCAGTAACAGCGCGGCGGGKCCGGGGGCAAGTCGCGCCGCCATCAAACGCGCCAGCGGATCCGCTTCAGCGCCTAAATTTGGAAAATGCGCGGCGAGTGTTTTTAATGCGGCGCGATCTGTCTCCCCTAAACGATCGGTCAATTGTTTCAGTTGCGCACTCGCGTACTCGATCGCCTCTTCCGAGCCGCCCATGCGCTGCTTCGCCCGTCGCGCTGAACCGAACCGGATCAAACCCTCTAGCTCAAGCAATTCAGACGCGCGTGAGCCATCGACATCGACAAGCGCGGCGCGCGCCGCTTCTAACGCTGAGCGTCGAGCATCCAGCGCGCGTTGTTGCGCTTCCGGCACGACCTTGTGCTCACGCGCAACCGGCGTTACGGGTGGAATGGCAGCGATAAAAGGAGGGTTGGACATTATTCAATAAGTTTTAGGCCGTGTTAACAATGAATTAAGCGAGCCATTTGCAACGACAGGCGATATTGACCATAGCCGCA
>LXRJ01000167.1 GCA_001684025.1 Candidatus Glomeribacter gigasporarum | reverse complement strand
TCTTCTGATCTTTTGGTGTATGCTARTAAGTTGTAATAGTTCTTCTAATCTTTCAATATTTTACTGATAAACTTGTCTTGTGATATTTCTTCTGGTCTTTTGGTGTTTGCTAAGTTGTCTTGTAGTATTTTTTCTGATCCTTCAATAGTTTGCTAATAAATTGTTTTGTGATATTTCTTCTGATCTTTTAGTATTTACTAGTGAATTGTTTTGTAGTTACTTCTTTAGATAGTTTATACTACTTTTTCTTTTCTTTTTTTTTGTAAAATTTCTTTTCAATGGTGTTTTTCTTCTGTTTCTTTGATATTTTGTTGGTAAACTGTCTTGTGGTATTTCTTCTGATCTTTTAGTATTTGCTAGTAAATTGCCTTGCATTATTTTTTTTATTCTTTTAGATTATCTTGTAGTATTTTTTGABYTTTTVRBDWTTWRCTRRTRAATTGTCTTGTAGTAATTTTTTTGATCCTTTGCTGTTTGCTGTGAATTGTCTTGTGGTATTTTTTCTAATCCTTTAATGTTTTGCTAATAAATTGTCTTGTAGTATTTCTTCTAGTTCTTTGACATTTTGTTGATAAGTTGTCTTGTAGTATTTCTTCTGATTCTTTAATATTTTGCTGGTGAATTGTTTTATGGTATTTCTTTTGATCTTTTGGTGTTTACTAGCAAATTGTTTTGTATTTACTTCTTTGGATAGTTTATACTATCCTTTTTTCTTTTTTTTGTAGAATTTCTTTTTAGCATTTTTTTCTGATATTTTTCTTTTGTTTTTTCGATGTTTTGTTAGTAAACTGTCTTGTGGTATTTTTCTAATCTTTTAGTATTTGCTAATAAATTATCCTGCATTGTTTTTTTTATTTTTTCAGCATTTCATTGATGAATCTTGTGATAGTTCTTTTGGTCTTTCAGTATTTGCTAATAAATTGTTTTGTGGTATTTTTTTGGTCTTTTAATGTTTCATTGATAAATTGTCTTGTGGTAATTCTTCTGGTCATTTACCATTTGTTGTGAATTGTCTTGTAGTAATTCTTTTGGTTCTTCAATATTTTGCTAGTAAATTGTTATATAGTATTTCTTCTGATTCTTTGACATTTTGTTGATAATTTAACTTGTGATATTTCTTCTAGTTCTTTAGTGTTTTGCTGATAAATTGTTTTGTAGTATTTCTTCTAGCCTTTTGGTATTTGCTAGTGAATAGTATTGTGATTACTTCTTTGAATAGTTTTATACTACTCTTCTTTTTCTTTTTTTTGTAAAATTTCTTTTTGGCATTTTTTCTGGCAGTCTTCATCTATTTTTTCAATGTTTTGTTGGCAAATTGTCTTGTGGTATTTCTTCTAGTTTTTCAGTATTTGCTAGTGAATTGTCTTGTGTTATTACTTTTGTTTTTTTGGTGTTTGCTGGTGAATTGTCTTGTAGTAGTTTTTTTGGTCTTTCAGTATTTGCTATGAATTGTTTTGTATTATTTTTCTAGTTATTTAACATTTTACTGATAAATTGTCTTGTAGTAATTCTTCTAGTTCTTTGCTATTTGCTGTAAATTGTCTTGTGATATTTCTTCTAGTCTTTTGACATTTTGCTAATAAATAGTCTTGTGAGATTTTTTCTGATTCTTCAATATTTTGATGGTAAGTTGTCTTGTAGTATTTCTTCTAATCTTTTAACATTTTGCTAATGAATTGATTTGGTATTTCTTCCAGTCTTTTAATGTTTGCTGGTGAATTGTCTTGTAGTTACTTCTTTGGATAGTTTTATACTATCCTTCTTTTTCTTTTTTTTTGTAAAATTTCTTTTCTACATTTTTTTTTTCTAATGATCTTCTTTTGTTCTTTTGAAGTTTTGTTAGTAAATTGTCTTGTGATATTTCTTCTAGTTTTTTAGCATTTGCTAGTAAATTGTCTTGTATTATTTTTTTTATTTTTTTAGTGTTTGACTGATGAATTGTCTTGTGGTATTTCTCTAGTCCTTTGCTATTTACTATGAATTGTCTTGTGATATTTCTTTTGGTCTTTCAATATTTTGCTAATAAATTGTCTCTTCTGATCTTTTGGTGTATGCTAATAAGTTGTTTTGTAATATTTCTTTTGATCCTTTAATATTTTGCTAGTAAATTGTCTTTCGTATTTTTTTTGATTTTTTGGTATTTGCTAGTAAATTGTTTTGTAGTTGCTTCTTTGGATAGTTTTATACTACTCTTCTTTTTTTTTGTAAAATTTCTTTTTGGCATTTTTTCTGACATTTTTTTGTTTTTTCAATATTTTGTTGATAAACTGTCTCGTGGTATTTCTTCTAGTCTTTTGGCATTTGCTTGTGAATTAACTTGTGTTATTTTTTTTGTTCTTTCAGCATTTTGCTAGTGAATTGTCTTGTAGTAGTTCTTCTAGTTTGCTAATAAATTGTCTTGTAGTAGTTTTTTCTGATTTTTTAATATTTCACTAATAAATTGTCTTGTAGTATTTTTTCTAATTTTTTGATATTTCACTGGTGAATTGTTTTGTAGTAATTCTTTTGGTCTTTTGCCATTTGTTGTGAATTGTCTTTGTGATAATTTTTTTGGTTTTTTGATATTTTGCTAATAAATTGTCTTGTAATATTTCTTCTGATCTTTTGGCATTTGCTAATAATTTTGTTTTGTAGTATTTCTTTGATGTTTTGTTAGTAAATTGTCTTATAGTATTTCTTCTAATCTTTTAGCATTTACTAGTAAATTGTTTTATAGTTGCTTCTTTAGATAGTTTTATTCTATTCTTTCTTTTTTTTTTGTTTATAGAATTTTTTTTCAGCATTTTTTCTGGTGCTTTTTCTTCTGTTTCTTTAATATTTTGTTAGTGAATTGTCTTATGGTATTTTTTCTAGTTTTTTAAT
>LXRJ01000014.1 GCA_001684025.1 Candidatus Glomeribacter gigasporarum | reverse complement strand
CCTTCCGCCGCGCCGAAATAGCGGGCGAGCCAACGCTGATGCGGCAGCGCGCGGGCGAACATCGCCCCGCGCACGCGTTCAATTTGCCGCGCGCGCGCAATCAAGCGGGACAATGCCGGCCATTGCTCGTTTGTCGTGGCCGCATCCGCCATTGCGCGCGCCGGCAATGAAAAGGGTAATAATAGGTGAAGGGTATTGAACGCGGCGGGAGGCATAGTAAAGATTGTATGGCAGACTCTAAAGTAGCAAACGACGCTACGCAAAAATGAAAGCAAATGAATGGATCGCATGTCACGAATGCGATGCGCTGCACCGCAAAATCCCATTGGGTGAATATGCATTCGCCCGCTGCACGCGCTGCGGCGCGGTGCTTTACCGGCGCGCAGCGGGCAGAATCGATACTCTGCTCGCGCTCGCATTGGCGAGCGCGATCCTGTTGATCATTGCCAACCGTTTTCCGATTGTCGAACTTCAAACCAGCGGTATGACCAGCCACGCGACGCTGCTCGGCGGCATTTGGCAGCTTTGGCGGGAGAACATGTATTTGGTTGCTGCGATGATGTTCAGTTCAACCGTCTTATTTCCCGCTCTTGAACTGGCAGCGCTGATTTATGTGCTCGCGCCGCTGGCGATAGGCCGCCGCGCGCCTGGCTTAAAACCGCTGATCCGTCTGATTCAAGCCGCGCGGCCGTGGAGCATGATCGAAGTGTTTATGCTAGGGACGTTGATTACGCTCGTTAAACTCTCGAGCGCGGCGCATTTAACGCTCGGCCCCGCCTTATTTGCATTTATTGCATTGTCCATTTTGCTCGCGTTTTTGAGCGCATTCGAGCCGCGCCATTTGTGGCATTGCGTCACTTCCGACGATTTGGTTTTACCTCGCAAACCCAATAGTATTGCGCGCACTTGGGCGCTGCTGCTCGCGGCGGCCATTCTTTATATTCCGGCCAATCTACTGCCGATCATGCATACGCGCTCACTGCTCGGCGTACAAGACGATACGATCATCAGCGGGATTGTGTTTTTCTGGGCCTCCGGTTCATGGGCGATTGCGATGATTATTTTTATCTTCAGCGTCGTGGTGCCGTTGCTTAAACTGGCCGCGCTCGCGCTGCTTGCCTTCACTGCGCAGCGCGGCATGCGCGGGCGGCCGTTGCAGCGCACCCAACTGTACCGGCTGATTGAACGCATCGGCCGGTGGTCAATGCTCGATGTGTTTGTCGTGATGCTGACCGTTGCGCTGATGCGTTTTGGAACGTTGATCGAGATGCGCGCGGGTTCCGGCGCGCTCGCGTTCGGCGCGGTGGTCATTCTGACGATGCTGGCTTCGATGCAGTTTGACCCTCGTTTGATTTGGGATCCAATTGAATCTGCAGACTCCCCTTTAAGAACCTATTCGAAATCTGTAGCGAGCGCCCGTCAGTTGGGGGAGGACGGAGCGCAGGAACCGGAATGTATATGGAATACATGAGGATTCCGAGCACCGCCCGACCCCAAATCACGGGCGCGCAGTCAGATTTTGAATAGGTTCTAAGGCAAACGCCATGACGGAATCTGAAGCATCCCCAACCCATCCGACGCGCGGCAGCGCAGCGTCGGCCGTTATTCCAACCCCGGTGCTGCAGAAACGCGCGCGCTGGATGCCGTCACTGGTGTGGTTGGTTCCAATCCTGGCGGCGCTGGTGGGATTGTCGCTGGTGGTGCGCGCGTTGCTCGACCGCGGCCCCGCGATTACGATTCAATTTAGAACGGCTGAAGGCATCGAAGCCGGCAAAACCAAAGTCAAATATAAAAACGTCGATATCGGCGAGGTCAAAACGATCACGCTGAGCAAAGATTTATCATATGTCCATGTCAAAGTGGAATTGAGCAAGCAGGCGCAGCGCTTTGCGGTCGAGGACACGCGCTTTTGGGTGGTGCGTCCGCGCGTGGCGGCGAGCGGCGTGAGCGGGCTGAATACGCTCCTGTCCGGCGCTTATATTGGCGTCGATGCAGGCCGCTCAACGCACGAGCAGCGGGAATTTATCGGGCTTGAAACCCCGCCTGCGGTGACCGGCGATCAAAAAGGCCATCCGTTTGTGCTGTACGGCGATAAAGTCGGCTCGCTCGATATCGGCGCGCCCGTGTACTACCGCAATCTACCGGTTGGACGGGTGGTGGCGATCCAACTCGATCCTGACGGCACGGGCGTCGCCGTGCGTATTTTTGTCGATGCGCCTTACGATCAATACGTGGGTATGAATACACGCTTCTGGCACGCGAGCGGCATCGACCTGCGGCTGGACGCCAGCGGCCTGAAGCTCAATACCCAATCGCTGGTCACTATGATGCTGGGCGGAATTGCGTTTCAGACGCCGCCCGATCAAGCGCGCGGCCGGGCGGCGCCAAATAATGCGCGCTTCCACTTGGCCGCGGATGAAGCGGAAGCGATGCGCGCGCCCGATGGCGCGCCGTTGCGGATCCTTTTAAATTTCGATCAATCGCTGCGCGGCTTATCCATAGGCGCGCCGGTCGATTTTCGCGGCATCGCGCTCGGCGAAGTGGAATCCATCGGCATCGATTACATCCCAGACCGCACAACCGTGCGGATGCCGGTCATCGTCAAACTCTACCCCAGCCGGCTTGGCATGCGTCTGCACAAAGCGCAACATACGCCCGCGCTGCAACGCAGCTCACAATTGCTTGCCACACTCGTTAAGAACGGCTTGCGTGCGCAATTGCGCTCCGGTAATCTGCTCACCGGTCAGTTATACGTCGCGCTCGACTTTTTTCCCAACGCCGCGCCCGCTCGGTTTGACCTCGCGCGCGCGCCGCTCGAATTACCGACTATGCCGAACGCACTTGACCAATTGCAACAACAAATGGCGGACATTGCGCGCAAGATTGACCGCGTGCCGTTTGACAAGATTGGGACGAATCTGAACGATGCGCTGGAAAATGCAACCCGTTTATTTAAAGATTTGGATTCACAACTGGCGCCGCAGGCTAAAGACACCTTACAGGCCGCTCAGAAAACGTTCGACGCAGCGCACGCAATGCTGCAACAAGATGCACCGATACAAGCCGATTCTCGGCGTGCACTCACCGCGCTGACCCGCGCGCTGCGCTCGCTGAGCAGCTTGGCCGAGTATCTTGAACGGCACCCTGAAGCGTTGCTGCGCGGCAAATCGGAAGATAAGCCATAGGGCTCGATACAGGCGGAGCAGGTTCCATTGCGAAGCAATGGATGCGGCCCGGTAGCGCGCCCCAAGCGCTCTTTGCTATGTTTTCGAAGCCATGGATAAATTGACTTTTCTATCGTACAGATCGTTTCTGATCTCCGCTGCGCATCTTGCAATCGCCTTTATTGCAATCATTCTTGGCATTCATGGCTGCGCCACTTCACCACGCACGCATTTTTACACGCTCAGCCGTGAGGGCGCGGAAACAGAGGCGCTGCGCACGCCGGAAACCCAAGCGCCGTTTTATATTGAAGTCACGGCGGTCGAGATTCCGGCCAGCGCGGCGCGCGCTCAGTTAGTCATCACAGATCATTCCGGAGCGGTCAACGTCAAAGAACAGCATCGCTGGCTGGCGCCGCTGGACGATCAAATTCGCGCGGCGTTATCGGAAGCATTGATGCGCCGGCTGCAGACGCTCGATGTTTCGCACATGCCCCATGCGTTCAACCGGCCGGTCTACCGGATTACGCTCGATGTGTTGCGCTTTGAATCGAGGATCGACGCGTTGGCCTCCGGTCAGGCAAATATGGACGCGATCTGGAGCGTGCGCCGCATCGATGAAAACCAAAAGAATGCGCGTACAGCGCTCACATGCCGCGCGTTAGCGCGTGAATCCACCGCGTCTGATTTAGATTCAATCAACCAAGGACACCGACGCGCGATTGGGCGCATCGCAGATCAGATTGCAATCGCCCTCCGCGCATTGGAGGCGGCGCGGACGGGTTCGGCGTTCGCCGCCGGGGATTGTCCAGCCGTCACTCAATAGCCGCCGCCAACTCAGCCGCTTTGCCGATGTACTGGGCGGGCGTTAAGTCGAGCAAATACGCCTTGGCCGCTTCCGGCACCGGCAGCGCGCGGATAAAGTCATGCAATGCGGCGCGCGTAATCGCGCGGCCGCGCGTCAACGCTTTTAATTGTTCGTATGGTTCAGGCACGCCGTGGCGCCGCATCACCGTCTGCACCGCTTCAGCGATCACTTCCCAGCACGCCTCTAGGTCAGCGTCTAGCTGCCGCGCATTCACTTCCAGCTTGTGTAAACCGCGCAGACAGGCTTCATAGGCAAGCAGCGCATGGCCGAACGCAACGCCGATATTGCGCAGCGCGGTCGAATCGGTTAAATCGCGCTGCCAGCGTGAAACAGGTAAGGTATCCGCCAAATGCCGCAACAACGCGTTGGAAAGCCTGAGATTGCCCTCCGAATTCTCAAAATCAATCGGGTTGACCTTATGCGGCATCGTCGATGAGCCCACTTCGCCCGCCGCCGTTTTCTGCTTGAAGTAGCCGAGTGAGAGATACCCCCACAGATCGCGGTTCAAATCGATCAAGATCGTATTGACGCGCGCGAGCGCGTCGAACAGTTCGGCCATTGCGTCGTGCGGTTCAATCTGGGTGGTATAGGGATTAAAGACCAGTCCAAGCCGCTCAACGACAGCGCGCGCGAACGCCGGCCAATTGAAATCCGGATAGGCGCTGGTATGTGCGTTGTAATTGCCGGTCGCGCCGTTCATTTTGCCGAGCAGCGGCGCCGCGCGTATGCATTTTATCGCGCGCGCCAGACGCGCCGCGATATTGGCGAATTCCTTGCCCAGCGTCGTCGGGCTTGCCGGTTGTCCATGCGTGCGCGCCAGCATCGGTTGCGCCGCGTGGGCATGCGCAAGCGCGACCAATTGCGCCTGCAACGCCTCCAGCGCAGGCAGCAGCACATGCGCGCGCGCGCCTTTGAGCATCAATCCATACGCGGTGTTGTTGATATCTTCCGAAGTGCAGGCGAAATGGATAAATTCACTTGCGCGCTCAAGCTCCGCTTGCCCTTTAATCGACTCTTTGAGCCAGTATTCCACCGCTTTCACATCATGATGCGTCGTGCGTTCGATCTCTTTAATCCGGGCGGCGTCATGCGCACTGAACTGTTCCGCCAGCCGGCACAGGAAAGCTTCAGTCTGCTCGGAGAACGGCGGAAGTTCGGAGAAACCCGCCCGGGAGAGGGCGATCAACCAGTGAATTTCGACCAGCGCCCGATGCCGAATCAACGCAGCTTCTGAAAACCATCCGCGCAACGCGCTGCTTTGAGCAGCGTAGCGGCCGTCGAGCGGCGAAAGGGCATGGAGTTGAATATTGGAAACCGCTTTCAATTAATACCTTTCCGTAGACAACAGATGTAAATACCTGTACTTGAGCCAGACCGTGCGGGCATTCATTGCAGCGAGGGTCCATCCAGTTGAGCCATCTAAAAATCCCAAACGCAATATGAAAGTGCGCCACCATGCCCAGCCACTATGCAGCAGCGCCTTGCCAAAGCCACCGCGGGTACCGGAGCGATGCAATGCTTGCGCGCCGGCGCGTGCATAACGCTGTACTTTTTCGTTGACCTCCTGTCGCGATTGATAACTGTAGTGCTCAAGCGGCTGTGTTAGATAGCCGATGTTTCCATCGACCCTTACGTGCTCATGAACCGCATGCGCGCTGAAACGGCCTTGACCGCGGCGAAACAATCGCACGGCATAATCCGGCGTCCAGCCTGAATAACGCACCCATTTTCCGCAGAATTGCGTGCGGCGTGGAATCGCGTAAGCGATATAGCGTTCATCGCGCACTGCGCGTGCGATTTCAGCACATAAAGCGGGTGTGACACGTTCATCCGCATCGAGCGATAGCACCCACGGGAATTGCGCGCGCGCGAGCGCGCGGTTTTTTTGCGGACCAAACCCAGGCCAATCGGCCGTTTGCATGACATGCGCACCGCGCGCATGCGCAAGCGCTCGCGTTTCATCCTCACTGCCGGAGTCCAGCACAATAATTTCAGACGCAATTTTCTTTACAGAATCCACACACTCGGCAATATGATGTGCTTCGTTCAGCGTAATGATAATGACGCTCAGCGGCAATTTTTCAAAATTTGTGCAAAAACCGACGGCGCGGGCGTGATGCGGAGTCGCGCGCTGAGGCCAGCCCGCGCAACCAAGTAGAACCCCACTGAGCAGCACGAATAGGTACCCTTCGGAAAAATCGAGCAATAAAGAGTTTGCTAAACAGCCGACTGAAAATATAAATAACCAACTGCCGAGCAATTGACGGGCCGGAGCCGCAAGACGCGCCGTTGCCCGCGCAATCTGGATGAGTAAATAGATCCATAATCCCAATCCAATGCTGCCTAACTCGGCAGCCAGCAGCAAATATTGATTATGCGGATTTGCTGTTGTTGCGCCACGCGCGCCGTCATAGCCGGCCATCATCCTTTCAAACTCCCGGCGAATGCTAGCCGCGCCGTAACCGAGCAATGGGCGTTGGGCAAACAATGCAAAGCCCTTGCGTGTCCATTCAATCCGCAGTCCGGCAGAAGTTGCTTCATTATGTTGCTGGTAAGCCTCGATTTCAGCGCTTATCTGCGTAAGTCGGCCGCCTTTTAAATAGATAAGCGCACCCATTAGAAACACGCAAGATAGGCCAAAGACACAAACGCGCCCAATCACGCGCCGCTCTAGCATGCCGCCCTCAGATCGCGCCAAACGACCTATTTGATATAAGATTAAAAAAATAACGATCAATTGCGCGGTACGGCTTTGCAGCATCACGAAGATATGGATCAGTACAATTAACGCCAAGATATAGAGCGCCGCTTTGATCGCCTTGCGCTTCGCCGATGCGGCCATATCAACGGATATATTGAACAGTAAGGCTGAAAAAAGACCTGCCGTAATATGATTCTTAAATACCCAAGCATGCGCAATGAGTGCAGTTGTATCGTATAGTGTACCGATTGAGGTCAGATTGAAATAATTTGTAATGGAAAGCAGTAACGTGAGGGTCAAGCTCGCGAATAACCCCAGGCGAGCCGCTCCGCTCCAATCCACGCCCTGAAAAGCAATCAACAAAAGCGGGATAAACAGAAGTTTCCGATATTTCACCAGCCATAATGCGCTCTCAGAAAGCGGCGCGGGGCTATAGCACACACTCAATGCGAGCACTGCAAAAAGCAATAAGGCGGCCAATCCAACGGGGTGACGTACCGCAAGATCCCATCGGCGCCATGTTTCTCTAGCCAGCAGTGTCGCGCCTGCGAAGAGCAGCATTGAAATATTGGTCATTGCGGTTGAAACGGGCACGAACCAAAGTGCGATTAATGCGAATAAGCGCGCGGCACAGAGTAAGGTTAAACTGGAAAATTTTTTAGCGAACAGCATGATGTAGAGTTCGATAGCTTGAGAAATATGCGATAACTCGCTAAAATCAGCTGTTTTTTCAGTTGCGCAGCAACCTGCTGATCTCTCAAGACGGTGCGCGAGTATAGCGCGAGCGCTTGTGAACCTCTTTCTTTTAATTTGCTCATCCATGTGACGCCTCAAAATCCGGGCCAGAATTTTGAAGGCTCCCTGTAGTTCAATGGATAAAACGAGCGCCTCCTAAGCGCTAAATACAGGTTCGATTCCTGTCAGGGAGACTATTTGGCGCATCGGCCAGCTTTCTATGCAAACCGTCCTCTGTAACAATCCAGAATATGTGTCATCCATAAAATGTGTAATCCGACTTGCTGACTATTTATTGTTGTTTATTCCAGGAATCCGTTGAATGACTTCTTATCCTTTCTCCGACACCGCCATCGCTACAGCATTACGCTCAACCCCGCCTAAAAAACAAGCCGATCAGAAGCCGGGTTTTAGCGATCTGGGGCTATGTGTTGAAATTCTCCACGCGCTCAACGTTGCAGGTTATACCGAGCCGACAGCCGTGCAGCAACGCGTCATCCCCGCCGCGCTGGCCGGTCATGATCTGCTCGTTTCAAGTCCCACGGGTTCCGGTAAAACCGCCGCATTTATACTGCCCGCCATCCAGCGTTTCGCGCAGACGCAACATTCAAACTCAGCCGCGCCCAGCGAACGCACGCGCACCCCGCACCGTATGCAACCTGCGCGCCCCGCATTACTCGTGCTCACTCCAACGCGCGAACTGGCGCTTCAAGTGACCAATGCCGCCGCGACCTATGGTAAACGAATCAAGCGTTTGCGCACGGTCAGCGTCCTAGGCGGCGTTCCCTACCGCAAGCAGCTTGAATTACTGGCGCAGCAGCCGGACATTGTCGTCGCAACGCCCGGCCGTCTGCTTGATCATCTCGAGCGCAGCCGTATCGATCTTTCAGAGCTCTCCATGCTCGTGCTTGATGAAGCAGACCGCATGCTCGATATGGGTTTTATTGACGCGATCAAAACCATCGTCGCCGCAACCCCCTCTTCCCGCCAGACTCTGCTCTTTTCAGCGACCCTGGATGCACGCATCGGCGCGTTGACCCAACGCCTACTGAAATCACCGGAGCGCATTGAAGTCGCGCATCGCCCTGAACAGCGCGACAAGATTGATCAATCCATTCACTGGGTGGATGACCGCGCGCATAAAGACCGTCTGCTCACCCATTTGTTATCCGATACCCTGCTGGATCAGGCCATCGTTTTTACCGCGACCAAGAGCGGAGCCAATGTGCTTGCCAACCTGCTCTGCGACGCGGGCTTCGTATCGGCGGCGCTGCATGGCGATTTGCCGCAAAGCGCGCGTAACCGCACGCTGCGCGCGCTGCGCGAGCGGCGCGTGCGCGTGCTCGTAGCGACCGACGTTGCCGCGCGCGGCATCGATGTGCCCGGCATCACGCATGTCTTTAATTACGATTTACCAAAATTCGCTGAAGATTATGTGCATCGAATCGGACGTACCGGCCGCGCCGGCCGCAGCGGCACGGCCATCAGTCTTGCACATCATGGTGAAATGGCAATCGTGCGGCGCATTGAACGTTTGACTCGGAAAACGTTGCCGGTCCGCACGATTGAAGGCTTCGAGCCGCGGCGTGCGCCTTCTGCGCTTGCACCGCGCAACCCCAGCGTCTATCGGCCTAGCGCACGCACAGGCGCAGGCGCGCGGCCGGACCCTCGGACATTCGCGCGCCGATCCAGCCCACGCACTCTATCCGTTGGCGCGGCTCACACGAGAAAAAGCGCATCCCAAAGCAAAGCGCGCGCAGCGCGCAGCTATTAATGCCGCTTTGAAAGAGTCTGCCAGAAATTTTGCGCGCCGGAGTCTTGAAAGGGCTTTGTGGCAAACATTTTTCATTCGGCCCATAAAATTTCTGACAGGCTCAAAATTTCCTCTTAAATCGTCCGTGTTATTGCAATATGCTCTAAATCGCGCGGCGGAGCATCAATTCTCTAATTTTTCCAATCGCTTTGGTCGGATTCAAACCTTTTGGACACACATCAACGCAGTTCATGATCGTATGGCAGCGGAATAAGCGATAGGGGTCTTCAAGGTTATCTAGCCGCTCATTCGTCGCTTGGTCGCGGCTATCCGCAATAAAGCGGTAGGCTTGCAGCAAACCGGCCGGACCGACAAATTTATCCGGATTCCACCAGAAGCTGGGGCAGGCGCTTGAGCAGCAGGCGCATAAAATGCACTCGTACAAACCATTCAATTCATCGCGCTCGGCGGGGGTTTGGACGCGCTCTTTTTCAGGCAGCGGTTCATCATTGATCAAATACGGTTTGATTGAATGGTATTGATTGAAAAAATGTGTGAAATCGCAGATCAGATCGCGTACGACCGGTAAGCCAGGCAGCGGTCTGAGCACAATCCGCTGCGGCAGATCGTTCATATTGGTCAGACATGCCAAACCGTTTTTACCGTTGATATTCATCGCATCCGAGCCGCACACGCCCTCGCGGCAAGAACGACGAAAGGCAATCGATTCATCAATGGATTTCAGCCGGATCAATACGTCGAGCAGCATCCGGTCATTTGAATTCAGTTCCAGTTCGTAGCGCTGCATGCGCGGCGCGGCGTCTTGATCAGGATCGTAGCGGTAAATATCAAAAATACGTGTGCTCATTGCTTTATCCAGATTGCATACAACCGTTTCCTAGAGTCTTTTTCAGCGAGATTGCACAAGGAGCGAGCGCGAAGACAGTATGAATAATACGACGAGCGCGAAGCGACACCGTGCAAGCCGCTGAAAAAGGCTCTAGAAAGTGCGCGCTTTAGGCGGAATGCTCTCCACCGTGAGCGGCTTCAGTCGTACGGGTTTGTATTCCAAACAGTCTCTATCGCTATACCACAAGGTATGGCGCAGCCAATGTATATCGTCTCGCTTCGGGTAATCGCGATGTGCGTGTGCACCGCGGCTTTCCTTGCGCGCCGCGGCGGAAATCATTGTGGCGCGCGCAACCTCAATCAAATTAGCCAGTTCAAGCGCTTCGATCCGCGCAGTATTGAAGACTTTCGATTTGTCTTTCAAATGGATGCGCTGGGCGCGCGCGGCGAGTTCACTGACCTTTGCAACGCCCTGCGCGAGCAGGTCAGTGGTGCGGAATACGCCTGCATGCGCCTGCATCGTTGTACGGATATCGTCGGCCACACATTGAGCATATTCGCCTGAAGTGGACGCATCAAGCGCGGCCAGACGCGCGCGCGCACGATCCGCTGCGTCTGCAGGCAGCGGTTTGTGATGCTGCGCTTTGGCGGCTTGAAGAATACGTTTTCCAGCGGCGCGCCCGAAGACGACTAAATCAAGCAATGAATTCGTACCGAGCCGGTTTGCGCCGTGCACCGAAACGCAGGCGCATTCGCCGACCGCGTAAAAGCCATGAATCGGCGCATGAAGATCGTCTGATTTGCCAATCACTTGTCCATGAATATTGGTCGGGATGCCGCCCATCTGATAATGAATCGTGGGGACAACCGGAATCGCTTCGCGAACGCAATCAACGTTTGCAAATTTCAGCGCAATTTCGCGAATTGACGGCAGCCGCTTGTGGATCGTCTCGGCGCCGATATGCGCTAGATCGAGCAGCACATAATCTTTATTCGGGCCGCAGCCGCGCCCTTCCTTGATTTCCTGATCCATCGCGCGCGAGACAAAGTCACGCGGCGCGAGGTCTTTCAGCGTCGGGGCATAACGCTCCATAAAGCGTTCGCCGTTCGCGTTGCGCAAAATTCCGCCCTCGCCGCGCACGCCTTCAGTAATCAACACGCCTGCGCCTGCCACGCCGGTCGGATGAAATTGCCAGAACTCCATATCCTGCAGCGGAATGTCGGCCCGCGCGGCCATCCCAAGCCCATCACCGGTATTGATGAAGGCATTGGTCGATGCGGCATAAATACGGCCCGCGCCGCCGGTTGCGAACAGCGTGCACTTGGCCTCAAGGATATAGACATCGCTCGTTTCCATTTCGAGCGCAACGACGCCGAGCACGTCCCCGTCCGCATCTTGAATTAAATCGAGCGCCATCCATTCGACCAGAAATTGGGTGTTTCTGGATTTGACGTTTTGTTGATAAAGCGTATGGAGTAATGCGTGGCCGGTCCGATCCGCCGCTGCGCAGGCCCGCTGGACGGGTTTTTCGCCATAGTTGACGGTATGTCCGCCAAATGGACGCTGATAAATCGTGCCGTCTGGATTGCGGTCAAAGGGCATCCCGAAATGTTCCAGTTCATACACGGCGTCTGGCGCTTCACGGCACATAAATTCAATTGCGTCTTGATCGCCGAGCCAGTCGGAACCTTTGACCGTATCGTAAAAATGATAGCGCCAATGGTCTTCGCTCATATTACCGAGCGAAGCGCCGATGCCGCCTTGCGCGGCAACGGTATGCGAGCGGGTCGGAAATACTTTCGACAAAACCGCGACTGACAAACCCGCCTGCGCAAGCTGCAAGGAAGCGCGCATCCCTGAGCCTCCTGCGCCCACAATCACAACATCGAAACGGCGGCGCGGTAGGGTATTTTTGATGGCAACCACTACTTAAAATCCATTAAGAGAGATTGGAATTCCACAGAATTTGTGCACCGTAGCCTGCACATGCAAGCAGCCAGAAGATCGTCAGCGTCAGCAGCATCAGCCGTATAGAGAAAGGCTTCACATAATCCATCCAGATATTGCGCATTCCAACCCAGGCGTGATAGCACAAAGCGAGCAAGGTGATGAATGTTGCGAGCTTCATCCACCGATTGGCGAAAATCGTCATCCAGCCTTCGTGCGAAAAACGGCGGGCGCTGAAAAAGCAAATCAATAGGATCAGGGTATAGGCGGCCATCACAACTGCGGTGACGCGCTGCGCGAGCCAGCTGAGAAGACCATAGTGCGCGCCGACGACCAGACGCTTAGCGCCTATCGCTTGATGTGTCGTCATTATTCAAGAACTCCGAACAGTTTAATGGCGACCGCAACAGTAATCAAAGAAGAAAGCGTCAGMGCSSCSSSCGCCMNNATTTCTGCCGCCCTGCCGGCTCACCGCAATATGCATATCCAGCAATAGGTAACGGAGAATGCCCGCTAAAAAATGGAAACAAAACGCCCACGTCATCCATAAAACCATCAGCTTGACGAACGCGCAGGACATGATTCTTTTCAGCGTTGCGAAACTGCTCTCCGAGACGAAGCTTTGTTCAAATAAGTAGAGCGCGAAAGGCAGCAGGAGAAACAGCAGCGCGCCGCTGATGCGATGCAAGATGGAAGCGATGCCGGCCAATGGCAGCCGGTAAGTCAATATCTGCGTGATGCCGATATTGCGGAGCTGCAGCGCATTTTTTCTATCTTTGGAGGGTTCAGTCATATTTCAGACGCTGAAGTGTGTGCATATAAATTTTGGATTCTAACTTATTGAACGCCTAACCCGTTTGAATCCAAACTTCCACGCGCCGTGATTTACAATGCAGCGGTGAACTGGTTCTACCATTGATGGAGCGTTGATCGCATGCGTATTCTTATTTGGCTGATCCGCATTGTCCTCTTTGCCCTGTTTCTGATTCTGGCCGTTGCGAATACGCAGGATGCAACGCTCAATTTCACCGCGGGCATCGCATGGCAGGCGCCGCTGATTCTGATTGGTTTTGCATTTTTCGCGGCGGGATTGCTGGCCGGGCTGTTGTTAGCGCTCCCCACGAGTATACGGCGTCGGTTTGAGATTGCGCGTCTTAAACGCGAACTTAAAGTGACGCATCGGACGCGCACGGAAGATGAGTTGCCGCCGCCACCGCCATTTATCTAAAAGTCATTTTATAAATGGCTGAATCATAAGTCCCAACCCTATATAACGCCTAGCCTGCCCATGGAGTTTGATTTCTGGTGGCTGCTCGCGATTCCAGCGGTGTTCGGGCTGGGCTGGATCGCGGCGCGCTTCGACCTCAAGCATTTGTTGGCGGAAAACGCGACGCTGCCCCGTTCCTATTTCCGCGGCCTGAATTTTTTATTGCATGAACAACACGACCGAGCCATTGATGCTTTTATTGAAGTCGTCAAACTCGATCCTGAGACGACTGAACTTCATTTTGCACTCGGTAACTTGTTCCGCCGCCGCGGCGAGACTGGCCGCGCCATCCGCGTTCATCAAAATTTGCTCAGCCGCGCCGATTTACCGCTCGACGAGCGGGATCATGCACTGTATGAATTGGGGCAGGATTTTCTGAAGGCGGGTTTTCTGGACCGGGCTGAAGAAGCGCTGATGCGTTTAGCGTCTGGCGCTTATGCGTTGGATGCGCAACGTAGTCTGCTCACCATTTATACGATTGAGAAAGACTGGCCGCGCGCCATTGATTTGGCGCAGCAGCTCAGCCAACGCAACGCGGCGGATTACCATAAGGAAATTGCGCAGTTTTACTGCGAACAGGCGGAAGAAGCATTACAACACAAACGTATTTCGGAGGCGCGCACGTCCCTTAAGTATGCGCTCGCGGCCAACCCGGCCAATGTTCGCGCAACGTTGTTATTAGGCGATGCCGCGCTGGCGTACGGTCATCCATCCGAAGCGATTCAAATCTGGATGCGCGTCGAGCGCCAGAATCCCGCTTGCGTGCCGCTGATTGCGCAACGTTTGATCCATGCGCATCAAGCGCTCGGACGCAGCGCGCAAGCCGCGCATCTATTGATTGATTATGTGAACCGTTGCGCGTCGGATGAGCTCATTGAGGTTGCGTTTCCCTTCATCGCTGAACAATGCGGCGCCGATACCCTTTACGAACTTGCGCGCGCGCGCATGAAAAAATCGCCTTCGCTGATGAGCATGGCGCGTTTGCTCGATGTACAACGCACGATGGCAGACGAGCCGATACGCAGCGAACTGGACGCGATGCACGCCATGCTCGCCGCGCATCTCAAAAATTTGCCGCGTTATACCTGCTGCGCATGCGGTTTTCGGGCGCGACTTTTTTATTGGCAATGTCCGGGATGCAATGGCTGGGAGACGTATTTGACGCCTCGCGCTTAAGGCAAACGCCTAGACCCTTTAAAGCACAATGAAAATCACGATCATCGGCACCGGCTATGTAGGCTTGGTGACAGGCGCATGCTTTGCAGAACTAGGCAACGATGTGCTTTGCGTCGATGTGGATGCGTGCAAGATCGAGCTGCTTAACAACGGCGGCATCCCCATTCACGAACCTGGACTGAAAGAACTGATTGCCCGCAACCGTCACGCGGGGCGGATCCGCTTTTCAACCGATCTCGCCGCGAGCGTTGCGCATGGCGCGGTTCAGTTCATCGCCGTCGGCACGCCGTCTGAGGAAGATGGTTCAGCAGATCTCAATCATGTGTTGGCGGCCGCCTGCACAATTGGCCGTTATATGAGCCGATATACGGTGGTCGTGAACAAATCGACGGTTCCAGTCGGCACCGCGCAACGCGTCCAGCACATCATCGCTGCGGAACTGTCCGCGCGCGGCGTCGATGCACCGTTTGCAGTCGTCTCAAATCCTGAATTTTTGAAAGAGGGTGCAGCAATTGATGATTTTATGCGGCCAGATCGCATCGTGCTTGGATGCGAATCCAATGCCGGAGGCCAGCGTGCGCGGACAATCCTGCAGCGTTTATATGCGCCGTTTAACCGGAATCACGACCGCATGCTGCATATGGACGTGCGTTCCGCCGAGTTCACGAAATATGCAGCGAATGCGATGTTGGCAACGCGCATTTCCTTTATGAATGAGCTAGCGAATCTAGCCGATTGCATAGGCGCTGACATCGAAGCCGTGCGCCGCGGCATTGGCGCAGACCCGCGGATCGGCTACGGCTTTCTGTATGCCGGCTGTGGTTACGGAGGCTCGTGTCTTCCAAAGGATGTTGGCGCGCTGATTCGAACCGCACGCCAATATGATCAACCCTTACGTATTCTGCATGCGGTCAACGCAGTGAATGCCGCTCAAAAACAGAGACTGGCGAAAAAAATTACCGCGCGTTTCGGAATGAATTTAACCGGCTTGCGTTTTGCGGTGTGGGGATTAGCCTTCAAACCCAACACCGATGATATGCGCCAAGCGCCGAGCCGTGTCTTAATTGCCGAACTGCTCGCGCACGGCGCGCGCGTGACTGCCTATGATCCCGCTGCGATGCGCGAAGCGGCGCGCGCGTTCGCGCTCGATCTGCGACATACGCCGGATGCGCATGCACGGCTTGAACTGGCACAGAATCAGATGCAGGCGGTTTGCGGCGCGGATGCGCTCGTCATTGTGACTGAATGGCAAGTCTTTAAAAGTCCTGATTTTCAACAATTGCGAGACTGCTTGAAAACGCCGCTCATTTTTGACGGACGCAATCTGTATGAGCCGGCGGCGATGCGCGAACTGGGCATTGAATACCATGCGATTGGACGCACACGAGTAGAACGCGATGAAACCCGCGCTGCAGATTGATCCATCGCCGCAACAGGCATTGCGTGCGCGTCTGGCGCAAACGCGCGTGCTCGTGATTGGAGACGCGATGCTCGACCGTTACTGGTTTGGCGATACTGAGCGTATTTCGCCCGAAGCGCCGGTACCGGTCGTGCGCGTGCAGCGCAGCGAAGAGCGTTTAGGCGGGGCAGCGAATGTGGCGTGCAATGTGGCTGCATTAGGCGCACAAACGGGCCTGATCTGCATCGTGGGTGACGATGAGTCTGGACGACGGATTACCGAATTACTGAGCGAACAGCATATTCAAGCGCATCTGGAACGGGATGCCGACTGGGCGACCATGATCAAACTGCGCATTGTGGCGCGTCAGCAGCATGTATTGCGGGTCGATTTTGAAATGCCGCCCACGCACGAAATACTGCAAGCAGCGCTCGCCCGTTTTGAAGCTATCCTCCCTGCGCAAGACATCGTATTATTCTCAGACTATGCCAAAGGCGGCTTGACCCACATTCCCCGGATGATTGCGGCCGCGCGCGCGGCGGGAAAATCGGTCGTGGTCGATCCTAAAGGCGATGCGTGGGAACCCTATCGCGGCGCAACGCTGATCACGCCGAACCGCGCTGAATTGCGCGAAGTGATTGGCCGCTGGCGCAGCGAGTCCGATCTTGCCGCGCGCGTTGCGCAGCTGCGCGCCAGATTGGATTTAAACGCCGTGTTGCTCACGCGTTCGGAAGAGGGCATGACGCTCTACAGTGACGACGGCGTGCTGCATACGCCCGCCAAAGTGCGCGAAGTGTACGATGTCTCCGGCGCCGGCGATACCGTAGCAGCGACCTTGGCCGCGCTGATGGGCGCGGGCGTTTCTCTTCCCGACGCGGCCGCGCACGCCAATCGCGCGGCCGGCATCGTCGTCGGAAAACTTGGCGCGGCAACCGTCACTTACGATGAACTGTTTCCGGGCGCATGCCAAGGAGAATGAAATGCCCACTTTATATGAAAAGGATATTGTCGCTTGGGCAAACGAACAAGCGAAATTGATCCGTACTGGACAATTCAATTTACTAGACCGTGAGCATATTGCAGATGAGATTGAGGACGTGGGCAAAAGTGAACGGCGTGAACTCGCCAATCGAATGGCTGTGCTGCTCGCGCATCTGCTCAAGTGGCAGTTTCAACCCGAACGACGGGGCGCAAGCTGGCAACGGACCATTAAAGAACAACGCCGCGCGATTGTGTTACACATCCAAGAGACGCCCAGTCTGCGCGTCTCTTTAGAGGATGCTCACTGGCTGGAAGCAGTTTGGGCAGATGCGGTAGCAAAGGCAACGGACGAAACGGGCTCAGAACAATTTCCTGAATTCTGTCCTTGGACACCGGATCAAATTCTGTCTCTAACGTTTTATCCTGACCGAAAATGCGCTTGAAGTACACGCATCAAGGAGAACGAAATGCCAACCCTATATGAAGAGGATATTGTCGCCTGGGCAAATGAACAGGCGAAATTCATTCGTAGCGGTCAATTTAACTTGCTCGACCGTGAGCATCTTGCAGATGAGATTGAGGACGTGGGCAAAAGTGAACGGCGTGAACTAGGAAGTAGAATGGCCGTACTGATGGCGCATCTGTTGAAATGGCAGTTTCAACCAGCGCGGCGCGGCGCAAGTTGGCGCCGGACCATTGAGTTGCAGCGTGGGGAAATTGACTACATTCTGAAAAAAGAAGCGCCCAGTCTTAAGACAAAGTTCGATGACCCAGTTTGGATGAGACTTGTGTGGAAAAAAGCGCTGGCACACGCGGTTTCGGACACAGGGTTAGACATCTTCCCAACCGTGTGTCCTTGGCACCTGGAGGATGTGTTATCCGATACATTCTATCCTGAAGGCCATTCGTCCTCATGACCCTAATCGTCACCGGCGCAGCCGGCTTTATCGGCAGCAATTTAATCCATGCGCTGAACGCGCGCGGCGAGCGCGACATCATCGCGGTCGACCATTTAACGCGCGCCGATAAATTCAAAAATTTGCTCGATTGCGAAATTGCTGACTACTTCGACAAGGGCGAATTCACCGAGCGCTTTACAAGCGGCGCATTCGGTGCCGTGCGCGCGCTGTTTCATCAGGGCGCTTGTTCAGACACGATGGAAACCAACGGCCGCTATATGATGGACAATAATTATCGCTATAGCGGTACGTTGCTGGAGACCTGTCTGATGCAACGCATTCCTTTCTTGTACGCATCATCGGCGGCGGTGTATGGCCGCTCGGAAAATTTTGCTGAAACGCGCGCCTGCGAGCGTCCGCTCAATATTTACGGCTACTCCAAGTTCCTATTCGATCAATACGTGCGCCGCCGGTTACCCTATGCGCATAGCCAGATCGTGGGATTACGCTATTTCAATGTCTACGGGCCGCGCGAAGCGCATAAGGGAGGGATGGCTTCAGTTGCATTCCATCACTTTAACGAATACCGTGCGCACGGCCGCGTTCAACTGTTCGGCGAATACAATGGCTATGCAGCCGGTTTACAGATGCGCGATTTTATATCGGTTGAAGATGTCGTGAACGTGAATCTGCATTTCTTTGATCATCGGCAGCGCTCCGGCATTTTCAATCTCGGCACCGGGCGCGCGCAGCCGTTTAACGATGTTGCGGCGAGTGTCATCAATACCCTGCGCGCGTCAGAAGGCGCAGCGCCCGTTACTCTGGAGGCGCTGGTTGCGCAACGGAAAATCGAATATATCCCCTTCCCGGATGCCTTGCGTGGCAAATACCAGTGCTTTACGCAAGCGGATTTGACCCAGCTGCGCGGTGCCGGCTACGAAGCCCCTTTTTTGACAGTCCAGCAAGGCGTCGAACATTATGTACTTTGGCTGATTAGCCAGCTATAAAGCGCAATGCATGTGGATTTACACTGGCTTTTTCGGTGCTGCTTATTGAGTACACTCGTGCAGAGCCGCAACCTATTTTTTATCCAGGGGAGAGCCATGTTTAAGAGATTGTGGTGGATGGGATACGCGGCTTTGTGTCTGATCGCCGCTCAAGCCGCCTATGCGGCGGTGAATGTCAACACGGCAACGGCCGATGCGCTTACTGGTATTAAAGGCATTGGCCCAGCGAAAGCGGAGGCAATTCTCAAAGAGCGCGCCGCGCACGGCCCCTATAAAAACGCTGACGACTTGGCAGAGCGTGTGAAAGGTTTAGGCGCCAAATCCGTGGCCAAACTCCAGGAAGAAGGGCTGACGATTGGCACAGCCGCCACGCCTCCTGCTAAAACTGCTACGGGCAAGCCAGCACAAGCGGCAGTGCGAGAGCGGCGGKAATGAAAAMCSCTATGAAGCCGATAAGACACAATATAGCGTAGCAGGCCGGCATGATTGATCGGCGCTCCAGTATATCGAATTTGCACGCTACCCCAATCCGGCTGGCCAGTGACTGGACAATTCGACCTCAACAGGTGAGAGACAAGCGTTTCTTCGATGGGCGCAGCGCTCAAATTTGCTGAGAGATGATGCGCGGCGATTTCATAATCTTCTATGTCTAGATCGAGTGTATCGAGCGATTGACCGTCGAGTTCGGCAAAGCGCTCCATGCCAAATTGATCTGGCGCAGTGAGGCGCATTGAAACGGGCGCGCCGCATGCTGCCGTTAAATCGCACGTGATTATGCCGGCTAGCGTTTGAGCAGATGTTGTTTTAGTTTGCGCGAACGCGCCAAGGTAGAGCTTGAACGATTTTGATTCGATTAAATATGGAGAATCGGCCGGAAACACAAAAGTTGCGAGCGCAATCTGCGGTTTGCCGTGCGGATTGAGCCATGACAATTCATAGGCCATCCATAGATCAGCTCCGGAAAAAGGCAAGGTGCCGCCGGCGCGCTGAGTACAAAGCGATCTAGGTTTTTATGCTTCTGGAGCAGAATGCAGTGTTCTTAGATACGCCAATACGTCGATTAATTGAGTGGACGCATTTAATTTACTCTGTAAAGCGCTAATGTGATTGCTTGCTGTCGCAACGGTAATGTCGAGAATACGGGCGACATATTTATAGGATGGATATTGGCGCATTAAAAGCAAAATCTGAATTTCTTTATTGGTGGGCAGATCAACCTGGTTAAAATAACAATCCAATTTCAAATATTTAAAAAACTTTTGCGTTGCTTCTTTATTGGGATAGTGTTTTTGATATAAGCCAAATAATGAGAATAAACTGTTCTGAAAAGTAAGGTCTTGATTGATCGTCAAAATCCCGATAGTTTTTTTATTATCAAAACTCATCAATGGAATTTTGATCAGCTTTTCAAATAGAATAAATCCCTCAGGCGTGTAAAGAATATCCGAGCTCACGGTGCAACGGGCAGTAAATTGAGTTTTTTGATCTAATAATTGAATCCTTTCCAATTGTTGAGCATTCCAATTCGAAAATTGAGCGTTAAATTTCCAGTCTAAAATGCCATCCCGTTTAAATAAGTCATTTGCGGTTAAACCTTTAATATCCTGGCTCGATTTGAGTCCCATCAGTTTTGCGCCTGCGAAATTCACCAAGACATATTTTCCCGAAGAATCTTTTACTGTGCCTCCAAAGGGAATATTGTTCAAAAAATCATCCAATTGCCCACCAAGCAGAGTAGGTTGGTCGAACATAATATTTGATCAACAAATTTATTGAGAATTAAGGCACCCAATTATTTATCTTTTTGATATTTAGTTGTTGATTATGTTCATAAATTAATTCTTCATTTTCTAGACCATACACATGATTAATAACAATGATTTTCGAAAATTTAATCCAATATGATTATCTATTCTTGATTAGGTTTATTGTTAATATCTTGTGTGAAAATTTACAAATTTTTTTGGATAAGTTCCTAAGATGCGCAAAACCCATTTCGGGTTCCAACCCGTCGATGAAAACGAAAAAAACCGCTTGGTCGGCAGCGTGTTTGACTCGGTTGCGTCCAAATACGATCTGATGAACGATCTGATGTCCGCCGGACTGCACCGACGCTGGAAAGCTTTTACCATTACTCAAGCCAGCGTGCGCGCGGGCTTTAAAGTGCTCGATGTCGCAGCCGGCAGCGGCGATTTAGCAAAGGCATTTGTAAAACAGACGGGCGAACGCGGAGAAGTTTGGCTGACCGATATCAACGCATCGATGTTGCGTATAGGCCGCGACCGGCTGCTCGATCAAGGTTTGATTACGCCCGCCGTACAGTGTGATGCTGAACAACTTCCGTTCGCCGATCATTATTTTGATGTGGTGACGGTGGCGTTCGGACTGCGCAATATGACGCATCCAGACTTTGCGCTCTCCGAAATGCGCCGCGTACTCAAGCCAGGAGGCAAGTTACTGGTGCTTGAGTTTTCAAAAGTTTGGGCGCCGCTGAATATGCTCTACGACCTGTATTCGTTCAAAATACTCCCGTGGCTCGGTGAAAAAATTGCCCGCGATGCTCAAAGCTACCGCTATCTGGCCGAATCGATTCGCCAGCATCCCGATCAACATGCCTTGAAAAAGCGCATGGAAGCCGCCGGACTGTCCAATGTGCGCTATTACAATTTATCCGCGGGTATCGCAGCGTTGCACATAGGCATTAAATATTGATCATTACAAGGAGAATCTCATGCAAGGTAATCCCAAAGTCCTTGAGCGTTTAAATGCACAACTCAAGAATGAATTAACGGCGATTAGCCAGTATTTTTTGCACGCTAGAATGTACAAAAACTGGGGATTTGAGAAATTAGGGCAGCGTGAATATCAAGAGTCGATTGACGAGATGAAACACGCCGACCAATTGATCGAGCGCATTTTTGTGCTTGATGGTTTGCCTAATCTTCAGGATTTGCACAAGCTGCTGGTTGGCGAAGACGTGCCCGAAATTCTGAGTTGTGATTTAAAACTTGAGCAGGCTTCTCAAGCCTGTTGCAAGGAAGCCGTTGCGTATTGCGAGTCGGTGCGCGATTTTGTGACGCGTGATCTTTTTGCAGCCATTCTCAACGATACTGAAAAACATATTGACTGGCTCGAAACGCAACTTGAGTTAGTTGACAAGGTCGGTATCCAAAATTATCTGCAAATGAGCATGGGAACGCCCGCCTGATTGGAAAAATGGTCGAGGAGCCGCTTTATGTCAAGTCTGATGATCAAGATCAACCGTTTATGGATATTCGCTGCATTCAGCGTTATTTATGTTGCACTGAGTGCGTGCAGTCACTTCAGCCTGTCCCCGCCCTCTGCGCGCCGGCCCGTTACGGCCTTCGTCGTGCTCGGGGAAGAAGGAACGCAAATAGCGCGCGCGCTCACAGAAGAGGTTCAGTGTCCATTGATCAAGATGGATGGTGTTTCTGAACGTATGGAAGCACGCGCGCCGGCGGGCACCCTGCCGCCGCGGCCGCGGCTCTTAGCGCCCGTTGCAGCAAAACCCGCTGCCTTTCCAATCTTGACGTGCGAAAAGCGGTTACCGTCCAAAATACGCCGAGCATCAATTGACGGTCATCCTTTACCGTTAAAAAAAGCGGCACCTCAACGTATTATCGTGATGGGTGATACCGGCTGCCGTATGCAACAAGGCGGAGCAGGATTTCAGGCATGTAACGATTCCGGCCAATTCGCTTTTGCTCAAGTCGTCCAGTTGGCCGCGCGCTGGAAACCCGATTTGGTGATTCACGTGGGCGATTACCATTATCGGGAAACGCCCTGTCCGGCTGGAAACACAGGATGCGCAAACAGCCCGTGGGGATACGGCTACGATACCTGGCGTGAAGATTTTTTTAAGCCGGCGGATCCGCTGCTGCGCGCCGCGCCTTGGGTGATGGTGCGTGGCAATCATGAAATCTGCGCCAGAGCTGGGCAGGGTTGGTGGCGTTTTCTCGATCCACGTCCGCTATCACCAGGACGGGATTGTAATGATCCAGCCGATGATCAAAAGGGCGATCACAGTGATCCGTATGCCATTCCAATCGGCGATAACATGCAATTAATCGTCTTGGATTCTTCAAATACGTCGAATAAAAAGATCAAGCCTGACGATATTCGCTTTCATCAATACCGCACCCTCTATACCCAATTGGAGACGCTCGCTCAACGCGCCCAGCACAATATGGTGTTGTTGCATCATCCGCTGCTGGGTTTTGTAGGGAATTATCCCAACCCGAACGATTTGGCGCACCCGCTTCCTGAAAATATCGGGCTTCAGTCGGTATTCAGGATGCTGAACCCCCACCTTTTGCCGTCCAATATCGATCTGGTGATGTCCGGACACGTTCATTTATTTGAACAACTCAGTTTTTCCACCGCGCATCCGAGTCAATTTGTGGTGGGCATATCGGGTTCCCAACTGGAAACGGTGCCAGTGCCTGCAACGCTTGCGCCCGATATCACGCCAGCGGCGGGCGCACGCGTTAAAAACTTTGATGTTTGGACAGGATTCGGTTATATGACGATGGAACGGATTCGATCATCCGAATGGGACGTTCAGGTATGGAATAGCGCGGGCCAGCCGGTTAGGAAATGCCGGATCGTAGGCCGAGTTTCCCATTGCGAAGCGGTGCAGTGAGAAACACGTATTTAGAAGTCATTTCATTATGAAATGACTTCTTTTACCAATGCCAGAACAACAGCCACCATGCGCTGTTGGCGACCATTAGCGCAGTCACAACGCAGAGCATTGCCGCAAGGCGGCGCGATCTGACCGAAGGAATACCGGGGGCTGCGAAATGGCGTCCGGTCACTTGCCACGCCAGCCATGCGCTCCACAGGCTGGNSSCCTGCTAATAAAAGCAAGCGCGCTTCGTTGGCCCAATGGATAAGAATTTGATCTGCGCGCAGAATGTTCAACGTGATGGTGGTTAAACCCAGAAATACGCCGCATCCCGCGAGTGGAATCAATGTCTGCGCTAGATGATGCAAGCGCGCGCTACGCCATTCTCCTAGACACAGATTCGCCAGCGCGAGCAAGGCCATCAGCGCGGTGCCATAAATTGAGCCAGTTACGATAATGTAAGCAATGAGCAGGCCGCCATCGAGCCAGTTAAACACGTCGTTTTGCTGGGGGTAATGCGTGAGCAGAAACCAGGGTGCATTGGTATTAAAAGGCCACAGAATATCCCACTCGATCAGCCAGCCCGCCAGAGTTTGTTTGATCGCGATAAACCAGGGGCTCACTGTCCAGTGGAACGCGCCGATCGCAAGCCCGAATAGACCATAGACAATCAGCACCGTATCCCAGCGGTGCGCTAACGTTTGACCCAGCCGCACGACCTCATCCGAAGGCGAACGCCAAGCCAGTGCGATCGCTTCCCGATGCTCACTGCACCGCGCGCACATATGGCACGCGGCATTGCCTTCCATATGGCGCAGCGGCACCAGCGGCGCGCAATTCACCGGAATAACCCGGCGTCCATGTTCACCCTGTGTGTAAGAGCGCTGCCAGGCATTTGGGTCGACTTTAAAGTGAAACGGCGCCAGTTTAGCGAGCAGGGCAAATACCCCATTGACTGGACACAGATATTTGCACCAGATTCGTTTTTCCCGTCCGTAGAGATATCCAATCGTCATTGCCGCGGCGGTCGAGCCGCCCAGGACCAGTAATACCGCTTTAGGATACTGATAGACGCTGACCATTTGGCCGTAGACCGTCGTGATCGAAAACGCGACAAACGGCCAGCCGCCCCAGCGCATCCAGCGCGGAATTGGACGGTTGCGACCGTGCCGGCTGGCGAATTCCGAAAGCGCGCCTTCTGGACACAAGACACCGCACCAGACGCGGCCGAATAACACCATAGAGACCAGCACGAAAGGCCACCAAATGCCCCAGAATATCCATTGCGCAAAGAGGGTTAAATTGTTCCAAATATGTTCGGTGTTGCCAGGCAGCGGCATAAACGCCGGAACGGCCACGAGAATGGCGTAGAGTGAGACGATGATCCACTGTACGATACGAATGGATGCGCTGTGCTTGCGCATCCAATCTCCAACCCTTGCTAGAGCATTTTTCAGCGGTTTGCGCTGTGTTGCTTCGCTCATGCCGGTTGAGTCCCAACGGTGATGCGCCGGTTGGTTCGCCGCATCAGGTAAACGATCAACGCCCAATAGGCAGCGGTCATGCAGACATTCATTAACGACGGCTGCGCTCGATAGCCCGTTAATGTCGCAATGAGCGCGCCGGACATGCTTGAATCATCGAGCAGTGCGGAACTGTTCCACACTGGATCGATGCCGGACGGCAGAATTTCTAACCCGATCAATTGATCGAGGCCTGTTTGCAAAAGCCCGGCCGCAAGGAACAGCAGCATGATTTCCGTGACGCGGAAAAACCGGCGCCATGAAAACATTTTGCCGCCGAGCTGAAGCAGATAAAAGGTGCCAAATGCCAGCGCAAAACCAGCGAGCACGGCCACGATATGCGAAAGTGAAATTTCGCCTGCATGGCCGAATCCGAGTCCGTATAAGAAAATGACCGTCTCACTGCCTTCGCGTGCAACAGCGAGCGCAGCGAGCAGGGTGACGCCCCACCAGTTCGCGGCGCGCACATTTTTTTGCAAGGACTGTTCTATCTCTTGTTTCATTGTCCGGCCATGGCGTTTCATCCAGAACACCATCTGCACAATCAGCGCGCACGCAGTGAGCACCATTGCAATCTGAAAATATTCCTGCGTGCTCTCGGAGAGCGCTTCAATCACGCCAAGCAGCGTCGCGCCGAGCGCGATTGCACTCAGAATACCCAGCGCAACGCCGCCCCACAGATAGGGCAATCCCTTGCGCATCGTCTGATCGCCGCGTTTGAGCCACGCGTACAGGATGCCAACGACCAGCAATGCTTCAACACTTTCCCGCCAGACGACAAAAAGGACTTGTCCCATTGAATCAACTCCCTGAATCATTTTTTTTACTTCGCCACAATCACGCCTTGCGCTGTATTTGGATGAAAATCGTCGAAAAATGGGTATTTCCCAGGCGCTAACGCTTTAATGACGACAAAGGTCGTCACGCTCGGAGCGACGACTTTTTCTTTGCGCAACGGAATACTTTCGAATTCCGCGGCGTTTTTGCCCGCATTGGTAATCTCAATCTTGATACGCTGGCCGGCCGGCACTTCAATGCGGACAGGCGTGAGCTGGGCATCTTTCATCTCCAATTTGAACGTAGGCAATGCTTTTGCATGTGCTGCGATGGCCAGCAGGAAAACGAGCGCCGCAATGCCATGTGCGGTCATCTGATTCAGTTTCATTTAATAGCCGCCTTTTTTACCGATGCCAGCAAAAACAAATTCGTATTCGACTTGGAACGGTTTAAACCACGGCCCTACCCCTGTTTCCCTATCGGTATGCCGTCCGAAAGACATAGAGCCTGTTTGCGCGGGCGGCGCAATGAAGTACTTCAAACGGTATTTACCCGGCCCGAATAGCTTGACGTTGTCGCCATAATGTGGCCCGTCATTCGCGACCATGGGCATCAGATGGCCTTTCACGGTTTGCTTTGTGTTGACTTTTGCGAGTTCAAATTTGATTTGCAGGTACGGTATCCAATCCCCTTCGGCAAAGCCATTCAGATTATTTTTAATTGCCTGAATATCCGCTTCGAGATGGATATCTGAATCTTCAGGCTTGCGCATCATGCTGTCCGGTTCCATCGTGACCGGCTGCAAATACACAGCGGCGATTTCCATGCCATTGCGGATATACGGTTTGCCAATGGGATATTCAGCCGCTTGCACGGAACAGAGCAGGCTAGTTAATAGAGCCGCTGTGAAAAAGCGGAAGAAATTTGCGTAACCGCGTTGTGGTTCAGACATATGGATTTAGAAAAGTGAATGCAAAAAAGATCAAAAGCAATAATGCGAATCATTCGCAATTTTGAAAAAGTTTAACACTCTTTCAAAAAGTATCAAACACTTCACGTATCTGAAGTCGATCTTTCTGGGGATCGGGCAGCGAGCAGCCTTCAGTAATCATCAGCCGGTTATCTTTAGCAAAATTCATCACAAAATCGAATGCCATCGGCGCTACAGTGCGCAGCCGCTCGTCAACGACCACACACCTTAAATCGCCATGCATGATTGGACGTACGTAAATGGAATATTTGAGGCGCGCATTAGGCTTGCTTGCGCAGGGACCGATAGAAGCCAAAACGCCGCACAGACGCTCTGGCCAATCGCTGGGTCGAAACTTCTTCCCATCTTCAGTCATGCCCTGAATGAAATATCCGCATGGGGAAGTTTCGGCCATAAAAACAATCTGAGGACTTCTTGGATTTTTAAATTATAAATGGTAGGCGCTTGTCCCCTCTAAATAATCATCGGCTCCGGCTCTAACTGCACCCCAAAACGTTGGTAGACATCGCGCTGGATTATCTGAGCTAGTTTAAGCACATCCGCGCCGCACGCATTCCCGTGATTGATAATCACCAGCGCATGGCGCGCGTGTACCGCGGCGTGCCCCAAAGCGCGTCCTTTCCAGCCACAGCGTTCGATCAATTGCCCAGCGGCCAGTTTGACTTGGCCGTTCGGCAAAGGATGGGCGACAAGATCAGGTTCGCGAATCGATAGCGCTTCAAAGTCGGCGGGATGGATCAGCGGATTTTTAAAGAAACTGCCGGTATTCCCCAGCCGAATCGGATCGGGCAGTTTTGATTGACGCACCGCGACCACGGCATCGAGAATATCGCGCGGCGAGGGCGTTCTAACGCCCCGCTCCGCGAAGATACGCTCAATATCCGGATATGCACAGCGCGGCTGCCAGATCTTGGGTAAGCGGAACACGACCGAAACAATTACAAAACGCCCCGGCTCGCACTGCTTAAAAAAACTCTCCCGATAAGCAAAACGACACGCGCTAGCATCGAAATGCAACGCTTTGCCAGTTTTTATATCCAGCGCGCGCAGTTGGAAGAAGCGTTCGCTCATCTCCAGACCGTATGCGCCGATGTTTTGAACGGGTGCTGCGCCGACTGTGCCTGGAATCAGGGCTAAATTTTCAAGGCCAGGCCAACCGCATTCAAGTGTCCATTGCACGAAGTCATGCCAGTTTTCACCCGCCCCAGCTTGGATAAACCAAGCATCGGCATCCTCATCCACTAAACGCCGGCCGCGCAATGCAATCAACCAAACAATGCCGTCGAAATCGCGCGTCAGCACAATATTGCTGCCACCACCCAATATAAGATGCGGCAGACCTTTAAGGCGCGGCTCAACGCGCGCATGCATGAGCGCCGTCTCACATTCGATATGTTGCGCATATCGGGCATGTACTTCAAAACCAAAGGCATTGTGCGCGCGCAGGGAATAATCCGTTAAAAGATCAGACATTAGGCCCGTAAAATAGACACTCGCTTCGATTTCAAAGGTTTTGATGCGCGTTATAGGCGTATTAGCCGGGGCGGCATGATTTGAACATGCGGCCCTCTGCTCCCAAAGCAGTACAGCTATTAGCTAAGAACCTTGGGTTTAAAAGACTCCTGTATTTTTTTGCTGAATACCGCTGAATACTTTACTGTGAAAAAAGTTTTAATTATAAAGATTTACAGAGTTACGCATAAATAATATTCAAAGCTGTATGATTCATAGAGATGGCATCAATTTTCTCAGGGCCAATTTCCTCTGGTAATTGGGTTGCCAA
>LXRJ01000161.1 GCA_001684025.1 Candidatus Glomeribacter gigasporarum | reverse complement strand
GACCTCTTTCTAAACTCACCGCCCGCCGCCCCTAAGGGCCCGCCTTAAGGTTCTTCTTACCGCATCTTTAGCTCAATCGGATAGAGCAACGGTCTTCGAAACCGTGGGTTATTGGTTCGAGTCCAATAGGGTGCTCTCTAACTAGAGAACCAGTAAGTTCCACTTCACTACTTCCCGGGCTTCTCTGAAGCCCCTCACATAAGAGAACCTTCTTATTCAGAAGACTCCTACCGATAAGACTCAGGTAAGATAACATCAGTTAATGGGGGGCCGTAGGCCGGCCTCTGAAGCCCCTCCCGGCAAATAACCCCCGCCTACGGCCCCCCACTGATTAAGAAGAGAGAGGCAAGTAGTTATCTTAAGAGGTCTGGGAAGAGAAGCCTCGAACTTCTTCTTTCCGAATCAAAGATGTCCTATCCGTTTAGACGACTGGGTAGAGAAGATTCGAACTTCTTCCTTCCGAATCAAAGTCGAAGGTCCTACCAATTAGACCACTACCCAAATTGAACTAACATCGAGCTATGCTCTGTACTGAGGAGGGGGAAAACCCAAGAAACAAAGAGAACAGCAATCGGTATTCTAGAGGCCAACTCTATACTTCATGCATTCAGACATATGAGATTGTACCAAGGCCTGTACTTTAGTAGTTCCCGTTTAGGAATACGAATAAGGTACTGAACCTTCCCTTTACCATTAGAGCAATGAGTAGACTCGATATGAAAGCTAGTAAGGAGGACAGAACGCAGGTTATCAACTTCGTCCAGGGTGAGGGAGTCATCAATCACCTCTATTCAGTGCCCCTCCCTTATGAAGTTGCGGAGGCCCCCCCTTCCCBTAGGCCCTGGCTTAACCCGGCCCCTTTAGGCCCCCAAGCACGAGGAGGAGAAGGTCAGCGATATTAGCAGGAATGATTCTTACGTTTTTACCATTTACCTGTTTCTAACTCTCCCTCTTTTTATGGAGTTCCTAACAATACGGGAGAGTGAAAGTGACAAAGGCATAAGCAATTCGAGTATTACCAGAGGGCTTAATTATACTGGTACGGCGGTATGGTGGAGCTCCTACTATACCGATAGGCTGAAAGAGAACCCAAAGATGTTGTACACTGTTCTTTCCACATAACCTGCATTCGAACATTAATGCAATCAAAACGAAGGGCAAGGCACGAGTGCCCGAGAAGCATACCAGTAATGACAAATAAGTCTTAGATACATTGACCCAAAATGGTATGAATCTAATCTGCACGAAGATAGAGGCCGCTTTTGGGTAAGAGAATGAATCAGAGGGCCGGGGGGTTTTCCTCTGGATCCCCGCTCATCTGGCGCCAGGGGATCCCCGCTTCTCTGAAGCCCCTCGGGATAAACGCCATTTGATCTCGCTTGCTAGCATGAGGGTAAACACACTCCCCTTTTAAACGCAGAGAAATACCAGCAGGAGGGAAGTTTGACAGCAAGAAATTGCCCTTGGTATGGTTGGTAGCATAGCAAGCAGGCCTGAACCAATTTAGGGAAAGAGTGAACAAGTTTAGATCCCTCGCTGGTAAATAAGCTAACAAGATTAGCTCTAGGGGAAACATGAGCCCACATAGGATGAAGTTCCCCCTGTTTATTTATGTTTAGCTGCAGAAGTTTTCGGCCGTAGGCCGGCCTCTTCAGAATGTTGATAACCGACTGTAGATTCTACAGTAGCGAGGATATTGTACTCAGGATTAAGTAGATCCAACCAGTATTGGTCACTGCCATACTCTTGTTATTATCCTTACCTATCCTATTGGGGTTTAATTTGGTTCATAGCGACGCGGATGTGTTTTCATAATGGGGGGAATTGGCCCTCGGTTGTGCGTATTTTTCTCACCATTGGTGCAGCGATGCTACACAGAGACGAGGTATGGGTTCTCGTAGGCAATGGGTGGGAACTCTACTCTATTTTGATTATGGGCGTATCTCGGACGCAAAGTATCTTCTTCTAGTTACACATCCAGATTGGCCTGCTAGAGATGGGGAGATAACTATAAGAACCAATGAGCTTCTCACGCATGCTCACGACGTTTTGGTTTTCTTAGAGGTAATCTCCTTTTCATTTCCTGCCCCCCTGGGCTTCCCTGGTTAGTTGCCTTTTGTTTTTGAGGTGAGGTGAACTCACACATATTGGTGAGTTCATCTTCCGAAGGAGCCATTCTCTTTCTTTCTTGAGTGGATTCCTACGCGCATCTTGGTACGCCCTTGAAAGCCTTTGATCTGATCCTCTCTGGGTTCTAACTTATTTGGTCACTTTGTGATATTCCCCCCCTAACCTTCCTTTCCCCGCTAGCTGAGGCTAATTTCCAAGTAAGTAAAAGGAGGTAGAAACAAGAGATATGGATTAAGGGAGAATTGGGTGGTTATACTTAACCGGGGGGCCCGCTAAACTCGCGACTATTATTACCTTATATCTTCATTTGCCTTATCTGCTAAGATAGTGACGTTTGACCTGGAAAGCTTCACCCTGCCTAATGGGGCCCCAGCAGGGTATTCTTGTGCCTTATGTTCAGCCTCTGAGATTTCATTTAAGGGTGACAGCTTCCTATCTGTGTATCTTCTATGGGGGGGGCTTTGGCCCTCGGGGGCCCCTAATTTGCTTCCTGTGATAATCTAGCCGATTGATATAGCCGTGATGGCATTCACTCTTTTGCTGAGCCCTCTCTTGGTGTTAAGCTTGATTGGCTGGCGCCTTAATCTATTCTCTCAAGGAGTATCTCCCGTTTTAAAGTAACCTTGATACCTCGGCGGTAATTGGTGCCTGCTTTGTTATATCATAGGTTTATGACCCATATCTCCTCGGCTTTGATCCAGGGGAATTTATAGTGGAATGACTCTTCAAAGGGGTTCTATCCTTTCCTTTTTGGTTTTGGGGGATCCATAGGATCCCAGGGGCCCCCTAAAGCCCGGGGT
>LXRJ01000139.1 GCA_001684025.1 Candidatus Glomeribacter gigasporarum | reverse complement strand
TCAAGACGGAAAACTGGCAATTTTTGGACCCTGACAGGTGGAAACTTTTGCACGCTGATTGACAGCTTAAATATTCCAACACGCATTCCGGATACTTGAACACCGATTTCGAAATTCCACAATTCCTGTTCGTCTTCTACCGGAATCTGTATTCAACTTGCTTCGGAATGCCTGTTCGACTTTGGCCGAAATCAACGTTCAGATTTACCGAAATACGCATTCCGACGGCAATGTAGAGTCTTGCAGCGAATTTCAGAATGCCTGATTACTGTCAGTTGAGTATATCTCCTGCGATACGTAACTCTTTAATCTTAAAGCGGCAGGCAATGCTAATAAGCCAAACAATAGAATGTAGAAGGCTGAAAACATTAGCCAGCCGGGTTCTTTGATAACCCAAGTACAAATCAACGGGGCGGTTCCACCCCAAAGAACTACGGAAATGTATAAAAGCTAAATTCATCCCGCGGCACCGTACAAAGGATGGAAATTGTGCTGCAAGCGCTTCCGTAAAGCTCCCTCCAACACTGGCTAACAATACTGTCAGGAGTAGTTGTACAGTCAATATAGTGCCAAAAGAGAGAGCCTTTTGAACCCAAAAAAATAGAGGAAAAATCAAAAGCAAGTTGCAATGACCCCAACCTTAATTAATCTCTGATATCCATAAAACCTAGCAATATAACCAGAAATTAAATAAAAAATTGCCAACGCCACCAATGTACATAAGTTTAATATCTGCGCCGAATGAGCGGAATAATGCAGGAAATGAACTAAATATGACGGCATCTAGGTCAACAAGGTATAACCAAAAACTGTAATGAAAGAATTAATCAAGAATATTTTGAATAACGGCCATTTTAATGCTTTCCATGCAGAAACTAAGTATCTTTTCTGATTTAAGGAAGTTTCTTTTATACCAAAACGAATATAGGCAAACCGCAGTAAGCGGAATACTGAGTATGAAAGGAATACGCCAAGCCCATGCTAAAATGGTTGCTCGATCAAAATACTGAAACAATAAAAAAGCCACTAGAGAAGCCAATAACATTCCTAGAGCTGTGCTAGCTGCCACAACACTACAGAGTATGCTTTTCCGGTCATCTGGCGATGACTCAAAAATATAGCAGGCATTTGTTGGGTATTCTCCTCCCACTGCAAAACCTTGAAGCAACCTTAAAGTAATTAATAAAACAGGTGCTAGAGTTCCAATATCTTGATCAGTTGGAAGAAAACCGATAAGCGCAGTTGGTATTGCCATAAGCATCAATACTACTTTGAGCGGTTGGCTGCTCCCCTTCCGATCCCCCATCATACCAAAGAAGAGGCTGCCTAAAGGGCGCGCAAAATAGCCTATCGAAAAAACGCCAAATGCTTGAATAAGCCTACTGATAGAATCATTGGCGCTAAAGAAAATCTGTCCGATGACATCAACTAGATAAGCATAAATAACAAACTCATACCACTCAAAAACATTTGCGACCAGACTATTTTTAACAGATGACGCATACTCAAAAATTTCTATCTACATTTCTTCAAAGATTTCAGTATGTCATCTAATTTTTTGGATTTCAGTTTCTCCTGAATGCAATCAGCATCAGAATGAAGTTTATCAATAGAACAGTGTAGATGATGAGCTAATGTGTTTATGCTCTTTTGATGATAAAGGTTAAACAAAAAACGTGTTTCATGAAGCGTCGGCAGTCTAGTAAATTAAGTACTAGATAGGACTTGACATACCAACTGAATTTACTTGAACTACTTGATCTGTACTTAGCATTTTATACTGAGAGAGAAGCCATTCAAAAACTATTGAGGTATTTGGAGATTGATACTTAGTATGGCTGTTATTTTTTTGCCATTAAGTATAGGTTGTTTGGTAAGTTTTTCAACAAAAATAACCCCTTTCTGAGTAAAATGGAGACTTTTTTGACCTATAACAGATTTTTCTGTAAGTCGTATTTGATTTTCAAGTTCTTCAACTAATACTTTTTGTTTGACTATCCACTGCTTAAAAGGAGCGCTGAAATTCCATTTATACCAGATTCCGCTTTCCTCTGTGAAATAATCCGAAGTTAAACCAATTAAATCATTTGCTGATTCAATTCCCATCAATTCAGCACAACGAGAATTACACAGGATATATTTCTTTGTTTGCGCATCTTTTAAATGGACGGCATGAGACATTGTTTCTATAGAATCAAATACAGAATGGCTTGTATAATTGATCTTCTTATTCAAATTAAAAAATCGATCCACATCCTTGTCCATTACCAGTCCGTTATTTTTAGGTGTATCGGACTTTGGATTATGCAATCAAGACCAAATGAAGTAACTCAGGCTGAAACCTTAAAATGATTACCTTGTATAGTTGATATATATGGCGGTTCTATAAGTCAGATTTTCAAATAAAACTGTTGTAGCGGGTCAAATCTAAGCCGTTGATCGGCAATAAAACGGATCATTTTCAGGCCGTTGTTAACATTCAAATTCATTGCAGCAATTGAACATTTTTCTCCTCTTTGCAGAAGGCTTTATCAAAAGTTGCCAGCTTAGGGGCTTGATAATGCTCCCCTTCTGCCAAGATCAGATAATCTCCGAAATCTGCTTTGCCTTTAATGTATCGTTCTAAAGCAGCGATAATGATTTCTCGCTGACCTACTACGATACCTGGCGATTCCAGCAAATCGAGTATGGATTCGTAAATGGCTTGACGTGTATGTTTCTTTACTTTTAAAACCCATGCCATTTCCAGAATGGCATATGAGGAAACAAAAAGTTTCTTGTGGCTAGAGGTTTGCTTTAAAAACTGTTGCGCAAGGCGGGACTCTTCAGGATAATCTTCTAGTACAGCACGCACCAGAACGTTAGTATCTGCGCCAATCATTGTGCGTCTGGCGATCCTGAATTGTTTTCGGTAATCGCTTGTGCAATTGCAGCGTCCATGTCCTCAATTGACATTGTCGCTTCACCGGCGCGCTTACACCGACCAAAAAATTGCTCAATCGAACGAGTCAGCGGTCTCAGTTCTATGACCCCATCATCGCGTGCATTGAAGAGAAGCTCTTTGCCAGTATAAATGCCTAACTTTTCTCGTAACACGGATGGGATTACCACTTGCCCTCTTGATGAAACAATTACTTTACTGTTCAAGCTCATGGCATTCTTCATCTTGTACTTAAATAAGTTATTATAACTTACTTTTTGCTCGTCTTGGCAGAATTTTTCTGGCTGCTAAAAGCTCCTCAAGCAGCTTGTCATAATGCTCCTTTTTCTCTTCGAGAGCACGAAAAAGCTCATTCTGAGCTCCTTCAGATAGAGATTCAAATAAGTCAAACATCGCTCTCTCTTGAGAGCTGATAGGTCGCACGGCTTCGCTTTTGTTTTTGTCTATCGCATTTGACTCGTGGTCAGCATGGTCAAGCCATCCAGGCGGCTTCTCAAATGAGCGCTCTATACGTTCTGCAACAGCATGGAACGGCCCCTTGAAGTAGCGGACACAGACACACGCTTAAAATAAGCGATAGGCGTATGACTG
>LXRJ01000135.1 GCA_001684025.1 Candidatus Glomeribacter gigasporarum | reverse complement strand
TATATATAACTGTAGTCTTGTTCTTACTCTCCTAAATRTTARATTTTTTTTTGGTGCTGCATATAACTGATCTAGTTCTTACCTTTCTTAAATATTAGATTTTTTTTGGCACTGATAACTGTGATTTTGTTCTTACCTCTCTTGAATGTTGGATTTATTTTGGCATTAATAACTGTGATTTTGTTTTTACTTCTCTTGAACGTTAGATATTCTTTTGGTGTTACATCTCTTGAATATTGGAAGTTTTTTTGGTATTGATAACTGTAATCTTGTTCTTATCTCTCTTGAATGTTGAAGGTTTTTTTTTTGGCATTGCATATAACTAATCTAGTTTTTATCTTTTTTGAACTTTGAATTTTCTTTTGGTGCTAATAACTGTAATCTTATTTTTATCTCTCTTGAATGTTAGATTTTTTTTGATGCTGTATATAATTGTGGTCTGGTTCTTATCTCTCTTAAACATTGGAGGTTTTTTTAGTGCTAATAACTATAATCTTATTCTTACTTTTCTTGAATATTGGAGGTTTTTTTGGTATTGCATATAACTGATCTAGTTCTTATCTTTCTTAGACTTTGAATTTTCTTTTAGTGTTGATAACTATGATCTTATTCTTACCTCTCTTAAATATTGAATTTTTTTTTGGCACTGTATATAATTATAGTTTTGTTCTTATTTTTCTTGAAAGTTAGGATTTTTTTGGCACTAATAACTGTGATCTTGTTCTTACTTTTTTTGAACATTGGGAGGTTTTTTTTGATACTGCATATAATTGATCTAGTTCTTACCTCTTTTGAACTTTGGATTTTCTTTTGACACTGATAACTGTAATTTTATTTTTACTTTTCTTAAATGTTGAATTTTTTTTGATACTGATAACTATAATTTGTTCTTACCTCTTTTAAACATTAGATTTTTTTTTAGCACTGATAACTGTAATCTTGTTTTTACTTCTCTTGAATATTAGATTTTTTTTTGATGCTGCATATAACTATGGTTTTGTTTTTACCTCTTTTGAATATTTGATGCTAATAACTGTAATCTTGTTTTTATCTTTCTTGAATATTGTGAGTTTTTTTTGGCATTACATATAACTAATCTAGTTCTTACTTCTCTTAAACTTTGAATTTTTTTTTGGTGTTAATAACTGTGATCTTATTCTTACCTTTTTTGAACATTAGATTTTTTTTTGGCATTGCATATAACAGTAGTTTTGTTCTTACTTCTCTTGAATATTGGAAGTTTTTTTTTGACACTGATAACTGTGATCTTGTTTTTATCTTTCTTGAACATTAGGTTTTTTTTTAACACTGCATATAACTGATCTAGTTTTTACTTCTTTTGAACTTTGAACTTTCTTTTGGTGCTGATAACTGTGATCTTATTTTTACTTTTTTTAAATGTTAGATTTTTTTTAGCACTGTATATAACTGTGGTCTTGTTCTTACCTTTTTGAAAATTAAGATTTTTTTAGTATTTATAACTGTAATCTTGTTCTTACTTCTCTTAAATGTTAGTTTTTTTTTGGTACTGCATATAATTAATCTAGTTCTTACCTTTCTTAAACTTTAGATTTCTTTTGGTGTTAATAACTGTAATCTTCTTTTAAATATTAGATTTTTTTGATACTGATAACTGTAATCTTGTTCTTATTTCTCTTGAACATTGAATTTTTTTGGTACTAATAACTGTAATTTTATTTTTACTTTTCTTGAATATTAGATGTTTTTTTGGTGCTGTATATAACTGTAGTTTTGTTTTTACCTTTTTTGAATATTGAGATTTTTTTTGGTGCTGATAACTGCGATCTTGTTCTTATCTCTTTTAAATATTAAGAGTTTTTTTTAGTATTACATATAACTAATCTAGTTTTTACCTCTCTTAAACTTTGGATTTTCTTTTGATGCTAATAATTGTAATCTTATTCTTATCTCTCTTGAATATTAGATTTTTTTGGTGCTGCATATAATAGTAATCTTGTTCTTACCTTTTTTAAATATTGAGTATCTTTTTTTTTGATGCTAATAACTATAATCTTGTTCTTATTTCTTTTGAATATTAACAGTTTTTTTTAGTGCTGCATATAACTGATCTAATTCTTATCTCTCTTGAACTTTGGACTTTCTTGATGCTAATAACTGTAATCTTATTCTTACCTCTCTTGAATGTTAAATTTTTTTTGGCACTGCATATAACTGTGATCTTGTTCTTATCTCTTTTGAATGTTAGGTTTTTTTTTGTACTAATAACTGTGATCTTGTTCTTATTTTTCTTAAATGTTGGTTTTTTTGGTACTGCATATAATTGATCTAGTTTTTACCTTTTTTGAACTTTGAATTTTTTTTTGGTGTTGATAACTATAATCTTATTTTTATCTCTCTTAAACATTTGATTTTTTTTGGTGTTGATAACTGTGATCTTATTTTTATTTCTCTTAAATATTAAATTTTTTTTGATGCTAATAACTGTGATCTTGTTCTTACCTCTCTTGAATGTTGAATTTTTTTTAACATTATATATAACTGTAGTCTTGTTCTTACCTCTCTTAAATATTAGGTTTTTTTTGCACTGATAATTGTAATCTTGTTCTTATCTCTCTTGGACGTTGAGGTTTTTTTTTGATGCTGCATATAACTGATCTAGTTTTTATCTCGCTTGAACTTTGAATTTTTTTTTGATGCTGATAACTGTAATCTTATTCTTACCTCTCTTGAATGTTAAATTTTTTTGATGCTGATAACTGTGATCTTCTTACTTTACTTAAATATTAGATTTTTTAGATGCTGTATATAACTGTAATTTTATTCTTATCACTCTTAAGCATTGGATCTTTTTTTTTAATGCTGTATATAACTGATTTTGTTCTTATCTTTCTTGAACTTTAGATTTTTTTTAATACTGATAACTATGATCTTATTCTTATTTTTTTTGAATATTAAATTTTTTTTAGTACTAATAACTGTGGTCTTGTTTTTACTCTTTTGAATATTAGATTTTTTTTCACTACATATAACTATAGTCTCATTCTTGTCATAGTAGTCATTATTATTGTTTAAATAAAGATTAATGCATAAATGCTAATTTATTATTTTATCTTTTTAATAAAATGTAAGTAAAATTTTGATAATAATTAAACATGTGATTTTAGATAATATTTAAGTATATAATTTTAATAGTGTATCAGTTTGCAACTGATACATCTCAGATTACAACTGATTTACATTAGTGACAGATTGACAAATGATATGCATTATCTGAAAATCAGCATCTGATGTGTATTAGATTAGATCTAATGCAAGAATGCATATGAGGCACAATATATATATAYAATATTTTATATTGCAGAATCTGTTATATATAATCAAACTTTGCCTGTTAATTTACTATATATTATATAAAATTATATGCTAGCTAAACTCATAGCATATTGATTTTTTCACAGCTACAATTTGTTAAAGATAGCTTGTTAATAATCATAATTGAATTTAATTAAATAATGAAAATTAAAATTATGTAACAACTAAAAAAATTGAAAATGCACTCTGAAACATTATTCAGGTCTAAGAGCTAGAAAACTTAAAAATGAATATTTTTAAAATATATTATAACTATATATTAACAAATA
>LXRJ01000148.1 GCA_001684025.1 Candidatus Glomeribacter gigasporarum | reverse complement strand
ATCAAGCTTTAATTGATTGAATTAAACAAATTATTACACTCTTCTGGTCTTTCAGCATTTGCTAGTAAGTTGTTTTGTGGTATTTCTTCTGATTCTTTAACATTTTTTGGTAAATTATCTTGTGATATTTCTTCTGTTCTTTTAGCATTTCTGGCAAATTGTTTTGTGATTGCTTCTTTGAGTAGTTTTATACTGCCCTTTTTTTTTTGTAGAATTTTATTTGGTTTTTTTTCTGATATTCTCTTCTGTTTCTTTGACATTTTGTTAGTAATCTGTCTTGTGGTATTTTTTTAATCTTTTGGCATACGCTGGTGAAATTCTTGTATTCTCGCCTTTCAGTGTTTGCTGGCGAATTGTCTTGTGGTAATTCTTCTTGTTTTTTGCCATTTGCTGTAAATTGTCTTGTGGTAGTTTTTCTAATTATTTGACATTTTATTGATAAATTGTCTTGTAGTATTTTTTCAACATTTGCTAGTAATTTGTTTTGTAGTATTTTTTAATATTTTGCTAGTGAATTGTCTTGTGCTATTTCTTCTTGTTTTTTAGCATTTACTATTGAATTGTTTTGTGGTTGCTTCTTTRRGTAATTTTATACTAYTCTTCCTTTTTTTGTAGAATTTCTTTTTAGTGTTTTTTTCTAGCAGTTTTCTTTAGTTTCTTCAATGTTTTGTTGATAAATTGTCTTGTGATATTTCTTCTAGTCTTTTGATATTTGCTAGTAAATTGTTTTGCATTATTTTTTTTGTTCTTTTGGTGGTTTATTAATAAATTGTTTTGTAATAGTTCTTTTGGTCTTTCAGTATTTGCTGATAAATTGTCTTGTGGTATTTCTTCTGGTCATTTGATGTTTTGCTGATAAATTGTCTTGTAGTAATTSTTCTGGTCCTTTGCTATTTGCTGTAAATTGTTTTGTGGTATTTCTTCTGGTCTTTTGATGTTTTGATAGTGAAATGTTTTGTAGCATTTCTTCTAGTTCTTCAACATTTTGCTAATAGGTTGTCTTGTAGTATTTTTTCTGATCCTTTAATGTTTTGCTAATAAATTGTTTTTGATATTTTTTCTAGTCTTTTGGTATTTGCTAGTAAATTGTCTTGTAGTTACTTCTTTGAATAGTTTATACTACCCTTCTTTTTCTTTTTTTTTGTAGAATTTCTTTTCAGCATTTTTTTTCTGATAGTCTTCTTCTGTTTTTTTGATATTTTGTTAGTGAATTGTCTTGTAGTATTTTTTCTAATCTTTCAACATTTGCTAGTAAATTGTTTTGCATTATTTCTTTTGTTTTTTTAGTGTTTTGCTGATGAATTGTCTTGTGATATTTCTTCTGGTCCTTTGTGAATTGTCTTGTAGTATTTCTTTTGATTCTTTGATGATTTGCTAGTAAATTGTCTTGTGGCATTTCTTCTAATCTTTTAATATTTGCTGATAAGTTGTTTTGTAGTATTTCTTTTGATCCTTTGACATTTCCTAGTGAATTGTTTTGTAGTATTTCTTCTAGTTTTTTGGTATTTGCTAATGTATTGTTTTGTGGTTGCTTTTTTGAGTAATTTTATACTATTCTTCCTTTTTTTGTAGGATTTCTTTTTGTCATTTTTTTGATATTCTTTTGTTTCTTTAATATTTTGTTGGTGAACTGTTTTGTAGTATTTCTTTTAGTTTTTCAGCATTTGCCGGTAAATTGTCTTGTGTTATTTCTTTTGTTTTTTTAGCATTTTGCTGGTAAATTGTCTTGTAGTAGTTCTTCTGTTTTTTGGTATTCGTTAGTAAATTGTTTTGTAGTAATTTTTTTGGTCTTTTGCTATTTGCTATAAATTTGTTTTGTGGTATTTTTTCTAGTCTTTTGACATTTTTTTGATGAATTGTTTTGTAGCATTTCTTCTAATTCTTTGATGTTTTGCTGATAAGTTGTCTTGTAGTATTTCTTCTAATTCTTTGCATTTTGCTAGTGAATTGTCTTTGGTGTTTTTTAGCATTTGCTAGTAAATTGTCTTGTAGTTACTTTTTAGATAATTTTATATTATCCTTCCTTTTTTTTTTGTAGAATTTCTTTTTAGTATTTTTTTTGATAGTCTTCTTCTGTTCCTTTGATGTTTTGTTAGTAAATTGTTTTGTGATATTTCTTTTAGTCTTTTGACATTTGCTGATAAATTGTCTTGTATTATTTTTTTTCTTTCAGCATATTACTAGTAAATTGTTTTGTGAATTGTTTTGTGATATTTTTTTTGGTTCTTTAATATTTTGCTAGTAAATTGTCTTGTGGCATTTCTTCTGATCTTTTAGTATTTGCTGGTAAGTTTTCTTGTAGTATTTCTTCTGATTCTTCAACATTTTGCTAGTGAATTGTCTTGTAGTATTTTTTCTGTTCTTTTAGCATTTACTATTGAATTGTCTTGTAATATTTTTTTGGTTTTTCAATGTTTTGCTAGTGAATTGTTTTGTAATATTTCTTTTGGTTTTTTAGCATTTGCTGATAAGTTATCTTGTAGTATTTTTTTTGATCCTTTAATGTTTTTTGGTAAATTGTCTTGTGATATTTCTTTTGTTCTTTCAGCATTTCTGGTAAATTGTTTTGTAGTTGCTTCTTTGTGTAGTTTTATCCTATTCTTTCTTTTTTTTGTAGAATTTCTTTTAGTATTTTTTTCTGATGTTTTTCTTCTATCTCTTTGACATTTTGTTGATGAACTGTCTTGTGGTATTTCTTCTAGTCTTTTGGCATTTGCTGGTAAATTTTTTGTGTTCTGGTCTTTCAACATTTGCTAGTAAATTGTCTTGTGATAATTCTTTTTATTTTTTGCCATTTACTGTAAATTGTCTTGTAGTAGTTCTTCTGGTTATTTAACATTTTGTTAATGGCATTTTTTTCAACGTTTGCTAGTAATTTGTTTTGTAGTATTTTTTTAATATTTTGCTAGTGAATTGTTTTGTGATATTTCTTCTGGTCTTTTGGCATTTACTGATGAATTGTTTTATGGTTGCTTCTTTGGATAGTTTTATACTATCCTTCTTTTTCTTTTTTTTGTAAAATTTCTTTTTGGCATTTTTTTCTGGGACTTTTTCTTTTGTTCTTTTGCCATTTTGTTGGTGAATTATCTTGTAGTATTTTTTTTGATCTTTCAGTATTTGCTAGTAAATTGTTTTGCATTATTCTTTTAGTTTTTTAGTATTTCACTAGTAAATTGTCTTGTGGTAGTTCTTCTGTTCTTTTGGTGTTTGCTAGTAAATTTTGTAGTATTTCTTTTAGTTTTTTAATGTTTTGCTGATAAATTGTCTTGTGATATTTCTTCTAGTCTTTTGACACTTGCTGGTGAATTATCTTTTTGGTCCTTTGGCATTTAACTGGTGAATTGTCTTGTAGTTACTTTTTAG
>LXRJ01000115.1 GCA_001684025.1 Candidatus Glomeribacter gigasporarum | reverse complement strand
TTAAGGGACATAAGCCGGCGGAATTACCGGTCTAAAGGCTGCGTGCTGCGCCCTGCAGTGACCCTGCCAAATACGTTACCAGTTCCTTGACAAAGTGGGCTTTCCCTTCAGGCAGGCGCTCAATTTTCTCCATCAGCAAACGGGTTTTCGCTGAGGATGGATGCTCTCCTGTCGTTTGACCAGACTCATCTGGAGGCGGGCCGTAATGCAGCCAGTGTTCGGACACATTGAGCCATTTGGCCAGCGTTGCAATCTTATCGGCGGTTGGAATGGCAAGGCCATTCAGCCATTTGTGTGCAGACTGCACTGCAATGCCGACCCATCGATGTTGCAGATTGAAAAGGCGGGCTAAATCGGTTGCGCCCTTGATAGGACGATCACTGTTTCTCAAAGCAAATTTCAAACGCTCTGAAAAAGCAGCTTTTTCTTGAGCGGTCGGCATCACATTCCTTCCTTGGATGGGTGAGATTTAGGATTTTCTAGAGAGGAAATCAATAGGCCCATAGGCATTCTTTAAATTTTTACCCATTTCCTAGGCTTTTTTGATTCCGCCGAATCGGAAAATTATAACCCTTAAAAGATATTTTTATACTGCTCAGGATACCTTTTAAGACTGCAACTCGGATAAAAATATCTTGTTTTTCTAATCTGCGTGCTGTTTGTGCTGGCAGTAGTACTCAGTAGTGTGAATGGCATCATCATGGAAACGCTGGCTAGGCAATTTCCGCATTTTATGCGATGCCGCGGGATGAATCTCGCTTACACGCTCCCAGTCGTATTTTTAGGCAGCACAACACCACTGATTTGTACATGGATGAACCAGAAATGGAGAATATCCGAGTAAGTTTCTCAAAGAATCGGGTAATGAAGCGTTTGCTTGATCAGGAGAAACTGGTTGGTATAGGAAGTTATTTTTCTGATTTCATTACGGGATTAGACTTCCCAGTCTACCTAAAGGATGCACAAACAGGAAAATTTATTCTTAGCAATGCGCATCATGTGTATCTGCGTAAAAATATAGACGCATTGCAATCACCTGACGACCTCATTGGTTTAACTGCGGATGATTTACAGGAAACCCAGGGTTTTGTCCCTGCGAGGGTATATAAAGTAGCAAATGAATTGAAAAGCGCTCTGAGAGTAGATGCTAAGAATGTCTGTCATGGGTTTATGGAAATGATGAAAAACCTTGACAACAATGTTTTGAAAAACTCCATCTGCAGAATCAGCGGTCCATACGCTTCTATTTTGGATTCAGGTTATATTTATATGAGAAGGACGATTAAACAACCGATCTTAAACCTAGATAAACGTAAAATAATTGCCGTTTTGGCTTATGACTGTCCCTTTTATCACAGCTTATTCGATCTATTTCAACTCTATCAGGAATATTATTCTGACCGATTGTCGGTTGTATTATTTCTTGATTATTTGAATATGGGGCATTGCTTTTATAAACCGCCAACTGTCAAAGAAATGCAGGTTTTGCTTATGCTGCATCAGCAGCCTAATCGCAAAAAAGCGGCACAGTTACTCAATATTTCTTATAACACCCTGATTTTCTATCTCCAACGTGTCAAGGAAGAAGTGTTAATCAGGCCTAATTTGAATGAGGTGCTGGATCAACTACGTAAAATAACCCTGTCAACAGCGGGAAGGAGCAAGTCCCATGTATCGGGATGATGCCGTTGGTAGAAAGATCGCTGTTAGGCTCATCACTACAGTTGCATTGACAACAAGTATATTGCATGTCGCCTGTGCAGCATTGCCGGATAAGAGGCTGGTTTACTGTTCCGAAGCCAGTCCGATGGGATTTGATCCGAGCCAACTGTTCAACGGCGTTGACTATACGGCAGCAGGACGGACTATTTATGATCCGTTGATCCGCTTTGATCGCAATATGCTCACGCTCAAACCCGGTCTTGCAACAGACTGGCGTGTTTCGCAAGATGGACGAATCTATACCTTTCATCTGCGACGGGGTGTGAAGTTCCATACAACGCCCTGGTTTAAACCCACGCGCGACTTCAACGCCGAAGATGTGGTCTTCACCTTTGAGCGGATGCGCAATCCGAATATGCCCTTTCGGCGCGCGTATCCGGCGGAATTTCCATTCTGGACTATCAGCGGTTTTAACAAGACGGTGGAAAGCATTGAAGCGCTGGATCCCTATACCGTGCGCTTCATATTGAACACAGTTCATGCGCCCTTTTTACCCTATTTGACAGCGCCCTCCGCATCGATTTTATCCGCCGAATATGCGGCGCAACTACTGAAAGCAGGTAAGCCGTCTGACATCAACCAATATCCGGTTGGAACAGGGCCATTTATTTTTCGGAAATATATCCCAGATGCAGCGATTGACTTCAACGGCAATTCTCACTATTGGAATCCTGTGGATGTAAAGCTCGCCAAGCTGACTTTTTTGATTACGCCTGATACGAAGGTGCAAGTGCAGAAGCTCAAAGCGAATGAATGTCAAGTCATTAGCGCCGCGCCTCTGGAAGATATCCCCGCGCTTGAACGCAATCCCAACTTCAGATATTTAGCGACACCAGAGTTCAGTATTGGCTATCTGGCCTATAACGTTACGCACAAGCCACTTAACGACGTGCAGGTACGGCACGCGCTCGATATGGCCGTCGATAAAAAAGCCATCATCGATATGGTGTTCAGAGGCCGCGCGAAAGTTGCTGTTGCACCGCTGCCGCCGCTGCAATGGGGATATGACAACACACTGAAGGACGTGCCGCGTGATATAAAAAAGGCGAAACAACTATTAGTACAAGCGGGCTACCCCAACGGCTTCTCGGTGACTTTGTGGACGTTGCCTGTACCACGGCCTTATAATCCCAACCCTAGATTGATGGCTGAAATCATTCAGTCGGATTGGAGAAAGATTGGTGTTAGGGCGAAGATTGTCACGTATGAATTTGGAGAGTACCTTAAACGTGGCATGAAGGGGGAGCATGACACGATGCTCGTTGGTGTAGGGGGGATCCGATGTGGCGACCCGGTTAACTTTTTTAACCCTTACATGTGCGATGCGCTTTCCGGTACCAACTTTGCAAAGTGGTGTTTTCAGCCATTTGATGATCTGCTTGAGCAAGCCGTGCGCACGCTGGATAGAGGAAAGCGCACTGCACTCTATCTCAAGGCGCAGGCGCTCTTCAAGCGCGAACAACCCGTTACCCCTATCGCTTATCCAGTATTCTACCAAATTATGAATAAAAAGGTGATGGGCTTTAAAGTCGATCCCTTTGGGACGGTTAGTTTTGCTGGCGTCGGGTTACAGTAGCCATGATTGTATTGATTACAGGCGCTTCCAGTGGATTCGGCGCAGCCACTGCAAGGGCTTTTATCCAGGCGGGGGATCGGGTCATTGCGAGCGCCCGCCGCAAAGATCGCCTGCACGCCCTCGCGGAGGAACTGGGGCCGAGATTGTTACCCCTGCAGCTCGACGTCCGTGAGCACGCCGCCCTCTCAAAATTACCTGAATCCCTGCCGCGTGATTTTGTTAAAGTGGATGTCCTAGTGAATAATGCGGGACTCGCGCTCGGTCTTGCGCCTGCACATCAGGCGCAGTTGGACGACTGGCAAACGATGATCGATACCAACGTCAGCGGCCTGGTGCATCTCACCCATGCCTTCCTGCCCGGCATGGTCCAGCGTAATCGGGGCCATATCATCAACATCGGCTCCATTGCGGGCAGTTACCCGTATCCAGGCGGCAATGTCTACGGGGCCACCAAGGCGTTCGTGCGGCAATTCAGTCTGAATTTGCGCGCGGATCTGGCGGGAACTGCGCTGCGTGTGACGAATATTGAACCGGGCCTATGTGATGGCACTGAATTTTCAACCGTGCGCTTCAAGCAGGACAAGGCAAAAGCCACAGCGCCTTATCAGGGCACAAAACCCCTAACCGCAGAGGATATTGCCGAATCGGTTTATTGGGCTGCCACACGACCCGCGCATGTCAACATCAATACCCTGGAACTGATGCCGGTGGCACAATCGTTCAGTGCGTTTCACATACATCGGCAGCGCTGAAAAACTGAGGCTATATTTCTTGATATTTTCAGGCTGCTTTGGATACTTATATTTGTAACAAGTTTGTAGGCTACTCATAAGGGATAATTATTGATAAAAGCAGATAGAGTGGAAAGAATCAATACCAGACAAATACCCCACTTCAAAAAAGGTAATTCTTTCACAGTGACAATATGGGCCCCTAATTTTCCACCAAAAAATGAACCGATCCCCATAAACACAGCGCCCATTAGATAAATCTTTCCTGAGAATAGAAACACAATGAATGCAATTACATTTCCAATAAAGTTTAGGGGTTTGGTATACATCACAGATTCTTTGGGTTGTAAATGAATTATTTTCATGAAACCAATAGACCATAAAGAACCGGTTCCAGGACCAAAAAATCCATTGTAAAACCCAATGAGTGGGGCCATTATTTTTAGTCTATGAAATTTACTTTGG
>LXRJ01000057.1 GCA_001684025.1 Candidatus Glomeribacter gigasporarum | reverse complement strand
TACCTTTAACAAATTCGTCTATTCCGTGCATAAAGAAGCCAGAATGCAGATGCTTTCCAAAGGCGAAGAAGACCCCATCAAAGAATTCGCGCGCTCAGTACGTTTTGATATCGAAAGCGAAGCGCAGCAGAAGCTCGAAAGGGCGCTCAAAGGGGAGGGGGTTCAGTGAAGATAATTATTCCGCAAATGGATAGCTCTTCTATATCTGATGCGCCTTCCAAGGCAGCATGAAATATGCTTTTGCGGAATATAAAATACTGTAACATATTGATTTACATCATTTTATCTTCTGACTCGAAATCCGGTGTACGGCAATACTGTACCGTGGGTTCAAATCCCACCCTTTCCGCCATTGGTTTGAGTTTAGCAAGATTTAACAGATTACTTTTTGCCTGAGTAAAATCGCTTTTGTTTTTTTGGCGTTCTATAGGCGTTTCGGAGCATCTACTAGCGGGCATCCCACTAATGAAACTGCTGCTGCGCCGTTTCTGCATCCTCGGGCATCTCAGCGTGCACGATTTCACCCAGAGGGTCAGCGTACAAAGGCGCGCCGCAATCATCGCAATATTCGAGCTCGAAGCGATTCGGGTGTTGCCGGATCTCGGTGACGCCTGTTTCTTTTAATAATTCAACGATTTTGATGATTGGACACTGTTCAGATTCGTCTTCTATATGAGCCAAACCAGAGCCCGCACTTTCTTCTCCATACAGCGGCCAGACAATGCCGTGCAGCACTTTATTAACACCGCGCCGGGTAAAGCCGATCCGGTATTCATCTACATAACGTTCGCCAAAACCGCCGATAACGGCACGCAAATCACCCGCATCGGCTGCAAGTGTGTCCTGGAGATAACGCACTGCTGTACGCAATACCTCGGTACGAATGCGGATATCCGCGTTTCGGCACGCGCAGTAGTAGGCATCGGGCAGTAAACATTCAAATTCACATCCAGGTAATGCAAGCGCAAGCGGTGTGCGCCCTTGCTCAGCCCAGTGGGCTAGACACGCGCCGCGGTCGGCGTGTGTGCCGTGCCCCTCTTGCCAGCGAAACAGCGCCGCTCCAGGGGGCGCCGTCACGACCGCAAGAAGGAAGCGCGGATCGGCCAGCGCAGGCGCTGCTTGCGGTAAATCGTCCGCCGCGATCCGCACCGGTGTATCTGTGCATGCCGCCTGCCCCAATTGTTGCGCGAATCGATACACATTGGCGTGGTCGTGCGGCAATTGATCAATACTGTATAAACAAGGCGCGATTGCAACCCGCGTATTCTGCGCCAGCACATACGTCCGAAGCTGAGATAGCAGCGCATCGACCAGATCCGGCTTTAACGCGCCGGATGGGATGGAATAACGGGTCCAGACTAATATAGGCGCTGCGATCAGAACAGCATCCCATGCGCTACCGCCATGTTCAAACGTGAATGATTCACTCTGTGCTTCAGCCAATTCGGCCAATACGCTACAGGCGCCAGGGTGAATTTTCTGAAGCTGTTGAAGCGCAGCATCCAATACACTCTGATCGCCGTTGCGCAGAACTTTGGATAATAAGGTCTCAATCCGGCTTTTCCAAAATCGATCCTCAATATGGCAGTTAGACGCAAAAAGCGCACCGGAAAGGCTGACCAGCTTCTTGGCATCCACTGGGAAATATTTGGTCATTCGAGAACGCATAAAAAATATGAGTCAGTGGTTAGGCCGTGTTCTCAATTCAATGCGGATGTGACGCACTGCTCAATTGAGTTCTTAGGTCGGTTCCGAGCAAGTTTTATGGCTCAATATTCTCTGAAGGTTCTGCGCGTTGCACTGTTTCGATCTGATTCATCGGCATGCCAGGCATCGGCGGCTGGGGTTTACGTACCCGCGGCACGGCGCGCGGAATACCCGGTATAGTCATTGCGCGTTCCTCTAGAGCGTGCAGTTTTTTAGCGTCGGTATCTACTTGCACCAGTCCAGATGCGCCATCAGCGGGTTGCGGCGGACTGTTGGCGGCTTTTGCAGGTGAAAGCGGCACATCCACGAATGCTTCATCCACATTCCTTTTTTCAGGTTCAGCGATATCGTTGTTCCGTTCCTGAATTCTCTGCGTCTCTTTTGTACGCTTCATCGATGATGTGTTTTCATCTCCCGCGGAAAGCGCCTTTTTTCCTTTGTGCGCTGCATTTTGCACGGCTTGATTGCCATCCGGCCCCAATTCTGGCGTCTGATCGGCAGTACTCTTACGGTTCCGTCGGCGCCGTTTGTACGGCTTCTCTCGTCCTTCTGAAGCAGCGGTTTGAATGTCCAATGCATCTGTAGCGTCTTTCCAGGCGGTTCGCTCTGGCAATATCTGCGGCTTCCGGGCGGACTGCGCGCGGCGCTGCGCAGCGTGCATTTGACGAGCGCGCGCAGTGCCTTCGGGAGAAACCGCTGGACGGCGCCGGCCGTTGTGTGCAGCGTTCCGGCTGCGTTTTTCGGTCGGCTGCGCGGGCTGCTGAGCCGTTTCAGAACGGCTATTGAGTAAACTCAGCGCGTGCTTAACCCAAGCATTCAGCCAAGTGACTAAACGCGCCGGCGTGCCTGAATGCCAGCCCGTGCGCGAAGCCGGCGCCGGCTGTTCCGGCGTAATCCGTTTGACGGCTGCTTCCTGCCTGTTTCTGGGTTCTTCGGAACGTTTGGTATAAGGCGTTTCCGATTCGAGTTCGCGCTCCGCCTGCTCGACCATCCGGTAGCTGGCGGTGCGCATTCCGTTGAGGCGGGGATCGTCATGACGCAATCTCTCTAGTTTGTAATGCGGCGTATCTAAATGTTTATTGGGAATGAGCATAATTCTCACTTTGAAGCGCGCTTCAATCTTATTGATTTCCTGACGTTTTTCGTTCAATAAAAAGGCGGTCACTTCAACCGGTACCTGGCAATGAATCGCGGCCGTATGCTCTTTCATCGCTTCTTCCTGAATCAGGCGCAATACTTGCAACGCGGACGATTCAGTATCCCGGATATGTCCGGTTCCGTTGCAGCGCGGACAGGTGACATGGCTGCCTTCGGAGAGCGCCGGGCGCAGCCGCTGGCGCGACAGTTCCATCAATCCGAATCGCGAAATTTTGCCCAGCTGGACGCGCGCGCGATCATGGCGGATAGCGTCTTTCAGCCTTTGTTCAATGTCGCGCTGGTGCTTCTGCAATTCCATATCAATGAAATCAATCACGATCAATCCGCCTAAGTCGCGCAATCTGAGCTGGCGCGCCGCCTCATCCGCCGCCTCCAGGTTGGTGCGCAACGCCGTCTCTTTAATGTCCGCGCCTTTGGTCGCGCGCGCCGAATTCACATCGATTGAGACGAGCGCTTCGGTATGATCAATCACAATCGCGCCGCCGGACGGCAACAGCACGGTACGCGCATAGGCGGATTCGATCTGATGCTCAATCTGGAAACGGGAAAAAAGCGGAACGTCGTCGTGATAGCGCTTGACCTTGTGCAGATTGTCCGGCATCACGATCCCAACAAAAGCGCGCGCTTGTTCTTCGATCTCAGCCGTATCGATTAGGATTTCGCTGATATCCGGCTGGAAATAGTCACGAATCGCGCGAATCACCAGACTGGATTCAAGATAAATCAGGAATGGGCCTTGCGCGCTGGCGGTGGCTTCCCCAACCGCGCGCCATAACTGCAACAGATAATTTAAATCCCACTGCAACTCTTCTGCGCTGCGGTTAATCCCCGCCGTACGGGCGATCATGCTCATGCCTTCCGGGAGCAGCAGCTGCGCCATCGCTTCGCGCAGTTCCCGACGCTCTTCGCCTTCGATACGGCGAGACACGCCGCCGCCGTGCGGATTATTCGGCATCAGAACTAAATAACGGCCAGCCAGCGAGATAAAAGTCGTCAGTGCGGCGCCTTTATTGCTGCGTTCTTCCTTCTCGATCTGTACAATGAGTTCCTGTCCTTCACGCAACGCTTCCGCCATCCGCGCATCGCGCGCGCTATTTTCAGGCAGATATTGAGGGGCGATTTCCTTAAAGGGCAAAAAGCCGTGACGTTCTTCGCCGTAATTGACAAAACAGGCTTCAAGCGAGGGTTCGATACGGGTGATGACCCCTTTGTAGATATTGCCTTTGCGTTGCTCGCGTCCAGCCGTTTCGATATCGATGTCGACCAGCTTTTGTCCATCGACGATGGCGACGCGCAGTTCTTCTTGCTGCGTCGCATTGAATAACATTCGTTTCATTGAATGGCTCCGGAGCGGCTTTGATATGCCGCGCTTTCTGAATATGGAAAAATAGGTTGAAACATTTTTCAGTGAGAGTGCACAAAAAACGAGCAACTCGCTGATTCCGAAAATCGGGCTGAGATCGATGCGGGCGGAGCGGGTCTGCCTGGCTGCGCGATGGAGGCTCCCCTTGCTGCGCGCCCATACGGCCAGCGCATCGTGCGCAGTGCAAGCCGCTGAAAAATGCGCTAGGGCCGAAAACGGGCAGGAGAACCGCCTGATATACACAAGTGCGCCAATCCGAATGTATGAACCACTTTCTCATTTTTTCACATCGAGCCGTGCAGGTTAAAGACGTGTAGAAAGGGGAAAACATCTTGTTCACCTTGTCAATCAAGGAGGGCAAACGGGTGTGCCGGTCCGGTGAATATCAGTGTCCGTATACAGATTTTTTCTCAGCACCTGTTTTCAAATTGTCACGAGCAACCGCGATGCGGAGTCGGGCGGCGCTCCTGCCAGATCATGTTTTCGTACGTGCCTAGGAATCCTTCGTGAAGTACAAATTATATAGATATATAGAAGTCCATTTCAGATGATGCGCTCTACAACCCAACCAACGCTGCAGGAGCCGCCTAGACGCGTGGCAATGATTGAAATAGACGACCTTTGCGCTGGACAGCGCATCGACAATTTTCTGTTCCGGCTTTGCAAAGGCGTCCCGAAAAGCCATCTCTACCGGCTGTTGCGCAACGGTGAAATCCGGATCAACAAAAAGCGGGCCGATTGTTCACAGCGGCTCGCGCAGGGTGACTGGGTCCGTATCCCGCCGCTGCGCATCGCACAGCGCGATCATGCGCAGGCGCTCAAACAATCTCACCGGTTGCCGCCCGCTGCCGACTTTCCTGTATTGTATGAAGATGATCATCTACTTGCCGTGGATAAACCTGCCGGAATCGCGGTACACGGCGGCAGTGGCGTTTCTTTCGGCATCATCGAGACCTTGCGGCGCGCGCGTCCCCATGCCCCGTTTCTTGAACTGGCGCACCGGCTCGACCGCGAAACGTCCGGCATCCTGTTGATTGCCAAAAAGCGGTCGGCGCTTCTTCATCTCCATGCGCAAATCCGCGCTCAGCAAATCGATAAACGCTATTTAGCGTGCGTGCGCGCCAACTGGCGCGCGCACCGGCGCGTGGTCACTGCACCGCTGCGTAAATATCTGACCGCAGCCGGCGAGCGGCGCGCGTGCATGCATCCGGATGGTCGGGAAGCGTGCACGGTCTTTCATCTGGTCAAACGGTACGCAGGCTATGCTTTACTTGAAGCGGAACTGAAAACCGGCCGTACGCATCAAATCCGCGTCCATCTCGCGCATTGCGGCGCGCCGATCGCAGGCGACGACAAATATGGCGATTTTGCGCTCAACCGTGCGCTGGCGCGCGAGGATGCCAGGCCGCGACTGCAACGGATGTTTTTACATGCGTACCGGTTATGCCTGCAACATCCCGCTCACGGAACGCCGCTTGAATTGACTGCGCCGTTGCCCGGCGCATGCGCGCATTTTCTAAACCAATTGGAAGCCGCATGCCTTAAAGCCGATCCGATCTAACCATATTCACATTGTTTATACTTTCGACCAAGTCCCTAATAAAATGACATTTCTATGATGGATCAGTCTTCTGTTTCAGGGCGCGCTTCTCCAGACGCGGCCGCGCCGCAAGCGGCGCGTTGGGAACGCGCGTTGCTTGAAAAAGCGGTATTGGCCGCGGTTCGAGAGCAGCGCGCCGCCAGGCGCTGGAAGATTTTTTTCCGTTTGCTTTTTCTGGTGATTATCGGTTTAACGGCGTGGTATTGGGTTGCGTTTTCAAACGACAAAGTACTGGCACGCGGCGCGCACGCAGCGCTTGTTATATTGGATGGAGAAATTGCAGCGGACCAGCAAGCCAACGCTGACAGTCTGAATACCGCGCTTAAGGCGGCATTTTCTGACCATGACACCGTCGGCATTATTCTAAAAATCAACAGTCCAGGCGGAAGTCCAGTTCAGGCGGGCATGGTCAACAATGAAATCCGCCGCCTGCGCGCCAAATATCCAAACAAGCCGGTCTATGCCGTTGCAGAAGACTTATGCGCCTCGGGCGCATATTATATTGCCGTGGCGGCCGATAAAATCTTTGTGAATCAAGCCAGTCTTGTGGGATCCATCGGAGTCCGCTCAGATAACTTTGGGTTTACTGGCTTGATGAACAAGCTAGGAATTGAGCGCCGTCTGCTGACAGCAGGCCAGAATAAAGCGCTGAATGACCCATTCTTGCCGTGGGATGAGGCGCGCAGACAATATTTGCAAACCCTATTGGATCAGATTCATGCTCAATTCATCGACGCTGTGCGTCAAGGACGGGGGGCTCGCCTGAAGGAATCGCCGGAGATATTTTCCGGGTTGATTTGGACGGGCCAGCAAAGCGTCGAGCTTGGGTTGGCCGATGGCTTTGGAGATGCGCATTATGTTGCGCGTGAAATTCTGAAAACAGAAGAGATGATCGATTATTCAATTCAGGAAAATCTATTTGAACGTGTCTCTAAAAAGATGGGGCTGATGGCCCGCGCCTTTTTAGCGCGTACGTTTGGGCTGACTGAGCGCCTCCAATTCTCCTTCAAATAAGTTCAGCTCTGCATTCCGCAGCATGCGGGTCAGTGCAATCAATGGGAGGCCGGCCAGCGCGGTCGAATCGCCGCTAACGACCGAGTCCAGCAGCGCGATTCCCAATCTTTCCGCTTTCGCACTGCCAGCGCATCGTAGGACTGCTCAATGCGCGCTTCGCCGCGCAATCTGCTCATGATTCAAAAAAATACATTCTTTGATCAATCCTTTTCCGACTGGAATGTACAGGTCATGGATGTATGGAAGCTCGCGCGCACTGAAGCGCAGGCGAGTGGAGCGCTCCCATTGACTCTACTACCGCGCATGTTAGAAGCTGCACCGCCTCTGCCGGATCGTATGCCCGTGTTTCACTGGGCCGCATCCGGTGAAATGCGCACCGAATCTGACCCCATCGGGGACATTGTCCACATACCTTATCTGAAACTGACGCTGTCAGGTACGCTCTGGCTTGAATGCCAGCGCTGCCTCGCACCCTATCCGCACAATCTATCCCTACAGACCCTCTACCGGATTGTCGAAACCGAGCAGCAAGCCGGTGCCGCGCCCATCGATGATGACAATATCGATGTCATCGTTGGGGCGCCCGCATTCGATCTGCTCGATTTAATTGATCAAGAATTATGCCTTTCTCTACCGCTAGTGCCTAAGCACTCAGTATGTCCCGTACTCCCTGATGCGCTGCGCACGGAACCGGATCGCAACCAGCTGCCATACTACAGCAGCCCCTTTGCAGCGCTTGCTGCACTGAAGCAAAATGGCGATTAAATAACGTATTTAGCTGCGCCATGTCTTCCCCGCCCGCTCTATCTGCGCTTATCGACGCGCTACGTGCTCTCCCAGGCATTGGCCCAAAATCGGCACAACGGCTCGCGTATCACTTGATGCAACATGATCGCGCGGCTGCACAGCGCTTAGCCAGTGCACTGCAGCGCGCAGTTGAGCACCTGCGCCATTGTGCGCGCTGCAACACGTTTACTGAAACGCCCCTGTGCAAAACCTGCACCGATCCAGCACGCGACGCGACCTTACTTTGTGTCGTTGAAACACCCGCCGATCAGTTGATCCTCGAACAAACGTTGACTTACCGCGGCCTGTATTTTGTATTAATGGGACACCTTAACCCAATTGACGGTATTGGACCGCGCGAAATTCATTTTGAGCGCCTGCTTAAACGAGTAGACGATGGCATTGTCCGTGAAGTGATTCTGGCGACGAACTTCACCAGCGAGAGCGAAGCGACCGCGCATTATCTTGGTCAATTGCTTAAAGCGCGCGGTCTGATCACGACACGTCTTGCGCGTGGCGTGCCCGTCGGTGCAGAACTTGAATATATCGACCCTGGAACGGTTGCGCGCGCAGTGTTGGACCGGCGCCCGATTGACTCATAGAAAAGAGCGCCCATACCCTTTTCTCCCACCCCCCTCCCCCTAAAAAAGAGGGGAATTTCAATCAGTAACACGAGCATCTCTCTAAGCGCATTAATTTCAAAAATTCCGGATGACTTTTTAGTCAAACGTGTAAGTGCATCACATAGACGTGAGTGCACGAATGGAAAAAACAATGCTTAGGAGGCGTTATGAAAGTTGCTGTATTAACCAAGGATGTGCATTTATTCAAGCAAGTATGCGACGCTTTCACCGATGAAGATATTCATTGCCGGTGTTTTAACAAAGATCACGCCCTCATTCGGGAATTTCCCCGTCAATCATTCAGCTTAATCGTTGTCGACGCGTTGCGCTACCATTTCACAACCCGCCATCCTGTGAACATCTGGCGGGAATGCTATTCGGATCGCAGTATCCCGACTATTGTGATTGGAGAATTTCTGGACCTGGATATCCTTAAAGAGAGCTTCTACGCGGGCGCGGATGATGTGGTATTTGACCCGATGAATCCACGCGAACTCAATATGCGCGCGCACATCCTGTTGAGCCGGCAGAGGATGCAACGGATCAATGCGCCGCTCAAAATCAACGACTATTCTTTCAACAAGCACAATCATACGGTCTGCTTGAATGGCCAGACAATCCAACTGACCGCGCGCGAATTTGCGATTGCCTGGTTGTTCTTTTCCCGCCCCGGGCACTTTTTCAGCCGTCAGCAAATCGCCGAAGCGATTTGGGGCAGCGACGAGCACATCGTCAACCGCACGCTGGAGCAGCACATCTATAAACTACGTCAAAAGCTCCATCTCGGCCGGGACTCAGATGCGCGCCTCAAAACCATTTACGCATTCGGCTACCGGCTGGATGTTACAACGCGCGCATAGTCTGTCCAAACAACATCGGAGCAATTCATTGAAATCTACGTTATACCCTCGCTTGGCAAGTGTTTTCACCTTGCTTGACGACTGCGGCGCGTGTGTGCACGCCCCTTCGAGCCGTCTCTACACGGATTTCTCACATCAACATGTGTGCACGAATACAGATCATTGGGCACAGGTATGTGAAGCCGTTGAAGCGGACCTTCAGGCGGGTCTGCATGCTGTTATTTTGGCGGATTACGAATGGGGCGCGCGCATGCAACTAGATGACGATGCGAATATTGCACGAACTGGAACTGTGCCGTCGTTTATATTTTTGTTGTTTCGCCACTGTGCATGGTTGACTAAAGATCAGACCGACGCTTGGCTCGCAGCGCAAGAAGGCGATGCAGCGCCGTCCGCTGCGGGCATCGCGCATCTGCGCGCAAGCGTCGATGCGGCTCAATTCGACGCCGCTTTAGAGCGCATTCAATCTGCGCTCCAAAGCGGGGAGGTCTATCAAGTAAATTTCACTTGGCGCTTTTATTTTGACGCGTTCGGTTCGCCGCGCGCGCTTTACCGGCGGGKGSGSG
>LXRJ01000195.1 GCA_001684025.1 Candidatus Glomeribacter gigasporarum | reverse complement strand
CGGCCTGCTATTWSWYKMSMYSWKRAMTNRKMAGWATANMKAAWCWYCMWTRAGNYGTMAAGNNYGRCACGTCATTCCGGGAAATGTATTCAGGGTTACATCATTCATCTGGAATCTCTTTTAGTCTTTCATCGACTAAAAGAGCGAGATATCCGAAAGGAATTTTCAAACCGCGAGAGAGTGCCAACATTGTTTCGAGAGAGGGTAGTTGATACCCCAATTCCAACTGAGAAATGTAGGCGCGAGCTACATCACATTCAAACGCAAGTTTTTCCTGTGAGAGCTTGCGTTTTAAGCGCAATTCACGTAGCACAGCGCCGAAAGCGATAGCAGTTTTACGATTCTTCAAATTCAAAGCCTTCTTTTATAGCTTTGAATTCTGACTATCGCTAGCAATTATTGTCTTCTAGTAATTACTAGAAATATTTTTCGATTGTTCCTGTGGAATGGCGATTTTCTGGATGTAGTCCGTGTTACAAGAAAAGCGTAGCCTATTCTCAAAACACCGCTATTCTCGCCGTTAGAGACAAGCAGATAAGCATCTTGTTGAAAAAAGTGCGATAGGCGCTTTAAATCTGAGTGTTCGCCTGTTTCTATTGCATGCCAAGTGTGAGCGACCAACAGCAGACATGCGGTCGTTACTTTCTTGAATCAAGCAGCTTCGAGTTCAACATGTACAGATCGACCGAGTGCCGCAGCGATATTCACTAGCGCGTCGAGCGAGAAATTGGATATGCGGCCACGCAGCAGGTCATTGATACGTGGTTGAGTCACCCCACAATGACGGGCCGCTGCATCCTGAGTCCATTTATTTTCTTCAATAATCGCGGTAATTTTATCCATCAGTTCAGATCGAACGCGTAGATTTGCCGCTTCCTCTGGCGTATCAGCAATCGCATCCCATACGCTCGTGTAGCTTTCTATTTCGGTATCGCTCATTTTTAGCCTCTCATGAGTTGCACGAAGCGTTTTTTGGCCGTGTCAATGTCTCGTTTGGGAGTAGCTTGCGTCTTCTTCTGAAAGGCGTGAAGTACATACACCGCATCCGCTAAGCGAGCAGTATAGATAACTCTGTAAATACCAGAGTCGTCCCATACTCTAATTTCTTCTGCACCTTTGCCAATCGAAGGCATGGGCTTAAAGTTGTCCGGCTGCTTGCCGTGCTGCACCTTGTCAAGCTGATGCCCCGCATCCTGTCTTGCATCTTTTGGGAACTCACGCAAGCACTTAAGCGAGTTACCAAGAAATTTCACTGGCTTCATACAATTGATTATATCGGAACCGATATATTTTTTAAAGAACTCAATTGTTCAATAAACGCGCCCCCGTTTAGCTTGTACTCGTAAAAATATTAAAATTAGGCAAAAAATGCACAAGAAAACGCATTGAGAAAAACAACGCAAGCTTGTAGTCTTTATTTTATCTTTTCTTGCGCATGGAATGCATGATGTTGGTCGGATATGTTCGTGTTTCGAAAAGCGACGGTAGTCAGACGCTTGCGCCACAGCGCGATGCGCTAATTGCTGCTGGTGTCGAGTCAAGCCGGATTTACGAAGACTTAGCGTCAGGCTGCAAAGATGACCGGCCTGGGTTGCAGGCTTGCCTCAAGGCGCTTCAACCCAGCAATACGCTCGTGGTGTGGAAACTGGACCGACTGGGCCGCAATTTGAAGCACTTGGTAACAACGGTAGATGAATTGCGCACTAGAAATATCGGATTGAAAGTACTGGCTGGCGCGGGCGCGCAAATCGATACAACAACAGCCAATGGACGGCTATTTTTTGGGATTTTTGCAGCCCTGGCCGAATTTGAGCGGGAGTTGATTGCCGAGCGCACGCATGCTGGGCTTGCGGCGGCAAGAGCCCGTGGGCGTCAAGGTGGACGTCCTCGCAAGATGAATCGGCCTACGATAATGATGGCAATGACCGCGATGGCAGATCCGAAAGCTAATGCGGCCGAAGTAGCTCGACGGCTGAACATTACGACGACGACACTCTATATGTATGTGAATGGCGATGGATCGTTGAAGCAAGCTGGCCAAGACATCATGCGCGGGGCGTGACGCTGCTGAATAGCAAATCCGCCTTGCTGTATGGATGCTTTTAGAAATAGTTTGCTCAATCGGACGAATTAATTTCTTATTCGACAAAAGCCAGACGCCACATAGGCCGTGCGAAATTCAAGAAGAAGCATTTCGCCGGGGAATGATTCTTTCCCTCCCTTAAACTGCTCTTCTCATCGCACTGCTGTTACTCATTTACGCACGAATCCTTACGGTTACCCAGTATCAAAAAGTACACATTTTGAGAATCCACCAACCGCCTAATTTTCGTGTCTCAAAAAA
>LXRJ01000180.1 GCA_001684025.1 Candidatus Glomeribacter gigasporarum | reverse complement strand
AACACGCGCTCAGAAAGTGACTCAATTTTTATAGCCTCAATTGTCCAGTTCCAGGGGTTCACTCCATGCTGTGGGTTTGGACTTAATCGTGACCGGAACACTGAAATTTTTACGGCTGATCGGGCTTCGCCAGATTTCATGGCTGCCTTTTCCTTGTCGAACAAACTCACATCCGGCAGCACGCAGTAACTCTGCTAGTTGAGGATAAAGCGATGATGACATTACATAGCGATTCTATGACTCACCTGCTCATGCTCAAACCGCAAGCGAATATCATCAGCGTTGGCTACGCCGTTCAGTTCTGCCAAATCGAGGGCAATCTCCCGCGCGCGCTCAATCAGTTCTTCGTAACTTCCTGCCTCTGTCGCCAAACCAAGCGCGCCGCACTCTGCCGTCTAGTTATTGTCTTGGACGGTGACATTCACCAAAAAAGGGGGGCGCGTCTCTGTTCAATTCAGGCATATGTTCTCTAGCTCGCTTACGAATTCACTCTACCTCTATCGAGCGGAAAAATCCACAAATCAGTTCTCCTTATCGCGGATTTTATCTGTTGCGCGCCCCGCATATTTTCCCAGCGTCGTGTTTGCCCGAAGTGCTGATGGCCTGTGCGGAAAGAATGGAATCTCTTTGTCAAGTTGGGAGGGCTGCCGCATGAACGCGCTCATCTCCATCCGCCATCAGCTCATCGGCCAAGCACAGGTGCAAACAGTCAATGCGCGGGAGTTGCATGCGTTTCTGGAAGTCGGGAAAGATTTCTCGACCTGGATCAAAGAGCGCATCGCGCAATACGATTTTGTTGAAAACCAAGAYTTCGCAGTTTTCCCCGGAATTGGGGAAAACCCCTTCGGAGGCCGCCCGAGCAAGGAATATGCGCTGACGCTGGATATGGCCAAAGAACTGGCGATGGTCGAGCGCAATGAAAAAGGCAAACAGGCGCGGCAGTACTTCATCGAATGCGAGCGGCAAGCGAAAGAAGCCGTCCACCGCGACCCGATCCAAATCCTGAATGACCCCGCCGCGATGCGCGGCTTATTGCTGACGTATTCAGAGAAGGCATCGCGCTGGAATCGAAGCTCGACGCACAATCGCCGAAGGTTGAAGCGCTGGACCGGATTGCCGCCCGCCGATGGCGCGATGTGCATCACGAACGCGGCCAAGACCTTGCAAGTGCGGCCGAAAGAACTCTTTGGCTGGCTGCATGCGAACTGCTGGATTTATCGAAGGCAAGGCAGCGCCGGCTGGCTCGCGTATCAAGACAAGCTGCACGCCCAAGTGTTACAGCACAAGGCCGTCACCGTTGCCCGCAGCGACGGCAGCGGAACGGTCAAAGAGCATGTCTTGATCACCGCCAAAGGGCTCATCCGCCTGGCTGAGCATTTTTCCTTGCATTAAACAGGAGAGAGCCATGTTGCATCCGATCTTTCAAGACCTCCTGAAGCCATTTTCGGGCGCAATAACCCCCAACATTAATTGCCATAGTACGGAACGGCCGCGCCTTGCCTCCAAATCGGAGGACGGAATGCGGCCCGTCACTGACGACACGCCCGACTCGGACTGGAATGATCTCGGAGGAGACGCCGCATGAATACGCTGATGATCTTAAATACGCCAATCCGGCAGGACGCACAGGGCCGGTACTCACTGAATGATGTGCATCGGGCGGCGGGCGGCGCAAAGAAGCGTTTACCGTCGATCTTTATCAACACGTCGAAAGCGATGGCCTTGATTCGGGAGATCGATAGGCGCAATGGCATCACCGTAGACGAGGGCGCAGCGCATTTAGACGGAACGCCCGCGATGTTCATCAAGACAAAGCTCGGCACCTATGCCGGTAAAGAATTGGTTCTGGCTTATGCGCAGTGGATGAGTCCCGCCTTCCATCTGGTCGTTGCCCGCGCCTTCGAGGCTTTGGGGACGGAGCCGGATCAATCGCCGTTGGCAACAGAACCGGATTCAACCCATTACTTCGCTGAACAAGAAGCGTTCACACAGAATAGATACCTGCTCAGATGTTTGTATCCAAGTTTGGAAGACATGCTGAACGGGCTGTATGAACTCGACCAGCCCTTGGAACGCCGCAGGTTGGCGCAGCGTATTCATCAAGCCTGGCGTTTAAACGACGTCGATTTCGGCGCATCGACCCGCACAGGGTTCGATGGATATTCAGACGCCGCGCTCGGCGCATTCATCCGCGCCTGGTTCAAAAAGACTTCCTGGAAGTTGCAGAGATTGAAGCGGAAGAGGAAATGGAGCGCTGTGCAGGCCGGACGGACTCTACAACAGGCGATGTCTGCAATGAGTCGGAACACAGGGGAGTCGCGGCATGAGTCAGAACACGATGAGAAATCGTGCGATTACACATTGCACCGTTTCTCAGTCCGCAATCCCTTTGCATGAATCGCACGGTGAAGCCCGCGTCGATAGCCGGATCATCGCGGCGCATCTAGGCGTGCAGCACCACACGACTTTTGAATTGATCAAGGACTACGCGGATGACTTCAAGAAGTTTGGGGTATGTCTATTTAAGGTAGACATACCCCATAAGCGCTAACCAAATTTATAGTCCCCACTTTTCGCGTTGATAAGAGCGCTTTCTAGATCG
>LXRJ01000145.1 GCA_001684025.1 Candidatus Glomeribacter gigasporarum | reverse complement strand
GGCAAAAATTCACGCACCGGACAGGTTCGCTTGGTGGACGCCTTCATGCTGTTGCGCCAGCAAGCCRCCGAAAAGCGCTYTGAAACATGGAAAGGCATCCGTAAGCAGGKCGCCGCCAGTTATCGGTTTATGYCGCAGTCGCTCGAAATGACGCGGGCGGACGATGGCAAAACRACCCAGGCGCAYCACTACGCGACCGAAGCCAAGCTGCTGAACTGGATACTCTCCGGTCGCTTTGTCCCACTGAATCGCAACGAACTGGGCGCACCAGACCTAGCCTTACTTGAGGCGCTGGAAGCCAGAAATGCGGTGCTGATTGCGCGTGGCGTCCCTTACGCCGAGCGTAAAGCCATGCTGCCGGTATTTTCCCAGGCTTGGCGAGTCAAGCGCGCCGCTATGTCGTCCACAGCCAGCGCCGCTCAACTCTTGGGAGAAGCCGCATGAATCAGACCCAAAACTTCAGCGCAACCAATAGCCCTGTTTGCGCAACAGCGATACCAAAGAACCATCTAAGCAACTCGAACTTCATGTTTGCCAGCTTGGCGTCCATATCCTTGCGCAGATCGCCGATTTCATGGCGCAAATCGCCGATTTCATGGCGCAACTCTGTACCAAGCTTTTCCATATCGTTGCGCACAACAGCGATATCGCCCTTGGTCGCAACATCCGAAGATTCATACGCCTTGCGAACTGCAACAGACATTGCCCTGGCCTGCGGCTCAGGAATACCCGCTTTTTCAAGCGTATCTACAAATTCCAGCGTATCGAATGCAGCGAGTGCCATAAATCAGTTCTCCTTATCCCGAATTCTATCACGGCAGCTCTTGACTTCCGATGAAGAGGCGGCTTATAGTGCTCTTCAGGTGCTCAAAACACCGTCAAGAGCGGCAAAGTCGCCCCGTCAGTCAGCGGCTTTTATTTCGCCTATTGGTTTTGCTCCAATGGGCGGGCGTGAGGCTAATACAAGACCCGAAAGGGAAATACGCCCGCCGTCTGTTCGCGGTTCTTAGCGCCTGCTCACCCCGTCTAAGAAACGGGGCCTTAAGTCCTTTCCAGCGCACGAGATGCGGGTAAAGCTTAGAAACGGCAAAAGCCAGTTGGTCATGCGTCATCATCGTGAACCTCTGTTATTGATTACGGATTTTGCGGGCGCGCATGCCGATCCCATGCAGCCGGTCGTTCGTCAGCCAGGAAGCGGTGAGGCCCGTGGCGACCCAGGGTTCGGGTAAATCCTGCACTTTGTGCGTTTCATTTCCGATCATCCGCCCGAAATCCCAAATACCACTGTTGTACCGACATTCGGCCCTTGCATTCGCTTTGCCGTCGAGTTCGCTTCTGTCTGCCTTGGATTGTTCGAGGTGTTTGACCCATGCGACATCCGCTTTAGTGCTGGGGTCGAAGTTCCCGCTTGTCCAAATGAAGCCGATGGGGGTGTCATTTACCCATACGTGCATTCGGTCATCTTTTCTCCAGGCCAACGCATATTTATGTGCGCCATCGCCGAAGACATAATTGCCCGCCGGCTGCTTGGCGTTCAATTCGTTCTTATTCGCAAAATAGTCATGCAATTGGCCATGGGCGCGTGACCAGAGCGTGCCGTCATCACGCACGGCCAGCGCAGGCGCATTGGGCGGGCCGAGTTGGAGTTCTTTATTCCAATTGCGCAACGTCCGAGTGGTGTGATTCCCTGGGTCATACAGATGCAGGAGGTAGCGCACCGTCAGATTGCCGTGGATCGTTTGATTGCCTTCAGTACTGACCTTTGCGCTCAAGGCATCGCTGAGCCATCCAAAGGCGGGCGTCCAGAAATTGCCGTCCTCTTTGAATCGTGCGATCCATCCATTCGGGCCAACAAAGCCAATCGTGCCCGCGCTGTGATGCACCGCGCGGGTTACGCCATCGGCCGGATTCAGGATATGCAGCCAATAGCTAACGCTCAGACTGCCGCGCATCCCCATATCGCCGGTACGCACATTGAACCAGTGCGCGTATTCATTGCGCGGCACGGGCGCACCTTCGATGCTCGGCCCCAACCCGATCCCTTGCCATGAGCGGACGACGAGATTGTTCACTGTGCCGCTCGCGCCGTCGCCGTTGCCCTGCTCAATATACTCATTCGTATTGATCTCATACGTAGGCGCATAGAGCGGGCCAGAGATTTTGTCTTTCGTCACCGCGCCGTCGGCGAGCTTCGGATTCGTGACCGCGCCGTCGGCGATCTTCGGTTCCGTAATCGAGCCGTCCGGGGGCGTGGAATCAAGGGCCGGTAATTGGCTTCCTGGGACATGGCCGTTTTCGTCCAGGGTCGCCACGCCGCCCGGCTGGGCTTTTTCTTTTATATTGACTGCATCGGTAATGCCGTAGCCGGCGAGCGTGGTGGCTTTACGCGCGTAACGCTCATCAACGTCTGCATGGCTGATTTTTTGGGTCAGCGTTTCGGTGATAAACGGCGCATCGGGGTAGAGACGGATATCGTGTTCAGTAATTGACGTTTGCCCGTGCGCAACCGTAATGAGGTATAGGCCGGTAGTGCCTGCATCGGGTGCGGGCGGATGCTGTTGTCCGCTCGGTGCGGCCACGCCCGCCTTAACGGAGACATGGCAGACGCCTTTGCGCACCGTCGGCTGCGCTTCGCCGCTGTTGTTCGGGCCGGAATACGGATGATCGGGATGGTTGGTATCGTAGTACGGCAGCACGGCGGGTTCAGCGTCCACATCCAGATACGCGGCCTGAACCAGATAGTCGATCCGGTGTCCGGCGGTGGCGGGCGCGCCACAGGCAAAGAGCGTTGTATCGAGCTTTAAGCCTTGCTTGAGAATCGCATGATCGGTATCCGCGGGCAGTGATGAATAGGCCGTATCGTCCAGGTTTTGCAGGCTGTAGAGTTCGCCGGGGGCAACTTGTATTTCCATCGACGCGGGCGCGGTCGGCGTGCACGCCAGACCGTTGACCAGCGTATTCGAGCCGAGAATGGCTTGCGCCAGCTTCGCCAGTCCGATCATCGCAAAGCGGTTGCTCTGCAGCAGGTCTTCCTCGTAGGGGATCTCCCCTTCATACACGATCACTCTGTCCATACCGACTCCCAAAAGTAAGAAGCCCGCACACGGCGGGCCTCAAATATTCAAACTGAACTGAACTAGCGGAATCGAATCCAAACCGTCGCACCCACGGGTTTCACATGATTCACCGTGTCAACGATATCCGCATCGGTCAATCCATTGCGTTTGGCATAGGCGGCGCGTGAGGGCGTTTTATACGCGCCGCATGGACTGCGGTAGCCCGCCACCCTGGGCAGTCCCGCGATGCGCGGCCGGTAAGCCGTCACAAAGCATTGGTAAGGCCGCCGCCTGGAGCCATAGCCGCCTTTGACGCCATAGGCTAADNCCCGGCCSCGGG
>LXRJ01000054.1 GCA_001684025.1 Candidatus Glomeribacter gigasporarum | reverse complement strand
CCCMCCSCCCCCGCCGCAACGCCGACCGAGACAATCACTTGCAGCGCCGTCCCTTCGGATAAACTCATGCCGAACGTGTCTTCCGCCCATTTCAAAATAATGAACTGCAGCGTTGCGCCGATGCCCCAAAAGAGCGTTGTCACGGCCAGAGAGATTTGCCCGAGCGGGTCGCGCCATAACGTCAGGCAGCAATGCGCGAAACCGGCAAGCAAGCGCACTGGATGACCGGGTTGCCGCGGGTAGCGCGCGCCGGTGTCTGGAATACCGAGGTTAAACAGTGCCGCAAGAATATAAAGGCCGACGATGACGAGCAGCGCGGCCTGCGCGCGCGTATCAATGAAGGGCAAGCGCAGGCCGAGAATAGGCTGCGCGACTTGAGGCAGAATCAGCCAGCCGCCGAGCGCGGTGCCGAGAATAATCGAACCAATGGTTGTGCCTTCAATCCAGCCGTTTGCGATGACCAGTTTTTCGGGGGGCAGCAGTTCAGTCAGAATGCCATATTTGGCCGGTGAATACGCCGCTGCGCCGAAGCCCACGATGCCATAGGCCAAGAGCGGGTGCATACCGGCCAGCAATGCGAAACAACCGATCGCTTTAATCGCGTTAGTCAGCAGCATCACGCGGCTTTTCGGCATCGCATCGGCGAACGCGCCGACAAAAGCCGCCAGCACAACATAAGAGAGGACAAAGAACAGCTTGAGCAGCGGCGTCATCCAAGCCGGCGCGGCGATGTCCTGCAACAGGGCAATCGCGGCAATCAGCAGCGTGTTGTCGGCGAGCGAGGAGAAAAATTGCGCCGACATGATCGTGTAGAAACCTTTTGTCATCGGGCGGGTCAGTTGTAGAGTCTGAAAACTGCTGAGGCGAGTGTGCAACGGCGACGCGTTTTATACCACGAAGTGATTTTTTAAATGACCGCGTGAAGAATTAAAGCATTTCCGATATGGCGCAACTCAAAATAAAAAGCTTTTATGTGTGCAGCGCCTGCGGCGCGCGCGCGCCGAAATGGCAGGGGCAATGTCCGGCATGCGGTGCCTGGAATACCTTGGTTGAAACAGCGGCGGCGCGCACGGGCGCTTATCCGGCGCTGGTGGGGAGCGGGTCAGCGCAAAAGCTGGCGCACATTAACGCGGCCGATATGCCGCGCATATCGAGCGGGCTTGAGGAATTCGACCGCGTGCTCGGCGGCGGGCTGGTCGCCGGCGGCGTGGTACTGATCGGCGGCGATCCAGGAATCGGTAAATCGACCTTGCTGCTGCAGTCGCTCGCGGCGCTGGCTGCTGAAAAACGCGTTTTATATGTCAGCGGAGAGGAATCGGAGACGCAGATTGCATTACGCGCGCAGCGTCTAGGTTTGATGGAACGCGCGCGCGAATTGCGCGTGCTGGCTGAAATCCAGCTCGAGAAAATCCAGGCCGCGATTGCATCTGAGCAACCGAGCGTTGCGGTGATCGATTCGATTCAGACGATCTATTCAGAGACGCTGAGTTCCGCGCCCGGATCGGTCGCGCAAGTGCGCGAATGCGCCGCGCAACTCACGCGGCTTGCCAAGCAGTCCCTTGTCACGATCATCATGGTCGGACATGTAACCAAGGAAGGCAGTCTGGCTGGTCCGCGCGTGCTGGAGCATATCGTCGATACGGTCCTATATTTTGAAGGCGAGTCGCATTCCACGTACCGGCTCGTGCGCGCGTTTAAAAACCGCTTCGGCGCGGTCAACGAACTCGGCGTTTTTGCGATGACTGAACGCGGTCTGCGCGGCGTATCTAATCCGTCCGCGCTCTTTTTATCGCAACATAAGCAGACGGTGTCCGGGTCGTGCGTGCTCGTCACGCAGGAAGGCTCGCGTCCGCTGCTGGTCGAAATTCAGGCGTTGGTCGATACCGCGCATGTGCCAAATCCGCGCCGGCTCGCAGTTGGCTTAGAACAGAACCGGCTCGCATTGCTGCTGGCAGTATTGCACCGGCATGCGGGCATTGCCTGTTTCGATCAAGACGTATTTTTAAATGCGGTCGGCGGCGTCAAAATCACTGAGCCGGCCGCCGATCTTGCGGTGCTGCTCGCGATTCATTCATCGCTGCGCAACCGGCCGCTGTCGCGCGGACTGGTTGTTTTCGGCGAAGTGGGATTGGCGGGAGAAATCCGCCCGTGCCCGCGCGGTCAGGAGCGCTTGAGGGAAGCGGCGAAGCTGGGATTCTCAGCGGCGCTGATTCCAAAAGCGAATGCGCCTAAGCGAGCACTGGATGGACTGAATGTAATGGCGATAGAACGTATTGAGCAAGCGATGGAAGCGATGTAAGCACCTGTTCACGATTCTTGCATCGCAGCGGCATATCTGAGGCATTCACGTTTTCTTCACATTTGCCTCAAGATTCCGGAACAAAAGGATCGGTATTGCTTCCAAGCCCTTTAGAATTAGGGCAAGGCGGGGTTGCGGGGGTAGGATTTGAACCTACGACCTTCGGGTTATGAGCCCGACGAGCTGCCAGACTGCTCCACCCCGCGTCTGAAGGGAAAAGACTATAACATAAATCGCTGGCCTATTTGGAATAGAGCGTCTACTCGGAATTGAAATTGCTCATGAATGTTTATGTGTCTCAGGCAGTTCCTGTGCGTCTTGCGCGTTTGCGCGCCGTGATGGCGCGCGAACGTTTAGATGCCTATATCGTTCTATCATCTGATCCGCATCGGTCTGAATATCTGCCTGCGTATTGGCAGAGCCGCGCCTGGTTCTCCGGCTTTACAGGCTCCGCAGGCACCTTGATTGTGACAAAGAATTTCGCCGGCGTATGGGTCGATAGCCGTTATTGGACTCAAGCGGAAACGCAGCTCGCCGGCAGCGGTATTACGCGGATGAAGATCACTGCGCAATCCGCAGCGCCGTATCTAGACTGGCTGCTGGCGCATACGCCTCAGGGCGGCATAGTGGGTGTGGACGGTGCCGTCTTAGATTTGGCAAGTACGCGCGCGTTGTTGAAGACATTGGGCACGCGCGCTATCGAGTTACGCGCCATTGATTTGCTGGATATCGATCCAACGCTGTGGCCGGATCGTCCTCCGTTGCCCATGAATCCGGTGTTTGAACATGCGTGGCCGTATGCCGCTATGCCGCGCGCGCAAAAGCGCGCGCGCATCCGCGCGGCGATGCGCGAACACGGCGCCGATTGGCATTTCATTTCGACTCTGGACGATATTGCCTGGCTGTTCAATATACGTGGCGCGGATGTCCCTTACAACCCGGTCTTCATTGCGCATGCGCTGATCGGTCCGGCGTCGGCCACGCTTTTCGTGACATCGGGCAAAATTCCTGCGCCATTGGCTGAATCATTGGCTGAGGATGGAGTGGCGCTCGCGCCGTATGAACAAGCGGGCGATGCGCTCGCGCGCTTGCCCGCGGGCACAACGCTGTTATTGGATCCGCGCCGGACCACGTGGACATTTGCACAACGCATCCCCGAACAGGTGCGCGTCATTGAAGCGATCCATCCATCCACGCTGGAGAAATCGCGCAAAACAAGGTCTGAAGCTGCACAAATCCGGAGTGCAATGGCGCAGGACGGCACGGCATTGTGTGAATTCTTCGCCTGGTTTGAACGTGCATTGGGGTCTCAAACGATGACCGAGCTGACCATCGATGAACAACTGACTGCTGCGCGTGCGCGTCAGACGGATTTCATCACACCGAGCTTTGCAACCATTGCCGCGTTTAACGCGAACGGCGCGATGCCGCATTACCAGGCCAGCGCTGCATCGCATGCGAAGATTTGCGGCGCCGGTTTGTTATTGATCGATTCAGGCGGGCATTACTTAGGCGGGACAACGGACATCACGCGCGTCGTGCCGATTGGTACGCCAAGCGCCGCGCAGAAACGCGATTTCACCCTCGTGTTAAAAGGGGTGATTGCGTTGTCAAAGGCGCGTTTTCCGAACCGGATCCGCGCGCCGATGCTCGACGCCTTAGCGCGCGCGCCGTTGTGGGCGGAAGGGATCGATTATGGTCACGGCACGGGCCATGGGGTCGGCTATTGCCTGAATGTGCATGAAGGCCCGCAAGTGATTTCATATCACGCAAAGGCGCGTCCTGAGACGGCGATGGAAGAGGGCATGGTGACCTCGATCGAACCCGGGATTTACCGACCAGGACAATGGGGCGTACGGATTGAAAATCTGGTTTTGAACTGCTCTGTTCAAAGCGCGGAAGAGGTCGATGGAGAGAACGCGTTTCTCGAATTTGAAACGCTCACGCTCTGCCCCATCGATACGCGCTGCATTGAACGCGATTTATTGCATACAGATGAAATCGATTGGCTCAATGCGTATCACGCGATGGTGCGCAGTCGGCTGGCGCCGCGCTTATCCGGCGCTGCGCGTGTTTGGCTAGAAGAGCGCGCAAGCGCAATTTAAGTACACCGTTATATTGCATGCGGATAACCCCATGCGGTGAGCGTGAAGCCTTGCGGATCGGTGATTAAGCGCGCCGGCGCGCCAATCGGCAGCATGACCCGCTGATCGCCATGCCCGAATGGCAAACCCGTTACGATGGGAATGCCAATCACGGTGCGCACCTGTTCGATCATCGCTGCAAGATTGTATTCATTGTCCGCTTCGGTCAAGCGGAAGCCATTAAAATCGCCGATCACAAGCGCCTGCTGGCGCGCGAGTATGCCGGCGTGATGCAGTTGATACAGCATGCGCTCAATCCGGTATGGGTGTTCGCCGACATCTTCGACAAACAAAATTCCGCCGTCGATCTGCGGCAAATAAGGCGTGCCGATCAGCGACGCGAGAATGGCGAGATTGCCGCCCCACAATGGCCCGCTCACATCGACGGAGTGCAGCTGCAGTGTATCGCAACGCACCGTGATGCGCGGGCGATCAAGCGCGTGTTGGAAATGGCGCAGCGTAAATGCGTTCGGGCGTTCAGCGCCGAAATCGCTGCATAGCATCGGCCCGGCGAAAGTGATCAACGACGCTTGTGCGAGCAATGCCATTTGAATCGCAGTGAAATCGCTATAGCCGATGAATAGGGTTGGCGTTTCCACAAAACGCCGCCGTAAGCCTTCGTAATCCAGCTTCGGCAGAATGCGCGTGGCGCCGTAATCGCCGCGCACCGCAAGAACGATATCGGGCCGTGCGTTGTCTGGATTCACCAATCGGTTCAAATCAGCGGCCCGCTCGTCGTCAGTGCCGGCAAAACGCTGGTAACGCCGCTGCACGGCGCCAATATTGTCAATTTGGTATCCCTGCGCGCGCAGCCATTGCAGTCCGCGCGCGGTGTCCTCTTGATTCTTTGGATAACCGGATGGGGCAACGAGTGAAATAATGCGGGAAGGGTTCATGTATGACTCTCTATTTTTTCGATTCGCAGCGTCAATATACATCGATCATTACGCATGGCATTCGTCATAGACGCTTGCGTCATGAGTCATAATTCATGTTCATCAATACTTCTTCTCCAATATGAAAACACTCTGGCAAAAAAAATCAATTCCAGCACTCGATTCTGAAGCGTTAGAAATGCCCGAAACGTTATCCGGCGCTGATTCGGCGCATCGGATGCGGCGCACCTTGTCTGGACTGGACGTTGTATTGCTCGGTATTGGCTGCGTGGTTGGCGCGGGGATTTTTGTGCTGACGGGGCATGCCGCCGCGGCGTATGCGGGGCCGTCCATTATGCTGTCTTTTGCGCTCGGCGCTTTGGTCTGCGCGCTGTCCGGCCTGTGTTATGCGGAGATGGCCTCGATTGTGCCGGTCTCAGGCAGCGCATATACCTATGCGTATGCCACGCTCGGTGAGTTGATTGCCTGGATGATTGGCTGGGATCTGATTCTTGAATACTGTTTAGGCGCAACCACCGTCGCGATTGGATGGTCCGGCTATGTCGTCAGTTTCCTGAAGAATCTTGGCATTTATTTGCCTGAGCTGTGGTCGCAATCGCCGTTTGTCTATGATGCGGTGAGCGGGTGGAGTCGCACCGGCGCTTGGCTGAATGTGCCGGCCATGCTGATTGTGGCGGTCACAACGCTGTTGTTGACTTTGGGTATACGTGAGTCGACGCGCGTGAATAACTGGATGGTGGTCATTAAAGTCGCGATTGTGCTGATTTTTATCGCAGCGGGGATAGGTTATATCGATACGGCCAATTGGATCACGCCTTCCAATCCGGACGGCGCGTTTATTCCGCCGAATGGCGGCCAGATCGGCGAATTTGGCTTAAGCGGCGTGCTGCGCGGCGCGGCGGTCGTATTCTTCGCCTATATCGGCTTCGATGCCGTATCGTGCGTTGCGCAGGAAACGAAGAATCCGCGCCGCAATATTCCGATTGGATTGCTGGGGTCGCTGACCATCTGCGCGATTCTGTATGTGCTGGTTTCATACGTGTTGACCGGCGTGGTGCCATTTGACCAATTGAGCGTTCCGGATCCGATTGCGGTTGGAATCGATGCCATCGGCATGCACTGGCTGTCGCCGCTGGTGAAGCTGGGCGCGATTGTCGGGCTGAGTTCGGTCATTCTGGTGCTCATTATGGCGCAATCGCGCATTTTCTATGTGATGGCTAAAGATGGGTTGTTGCCTGCCTTCGCCGCACAAATCCACCCGCGTTTTTGCACGCCGTATCTGACGACCTTACTGGTCGGAACCGTGGTGACAGCGCTGGCTGGCGTATTACCGATTGGGTTGGCGGGCGAGCTGGTCAGTATTGGCACCTTATCCGCTTTTGTCTTGGTGTGTACGGGTGTTCTGGCGCTACGCATTCGGCAGCCTGAATTGCCGCGGGCGTTTAGAACGCCCGCGATTTATCTCGTCGCGCCAATGGGCGCGCTCTCGGCGCTGTTCCTGATGTCCGGTCTGCCAGCCGATACCTGGATTCGGCTCGTGCTTTGGATGGCGCTCGGCATGTCAATTTATTTTGCGTACGGCCGACGCCATAGCGCGCTGAACACGCATCGCGTGAACGCTGCGCTCGGATGAGCATCAAATCTGATCAATGGATCCGGCGCATGGCGCAAACGCGCCGGATGATCGAGCCGTTCGAGGCGGGGCAGATTCGCACGGCTGCGGACGGACAAAAAATCATCAGCTATGGCACGTCAAGTTATGGCTACGACATCCGTTGCGCGGATGAATTCAAAATCTTCACGAATATCAATTCGACCATCGTCGATCCAAAGTTGTTTGACGAAAAATCGTTCGTTGATTTTCGTGGCGATATGTGCATTATTCCGCCCAATTCATTTGCGCTTGCGCGCACGATTGAATATTTCCGTATTCCCCGCAATGTGCTGACGCTGTGCGTCGGCAAGTCGACCTATGCGCGCTGCGGCATTATCGTTAATGTGACGCCATTCGAGCCGGAATGGGAAGGTTACGTCACACTGGAGTTTTCCAATACCACGCCATTGCCTGCCAAAATTTATGCTAACGAGGGCGTCGCGCAGGTTCTATTCTTTGAAAGCGATGAGGTTTGCACAGTATCCTATCAAGATCGCGGCGGTAAATATCAAGGCCAAAATGGCGTTGCATTACCGAGGGCTTGAGTGGTCCAGCGACAGGGGGGCACTCCATTACTCACTTCCACTTGGTGCGGTTTAAGGAGCAGGTCACAGGCATGAAACACGCGATGATTCAACAGATGCAGGGGACATATTTACTTTCCCTCGGTTACTGTTTGACTGGACTATGCTTGGGTGATCTGGCCGAAGTAATGCGCATTGAACATTCGGCAAGCGATTTTCCATGGCGCGCCGGGCATTTTGAAGATTCATTACGCAATGGCTGCGCGGGTGTTTGCATTCGTCATGTGGAAGGCGCATTGTGCGGATATTGCATTTGGATGCCTGTAGTCGATGAAGTCCATCTGCTTAACCTGTGCGTTGCCCCCAGCGCGCAAAAGAAGAGGCTGGGCCTTGCATTGCTGAAGCACGCTGCGTTGCGCGCCCAGGCAGCAGGCGGAACACGTATGCTGCTTGAAGTAGGCGTGTCGAGCCGTCGTGCGTTACATCTCTACCGGCGCTTCGGTTTTATTGAGATTGGCATTCGCAAAAACTATTATGTGGCTGCAGAGGGTACTCGCGAAGACGCGTACGTGATGCGTCTCATATTGTCGGAGGTTCAATATGCCGCCTCTTGATTCTCTTGCCTTGGAAGAGCTGGGTTTGATGCCGGTGTGGGTCAGACGCAAAGCGCAAACTCAGAAGGTCAGCGCTGCTGAGCAATTAACCGTTTCTAATCCTAAGCCTCAAGTCCTTTACGATACCGCTCAGGCTGACTTATCCGTTTCTGAAGAACCTTCTGAACCCATTGATCAACTTGACTGGGAATCTTTAGCCGCGCGGGTTGCGCATTGCACGCGCTGCAGACTCTGCGAGAAGCGCACCCGTACCGTATTCGGCGTCGGCGATCCAAATGCCAGCTGGATGCTGGTCGGTGAAGCGCCAGGCGCCAATGAAGATCGGTTGGGCGAGCCTTTTGTCGGTCAGGCGGGCCGTCTACTGGACAATATGCTGTGCGCCGCCGGACTTGCGCGCGGGCATAACGTTTATATTGCCAATGTGATTAAATGTCGTCCACCGGGAAATCGCGATCCGCAGCCCGACGAAGTGGCGCAGTGCGAGCCCTATTTAAAGCGGCAAATTGCGCTGATCCAGCCGAAACTGATTCTCGCGCTCGGACGCTTCGCCGCGCAAAGCCTGCTGAAGACTCAGGCCAGCCTTTCGTCGCTGCGCACACGCATCCATCGCTATGAAGACGTACCCGTGATCGTCACCTACCACCCCGCCTATTTGCTACGCAATTTGGCGGATAAAGCGAAAGCGTGGGCAGATTTATGTCTAGCCCAGCGCACCTATCAAGATATTTCTGCACAGCAACGGTCGCTGTAGGAATAGCAGTGTAATTAAAAACCTACAACGTCGGTGAACAAACGGATAAAATCCGGCTTTTCGCAGGCAATGGACCTCGCCCCACATTTGCCGATCCGTTATGAAGACGAGACGACGCTGACCGTAATCCATGCCCAGAAGATGCAGCCAGGTTTTTATGCGGAGGAAAACACACCCGATGAGCGGCACCGCCATAGCAAATGTTGCTCTGGAATAAGCGGCTGCATCGGGTCATGACAGAATCCAATCATGTCAAACCTCTGCGTGCCAACTGTACTGTCCTGATACAGGCGCTTGACAAAGGTTAAGGGGCTTACACATAATTGTTTTTGTTCCCTAATCTAAAGGGCAAGAATGAAATGCCCATGAGAGCGTATCAGGCATGGCGTGCGGGAATAGCTCAGTTGGTAGAGCGCAACCTTGCCAAGGTTGAGGTCGCGAGTTCGAGCCTCGTTTCCCGCTCCATTTCCGAGTTTGACCCTCTTTAGCTCTAACTTGTCACGCAAAAGTCAAAAATCGGTACAAGTTACTATCAAATAATTTCTATTGGCGAGATGGCAGAGTGGTTATGCAGCGGCCTGCAAAGCCGTGTACGCCGGTTCGATTCCGACTCTCGTCTCCATATAAATCAAAAAGTTATAGAAGCATCAGGCCGTCTTATCTTTATTTTTGGCGAAAGTAGTTTCGCCATCCACTTAGGAAATGCGATATTACTGTGTGATTCATAGAGATGGTTTCAACTGAAGAGGTAAGATTTTGGGCTTATGGAGCCCAAAATCAAAGCCCATGTTGAAATGCACCGAAAACTGAGCCTGGAATAGGTGACCCCTTGGGACTGGACAACTTGGAGGAGATAAATTGATCCGCTGGCTAGGCTTGTTAAAAGGAACAGCATAATGTCAGCAAGAGGAGCGTATCGGCGGCACCGTCCGCAGTTCAAGTTGCCGCGATGCACGGATATTCGCAACGGCAAGATTGGAGGACGCGAAGCGCGGCGTACGGACCAAATTTCGGCCAATCGCATTCAGTTGTGGTGTAAAGGTAAAGACTTAATCTGACATTTGTATAAACTTTCAGGGAACTGAAAAGGCAAAGGAAGTCAGATGAGCAATGGCACAAAAGGTGATGAAGAACAAATTGGGTTTGTTAAAGCGTGCGCAAGCGCTTGGGGAGGTTTCTCAAGGGTGTAAAGTGATGGGATTCAGTCGAGATAGTTTTGACCGGTTTGGGGATTGATATGAGCAAGGCGGAGAAGCGGCGTTACAGGAA
>LXRJ01000137.1 GCA_001684025.1 Candidatus Glomeribacter gigasporarum | reverse complement strand
TATTCACAACTTCTTCAACCCAACCATTTACAACTCCTTTGATTTAACTACTCACAACAACTTCTTCAACCCAMCYATCYACTACACCTTYGACCYAACYATCTATCACTCCTTCAACCCAACTATYCACCACTTYRACCYAACYATYTATCACTCCTTCAAYCCAACAATCYAYYACTTTRACCYAACYATCTACTACTTCRACCAGACCATCCACYACTTCAACCACCACTTCAACCAGACAATCCACCACTTTGACCATCCCTTCAACCAGACAATTTACCACTTCGACCACCCTTCAGCCAGACAATCTGCCACTTTGACCACCCCTTCAACCAGACAATCCACCACTTTGACCACCCCTTCAGCCAGACAATCTGTAACTTCGACCACCTCTTCGGCCATACAATCTACCACTTCGACCACCCCTTCAGTCAGAAAATCCACCTCTTCAACCACCCTTCAACCCAACCAACTACCACTTCGACCACCACTTTGACCCGTGCTTTCTTTTCACACCGATAGCAAGATACTAATGCTGAAGTATAGCTACAAAGTTTCTGAGCTGCAGGTATATCACATGAACATAAAATTAATGCTGCTTAGATTATCTTTCCAGATGGGTTCTCATAAGTTGAAATTTGAACACCATCCTAAAATCGGTGTAGTTCATCAACAATCAGTGCAAGATCGTAGTTGATACAATGCAAATGAACTTCATTTGGATCTGGTAAAATGCCAAGAATCATTATATTTTCTCTTTAAATCGAAGTTCTTTTGATAAATTAGAAATAGCCATATAGATTACACCAGACTATATTGAGTGCCATCAAATAGCTGAAACCAATCCAAATTTAATATAAAGCCAAGATGTGTGTCTGCTGATTCTTGAGTAAAAAATTGGCCACCAATTGATTCTTTATCAGCAAAATTTTTCCAAATTTGACCATCATAAATATCAGAAAGAATGCCTTCAAGAACACTACGATAGGTCCATTTTCAGCATAATTGTTCAAAATTGGAGCGCATATACATTTTTGCAAGTTAACTTTTAGTGCTTGCAAAGAGATAAAGCAAAATCAGTTTATTAATAATATTTTTTAGATACTGATTTTGTGTTGCTAATGCTGAACTACATGTAACTATCTGCCTAGATCCAGTTATATTTAGAAATTCAACATGTTACATTTTTTGATTGATAATGGATTAACAACCTCCTCTTCAGTATATAATTTGTCACAATTTGGACAAACTGAATATGTTATAAAGTTGTCAATTTTAAGATGTTTTCAAAGCTTATACATTGAGTTCAGAAAATTTTGAAATATATTTTCATCACCAAACTTTCATAAAAGTTTCCGAATATATTGAACCAAAACTTCAGTAGCCTCTTCAGACACTTTAAACTGGCTTTGATATTTTAATTGCCAAATTAATATATTATCATAAATAGATGATACTCTAGAGCTAGATTGAAATTCTTTTTCATAATCAATATCCAGTGCTGAATAATCTTCAAATTCATTAATATTACTATATCGAATATCTTCAGCCAATTCTTCAGATAATGAACCATCATCATTATCACTATTATTATAATCCAGTACAATATTATTGTTACTACTTTCATCACCTAAAATTGTAGCTGGTTCTTCTGAATTCAAAACTATCATTTTAGCAGTTGATGTTTGACTGTGTTTTCTTAGTAAAAATGATAAGTCATCCATATTAAGACTAGATGGAAGTTCATTATTAGAGCCAGATTGAAGTTCATTATCTGACTTTGAATCAATTGTTGTTATCGATTGTTGACTCAGGCTACTAAATTCTGAAGCAATCCCAGTTGGTTGCCTTAATTCATTAAATTCTGTTTGAGACAACTGTTGGCTAGTAATTAAAAAATGTTGTTTTTTTGTATGAGGATCATCTAATTTGCCATTACATTTTTGGCAATAGTAGTTAACAGTTATACATGTTCTATAGGTCAAAGTAGATGATGATTGAGCAGTCGAATCAGATGAATCTTGGTTAATAGATTTTAAAATATCCTATGCACTTTGTTTTTAAGACATTTTAGAGAGAGATTAAAAGAGATTGAGAGAGGTTAAGAAAGAAAGAAAGAGAGATTGAGTAGCAATTTGTAAATAAATAAGTTACTATYATAAGCAACAAGCTGTTTCTTTATAAAAGTAGTGCATATTTATAAGAAATTTGGTTTTATATTATACTCTACTATAACACATTTTAATTTGATACTTGATTATAAARTCAAATGTGGTTTRATTTTTTATTGTAAAGCTGATTATGAYRYGCTTTAATTTGCTACTTGATTATAAAGTCAAATGTGGTTCGATTTTTTATTGTAAAGCTGATTATGATAGATGAATAGTTGATGTGATAATAGTTAGATGAATATAAAACCATAGATTAACTCTATGTTAGTTTCTGAATAATGTTTTAAATATTATGATGATAGTTAGATTAGCACAATGATAGACGATTATAAAATTTAAAAATTTAATATATTAAATGCCACAATTCAACAACCAATATATAGACAAATTAAAAAAATTCAACAATTTTGATAAAAATTAAAAAATTCAACATGCTAAATGCCACAATTTGACAACTTACCTACAGATGAATTATCACATAACTTGAATAAAAAAATTTGATATATTAAATACCACAATTCAACAATTGATAAATATAATGGTGTTGGTTGATTAGCGTGATGATAGTTGGTGTGATGATAGTTAGGCGAAGGAATAGTTAGGTAAAGAATTGATTAACTCTATACAAGAATGGTTGGCATGATGATAGTTAGATGGATATGCTAAATGCTACAATTCGACAAGTTAATCACAGATGAATTATCACATRACTCAAATTAAAAAAATTAACATATTAAATACCACAATTCGACAATCAATAGATATAATTGATACAATAATGTTAGTTAATTGGCGTGATGATAGTTAGGCAAAGAATTGGTATAATGATAGTTAGATAGATATGCTAAATGCCACAATTCAACAACTTAATCACAGATGAATTATYAYATRACTCAAATTAAAAAAATYAACATATTAAATACCAYAATTYGAYWATYGATARACTGGTTGATTGGTGTGATGATAGTTGGYGTGATRATAGTTAGGCGAAGAATTGGTATGATGATAGTTAAATAGATATGCTAAATATCACAATTCGACAACTTAATCACAGATGAATTATTACATGACTCAAATTAAAAAAWTTAACATATTAAATACCACAATTCRACAATCAATAGATATAATTAATACAATGATGTTGATTGATTGATGTAATGATAGTTAGTATGATGATAGGTTGGCATTATAATAATTAAATAGATATAAAACTATTAATTAACTTTATATTAGTTTCTGAATAATGTTTTAAATATTACAATGATAGTTAGATTAGCACAATGATTAACAATTATAAAATTTAAAAATTTGATATATTAAATACCACAATTTGATAACCAATATATGGATTAATTAAAAAAGTCGACAATTTCAATAAAATTAAAAAATTTAACATACTAAATACCATAATTCAACAACTTAACTACAG
>LXRJ01000132.1 GCA_001684025.1 Candidatus Glomeribacter gigasporarum | reverse complement strand
TGTGTAGACAACGTATTCGGGGTTCAAAAAGAAAACCAAATGGGAAAGAGATTGGGGAAATTCCCAAATCTTCTTCGAATGGGACAAACAACTATTATTACAGGTGAATACCAAAAACGAACCAAAGTTTACGACGATGCAGGTAATTGGGTTGATACTAAGCCTCTAAATTCAATCACAAGAAATGTGAACCTTTATTCAACATCTACCCACAAAAATCCATTCATGATTATACTCCTCAAGAACTAAACACCATTTTAAGGAGAATTAACGCTTAAAAGCTTAAGAATCCCTAGTTCTGAGAAGAAGTAAAGGTAGTCAAAAGATAGCCAAATAACTGACTTCAATGTCAAGCCGAGCCCAAACAATGGTGGGATGAAAAGAGCTAACAAATCTTAAAAGGAGCCCAAAAACCTATGTTGACTGGGGCATAGAATATGGGTGAACTGACAGTATTAGTTATAAGAGAGGCTGTTATAAGGCAAAGTAATCACCTACCCCGATCTGGCTCCCTACCATAGATCGGAAAAGAGGTAATTGGATGGAACAACTAAGGGGAATTATGACGATGCCCAAATTTCAAATCTCAGGGGTCCATTTTAGCGTAGAAATCAGTTAACAACTACGTTAAATTGGTCAGGGGAAATCTACGCTAAATTGGGGTGATTACTGGGGGAGAATCATTCAAATTTAGCTTACATTAAACGTAATACGTCTACACACCCCCAGGGGCCCTAAAGAGCATTCCAGTGATAACCCCCAGGATATAAGGTGGCAAGTCAATTGCTGATTTAGCAGCTGGAGACAAATAATGGCTTAAAAGCGTTATGTAGCATGCATTGTTAATCATCTTCTTTAACTTCTTGATAAGCCATACAATAACACCAGTCATAACCGGTGAGGCAGTTTAGAGTCGTACCCAGGACATATCTTGGTTTGACAGCCCGTGTTGGTGGGGAACGTCCTTTAATGGGAAATAAGGTTAGGGGAATCTAAAGAAGGTTTGGTGAATGAATTGCACAAAGCCCTCCAAGGCCCATGAGAAGAGAGGGATTCGAACCCCCTTGACCTATGGTCACTCATTTACAGTGAGCTTGCGTTCCACTTCGCCTTCTTCTCAGATATTTGCTATCCCTTGAGGGTCTCTCTTTAGAAAGCCGATGAAAAGGGAACTCTCCACTTAAGTGGAGATTCAAAAGTCTTTAAGACGTCTTAAAGGGGGAGGGCTAAAGCCCTGGAGATTAGTTAGAGGTATCAGAATAGAAGTTTCAAAGGAATGTCGATACGACAATAGATGGAACGGGAGATAACCTAAACCGCCCCTTCAAAGGATACACGCTATCGTGGGCCTCCAAGGAGCCCCTTAGTGAAGATGGGTTAAGGTACTGTAAGACTTATTAAGGTTAGCAGGCAGGCAAGTAGAAAGTAAGCAGGGACAGCAAGTAGGCTAAGGCCTACTCTAGGGGTTAGGGGAAAAGCAAGTTAAGCCTTACCGCTCTATTAGGCATAACCTAATTTACTACTTCAAAGTAGGCGCTCTCTTATGGAAGTATTCCACTAATGAAATCAATTCATTCATCCTGGTATTACCCTTAAGGAAGCCTTATGAGCTTGGACGTGGCTCCAAGCTTTCGACCCTATCTTGGGTGGGCATGTTGCCCACAGGCAGTAAGAGAATCATTCTTCTTTGATGTTAAGAATGAATTCTTCCCTTTTTACTAGTGTACACTTAAGGCTTGAGTAAACTTTGCTTTAGTGCCTTAATACTAGTGCACACTACTCAAGTGAGAGTAGTTCCTTTCAGATGGGAGTAGTTGGGTTACTAAGTGTAGAGTAGTCCTTTACTAACGGTACACGAGAGTAGTTTAAGTGGTAAGTGGTATTACTGTACACTAATCAAGAGAGATTTCAGGACTTCATTTACTAAGGGTACTGACGGCAAGAGACGAGAGTAGTTCTTCTAATCCCGTAGAGTAGTTGTTTTAGTAACTTCACAGTAGTGAAGAGGGTTCATTCTTACTAAAGAGTTTGAGAATTTGACTCCTGGGCCTCCTTGGAGGCCCTAGTACCTAGTACTCATGTGTTCCTTAGTTTAGTAAGATGCATTTCCCTAGTTATCAATAGAGGGGTAGGGCCCCGTTGATCAAACGATAATCCTAAACCTGATTCCTGGGTTAAGGAAGAGGGGACGTAAAAAGTGACCTCAATTGTTGAAGGGGATACTTTGGGAACACAGGTTAGTCAAGGATAGTCTAGAGAAGAGATGTTGCCAATGGTATCCCCTCTTTATTGCTTCTTCACTGGCCCCTAGGTTATTACTGAATCCAAGAAGCGGGGGAAGGCTTTATTATCGGGAACGAGTAAGAGAGGAGGGGGGAAGTAGCCTTACCCTTAATTCTACCTAATTCTACCCCCTCATTCTCACCCGGCCCCCCCAAGTAAGAAGCAATAAAGGATATTGCACCTCTACTTAAGCAAGTACCTGGAATCCAATCCCTTAAGAATCGCCCTCCCTCTTTATTAAGCCAACTAGGAGGCAAGCCTTGGTGAGCCTTAAAATAGAGGTAAGGCTTGTTCAGGTAGGAGAGGGTTAGGTAGGTAAGGGGATGGGGAGTGTAGCACCCTTAGGTGGTATCGGGTGGGTCTGGTCTCTGTGTTCTTGCCCCTGGCTCAAACCCGTCATTGGAGTAATCCTCCTTATCTTGTGTAAATAGCCCCGGAGTTTCCTAATAACCTAAGCAGTACCCAACCTAGACTCTATCCCCCAGAACTAACGATACTTAATGGGATTGGTTATTGGAGAGGCTCTATCTCTTATCCCTTCTCTAAAGCCCCCAAGAGGAAGCCTACTTAAAGGTTACCCTTGAATATCAGATAAGCTCAGAATTGCTCCTTACTTCTTCCTTTACTAACTTGTTTAAGCCATCCCCTTCATATTTCCTTACCTTTGGTTGCTTTCATTTGCTTTCCTTTGGTTTGCTTTTCCTTAAGGTCCTGTCCTTCTTTATGGTACTTAAGTGACAAATTACCCCTATGGGCCTTATCCAAAGCTACTTGGATGAAGAAATCCAACGATAAGGTAGGATATGACACTCTTATCTGAGTCTTATCTCGTGTACAGTTCATTAGTTTAAGAGGGGAACTCTTTAGTAAGGATTCAGATACCAAGTACCTTCTCTAAAAGATAGTGGAACTTAAAATCAGTATCGGGAGCTGTTCACCAGAGTCAGTAAGAATCTTCTATGGGCCTATGGCCCATAGAAATCAAGTTAAGTGATGATAAGCTATGTTAAGCCCTTTCTTAAAAGTATTGAGCTAGGGAAGGAAGGAGATAAAAAAGGGTTAATGTTCACTAGCTGAACAGCTCCCAACCCAAGGAGGACTTTTAACCAAGCTCCTGCCTTTGCGGGCTTTAGCCCAGGGGGATACCAAGGTGGTTAGTTCTGGGTATTCTAGTTGGGAATAACCCAGGTTTCGTCATTGAGTGAATTCCTACTCCTTCCCCTTTGCTAAAAGCAAGGCTTACGTTTCCCACCCATCCGGCTTAGCCTTCCCGCCATATTTCCTTACCTTTGGTGATTCCTTCCCCCGCACGTGATTCCTAAGGAGAATCAAATTAGGGGGAATTTTAGGTTCTTTGATATCAAACTTAGAAATCAGTGGGGCCCCCCCGGCCCCCGGCCCCACCCCTT
>LXRJ01000128.1 GCA_001684025.1 Candidatus Glomeribacter gigasporarum | reverse complement strand
CACCTGCGACTAGTGGTGATYTACCTCCAGAACCAAGAGGATCTACACCTCAAGATCCTYAAGATCCTCAAGATTTTGAAGGATCTGAAGCTACTGAAGAATCCGAAGGCGTAGTTATAGATTAAAATTTTTTTAAATTTTTTTAATTTTTTATTTTATTTTAATATTTTAATAATTATATATATTTTTATTCAGAATATTTAATAAATTTTAATTATATTAATTATACGTTAAATAAATTAATATAATATTAATTATTTTAATTATTGCGAATATATTAGAAAATATTCTATTTTGTTATTTAATATTTAATAATTCTCTATTTTAAACATGAATACATGATATATTTTCGTTATAGAATATTATATTATTTATTATAAATATTTCGAATAATTTCGCAATTATTTAATACTTTATTTATTTTATTATAAAATATTATCATAATACTGAAATTCATCCTAATTTAATATGAATAATTATAATTAAAGAGAATGTGCTCAAATTTATTCTCAATATTTAACATTTGCGATTTTTTAAATATATGCGAATTTTTTAATGTATTTATTATTTTTATTAAAAAATATATTTATTTACTAAATAATCATTAGTTTTGTCAAAGCGGGGAATTATATGAACTTGATTTCTAATTGCTTCAATATCAATAATGTTATATAATTCTGTTAATTTAAGTCTAGGACATCCATAATAATATGAATACTTGGTAGACTTAAAATCATACCACCGAATTAATGCGAGATTATGCAGATTTGCTTCAGTAGTTTCAACTTTGATTAATAAATATATCTAAAAATTAAATATTTAAAATTTAATATTTTGAAAAATTTAAAAAAATAAAATACAACAAATACCTGTCCATAACAAATTCCTTGATCTGATAAATATTCTAATAGTTCATCAGAATTCATAGCAACTGATACATTGCTATACCAAGCTTTGCTATAAAAATTATCTGTGGCTCTAATTATAGAACCATTTTCTAAAGTTATTGAACTATATATTTTAATTATATAATTGTTCAAATTAGTCTGATTTGTTGTATCAAAATATAAATTTAAACAGTTTAACAATTTTTCAAATCCTAAATATATTTTAGAATTTGAAGAATAATTGTTTAACTTTTGGTTAATAAATTCCTGTGCATTATTCAAACTAAATGTCCAAATTAAATTTGTAAATTTATAGGAATTTATAGTTCTAATACTTTTTGTTGATTTGCTTGATGATAATTTTGTTACAATAGCCTGTCTTTGAACCTATTTAATTTAAAATAATTTAGTTAATTTTTATAATATACTATAAATATTATTAAAAAAGCAAATAATAATTACCATTTTCATTATTTGAATTTCCACATTCTGTTTATTAGTTAAATAATATGGTTTTTTAACAAAATCTTTATGAAGACTTTCATAAGTTTCAGTAGAAAATCCATTTAAAGAACCATATTTTTTAATTAAATCAATGGTATGATATATCCATGAATGTAATTTTGGATATTTTAGTTCTGATGGTGAATAATTTTGAAAAATGGTAACAAATTGTTGAGCCCAATTTGTTATTAATATCTAAATAAATAAAATTATTTTAATATTAATTATTAAGGTTTAATAAATTCAAATAAATGCGAATATTAGCGAAATATTGCTTTAATATAATAAATATTAAATTATAAAATAATGCGAATATATTTAAAATATAATAAATACCTCAAAATTATTCAAATCATTATCATCAAATTCTTCATACCGGCTCATAATATACATATTATTCCAATCTTCGTAAACTTTTAATAATTTTTTGTTAAGTTGTTCATCACTAATTAGATCATCCAAAACAAATATCATAACTTTCATAAGATTACGATATTCGTTAGCTGTAATTCTAGAAAGTGATTGAATTCCATTCTTAAAAATTTTAAGTTCCGGATATCTTGGAATATTAGCTAATCGATTATCCATTTTATTGAGTATTGAAGATCCATATAAGTCTTTTAAAAGATCGTATGTAAAAGTAATTTGATAGTTAAATAGACCTAAATCTAAATGATGCATTCTATCAATTACCGTAGCTTCATAAATATTAATATCTCTAAAATTAATTAAATTTTGTTAATTCTATATCAAGCATATAAAATTTTTATATATATTAAATTTAACGCATAAATTCGCAATTATTCGAATTATTTAAAATATTTTAAACTAATTAAATTTTCTAAAAATATTATTTTATGCGCAAATATTCGCATTTATGCAAATATTTTAAAATATTTTAAAATATCAAATTGTTAAAATTACGATATTATAAACTTAAAAATTATTTTAAACTTACTTAAATTGCCAAAATATATTTGGTACRGATTCTATACATACTGATTTTTCTTTCTTCTTATTATAAAGATTTTGCATATTTTTATGATTTCTAAGTTCCAAATCATGTTTAGATATATTYGAATTTGCTAAATTATCCCTATCTATTAAACAAAAATGACAAGGATAATTAGAATTTGCTGATTTATACGTTAGGCAAAATGTCGCAGCTTCTGGCCAATCTGCTATTATTGTTGAAATTTTTAGATAGAACCAGATATATTTGTTATCGAGTAACAAATTAATTCCATTTTCTGAATATGATTGAATTGGTTCTAAAATTGTTTCTAAACATTTATGAAAAGTTTGTCTAACTATTTTTTTGTCCAAGTTAGACGATGATTTTATTATTGGCAAATAGCCTAATAATTGCTTTGCATCCTGCTTATTCCTGCGCCAGGTAGGTATATTTCCAAGTRACAAATAAATTGGATGCAGTTGACTTTTTCCCAATGTATCACAGTTTGTTGCATCTGAATATAAAATGATTGATAAAATTTTTGAACCTGTAGGTAAAGAGTTTTGTGTAGTTTTCCACCATATTCCATTATTTTGCTCTTTATAAATATTTACTTTATCATTCTTAAAAAAAATAATAATTAATAAAAAAAATAAATATTTATTTTAATAAATAAAATTAAAATTTTACCTCAGTAGTTTTATATAATTCTTCGAATTCAAGCGCAAAATTTTGTRATATATTAGGTATTTCTAAAATGTTCTTAATACAGCTGATTAATGGCATATGGTATAAGAAATACTCAGTATTATCATGTTCAAATACTTTAGTTTTCTTATATTTCAAGTTACTTTTCATATTATTCATAAATTTTTTTCCTTGAGTAATATTTTTTGGTAATGGTGATTTYGAATGATTTGAATGATTATTAAAAAATGAAATAATCGCATTTCCAGCCGCATTACTTAGCTTATATTTTGTAACCAAAACCATCAAATCAGCATAAGCTTCATTAGGAAAAGTATCATATTCRGGATTAAATTCATCATTATCAGAATAATTTTGAATATCTTCAGAACTATTTGTATTAATATAAATTTCTTCAGAAAGTTCTCTATATTCGTGCAAGGTATTTTCAAATTTATTAAGGATATCATYATTGGAATTAACAAAATTATATGAAGAATTTGTATTATCTTCTAATTCAAATGACATTTCATTTAAATTCGAAGAATAATCTTCTATATTAGATAAATTTGGTGGACCTGCATAACTTTCAAATTCATCATTTTTATTGTTGTTAATTTCGTTGAATTGATTCGAATTACTGCGAAAATTGATGTCTTTAAATGAAATTTTTTTAGACGCAAATTTACTATCTAACTTAGTTTCAATAATTGGTTGATGATCATCTTGAGTAATTTCAAATTGTTTCRAATTATTGCGAATTAATTTAGCACTTTTTATAACAACCTGCTCGTCATCATCC
>LXRJ01000190.1 GCA_001684025.1 Candidatus Glomeribacter gigasporarum | reverse complement strand
GCTTTGTTCGTTTTGAGCTGTAATTCAGCAGTTCTTTTAGCAAAGCTTATTGTCGATAATAAATATAAAATTAATGTTATCAAGAGTAACATTGCATAGATCCAATTAAATTGCCATGCAACTATTGAAACAGCTAAAATTAATTTTACTAATATGGGGATGATTTGCCAGAATAGGCCGTCTACTATCCTAGGTACTGCATCTTTTAATTGATTAAATTTACTAATTATCTCGCCACTGGCTTGGGACATACACGTAGCGAAAGGTCGCATTAAAATCTGTGAAAGATAGTCAACTGTAAAAAAGCGCTGCGTTTGCTCCATTACTGAGATAATCGCTAAGCTTTTAATACGATCTAGTAATTCAGAAAGAGACCAGATTAAACCATAACCTGCTGCCCATACCAAGATCAATTGTGGAGAGGCTCTTTCTTGAAGCAAGTCAACGATTATTTTGATCGAATAAGGGACTGCTAAGGCAACAGCGATAGAAAGCCCTTCCAAGATTGCAGCGCTTGCTAGTTTTAACCGATTAGATGACCTGCTGCTTTTACATAAATAGCGGCATATGAGTAATATGGAGCCTACTGAATTTAAACTCTTCTGCTGCATCACAAGTAAAATTCTAGTATCGAAAAAGCTCAGCAAGTCTGTTGAAATTTAAGCGAGTCACTCACTTTAAAATGCATAAAAAGTTAGCCGTAGCAGTATATTAGAGATCAAGTTTTCAAGTTATGTCGTCATATGGCATAAACGTCTGAGATAATTATTCCCGCTTGATAAAATTCAGGATAATTCAGGATGTTACGACGAGTTCTGGTAGCCCCAGTGTAATGCAACTCTGCTGTAAAATATTTGATTAGGAGCGTTACTGCCTTGCGGCCTTTATCTAAAATATTGGCCTAGGAGGCCAGTTGGGTTAAGAATACAGCATCGAATTTCCATAGTAGATAAGCTGGTCTTTTACAGGCTACCTCTAGATATTTATTGTGATCAGCATCTGTTTTTGCTTCATGCTAGAATGAAATCGTGAATAGTTTCAACAACTTCAGCAGCACCGATCGAGCGCTAAACGTTTGAAACTGACCGGCTGGACATATGGCCAAATAAAACTTATTCAGGTTGAGCTCCTAAAGTCAGGCCAATCTTTGTGCTTTGCTTTTTGAGCTGGACAGTAATTGCACAGACTAATGCAATGACGACGAGCAGAAACTCAGCAGAAATACCGAACTATATTTCAAGCCCACCAGGCACGAATCTAAGGAAAAATGCTATCCGGAATCCTGACGGTAGCTACACAATCCCTGCCGGCCAGCAAACGGAAGAAGCAAACGAGTTTCATCGAAGATACTGCGAAAGTATCGGAGCAAGAGACATCACCAATGAGGGGGTAGTGTCCGAAATTTTGTGTGAGAGGCCGAATTACAAAACCTATTTCATGGCGTTGGTAAAGCGTTCAAGATGGCAAACTGATTAGCGGCCTGTTTCCATGTAACGGGTGGCATTTTCCAATCTTTCTCAATGTTTCGCAAAGCGAGAAACAACAATTTTCGAGCGGCTTCATCATTGGGGAAATGTCCTCTGTTTTTAACGATTTTGCGTAGTTGCATGTGCAGACTTTCAATCGCATTGGTGGTGTAAATAATTTTGCGTACTTCAGGCGGATAAGCAAAAAAGGGAATCACTTGTTCCCATTGCCTGCGCCACAAGGAGGCGATGGTTGGGAATTTGCGGCCCCATTGCCCTTTGTCAAAATCATCTAAAGCTGCTTGAGCGGCGTCGCTATGAGCCGCTTGGTAAACGGGCTTAAGCGCAGCGGCTAAATCTTTGCGTTCTTTCCAGTTGGCAAAAGCGAGCGAGTTTCGGAGCAAATGCACAATGCAGGTTTGAATCTGCGTATTTGGATAGACCGTTTCAATGGCCTCCGGAAAGCCGTGCAAACCATCGACGACCGCAATCAAAATATCGGCCAAGCCTCGATTGCGCAACTCGTTAAAGACTTTGAGCCAGAATTTGGCGCCTTCCGTCTGTTCGATCCATAGACCCAGCACTTCTTTACGTCCATCGACACGAATCCCCAACGCAAGATACACCGCCTTATTTTTAACGCTTCCTTCGTCCCGTATCTTCAGCCGCAGCGCATCGAAATAGACGATGGGATACATTTCTTCAAGCGGGCGCGTCTGCCACTGCTCAACTTCAGCCAGCACTTCATCGGTGAGGGTGGAAATCAGGTCAGGCGAGACTTCGAGTCCGTACAACTCCAGCAAGTGCCCGCGTATCTCTCGCACGCTCATCCCACGGGCATACATACTGATGACATGATCATCGAAGCCCGGCAAACGACGCTGGTATTTGGCGATTAACTGGGGCTGGCTTGTAAAGTTCAGTTGAAAATTGACCCCCCCAGTGGAGTGAACCCCTGGGACTGGACAATTCAGGCTATGAAAATTGACTCACTTGCCGAGTGAACTTG
>LXRJ01000164.1 GCA_001684025.1 Candidatus Glomeribacter gigasporarum | reverse complement strand
ACTACGCGATACTCATCCTTGTGATTCATTTGCTATCTTTTGAAGTTCTTCTTCCGTAATCTTTTGAAGTTCTTCTTCCGTGATTGGTTCTCTTTTACTTTGCCTGACTTTTTGCCGATGTTGCTCAAAATAGAAAGACCTTATCGCCCTTAAAATTTGTTCAGTTGCGGGAACCATAACAACCGGCTGGCGACCTTGACTCGTAATAGTGACGGGTTTCGTCATAACGGTATCCAATGTCTTGCCTAAATGATTCTGTACTTCTTCGTAGGTTAAGGTGTACATGCCTTACTCCCGATATATCCAATACCCCCTAATATACCTGTTTATAGCTATAGCCATCCTGTCCCATTCTTTCTTTTTTGCCTGTCTAGGACTAAAAACCTTTAAAAGCGCCTGTAAGCGCTCAAAACATAATGATTATTGGTTGGGGTGCATCATCTCTTCTGCATACGCTCCAATAGGCTAAAAATGGCCTTACTATTGATTTTTAGGTAGTTTGCTCATCATTTACTGAATCCATCATAAAGAAAAAGCAGAAGTTGGGAGGGGTTTGAGGCTCCAACGCCCTTTTTCCTGCTGAACTTTATCGGCCTTTGTGCTGAGTAGGTATGTTCCGCCCAAGCGCACGGTAACGCGTATCCAAGTGCGTATTTCGGAGAAGATGATCAGCTATTCCGTGGAAAGTGATCAGTCTGGTATGAAGTGTTGCGCGGTTAAGGAATTATAAATAGAGTGATCATGATGGTTGAGAATTGCCTTTGGTCATGAGATTTTTTCTCATGGATTCTCGTTTCAATAGGAACTTGTGTGCCTGATGCACCAAGCGGTCCATGATGGCGTCGGCGATGGTCGGGTCTTGAAGCCAGGCATGCCAGTGTTCCAGAGGTAATTGACTGGTAATTAATGTGGAACGGTTTCCAACGCGGTCGTCGATGATTTCTAACAGGTCATGCCGAGCGGATGGATCAGGTTCTTGTAGTCCCCAATCATCCAGAATCAACAAGTCGATTTTGGCTGATTGAGCAAGGCGTTTGGAGAAACTCCCATCGCCATGTGCGATACGCAGTTCCTCAAATAAACGGGGAACTCGCAGGTACAAGGCCGAGAAGCCCTGCCGGCAAGCGAGTTGTCCGAAAGCGCAAGCTAACCAGGTTTTGCCCGCACCGGTTGGACCGGTCATGATCAGAGGGTGTGCGTTTCGAACCCAATCGCAACTGGACAGAGTGGCGATTGAACGCCGATCAAAGCCTCGGTTTTGTCGGTATTCGATGTCTTCAACACACGCCTGAGCGTTCTTTAATTTGGCGGCTTTCAATAAGCGTTCCAGCCGTCGTGTGTCTCGCCAGGCCCGTTCTCTATCGACCAAAATACCCAAGCGTTCTTCAAATGATAGACTGTTGGAGGCGGTTAAATTGACCTGTTCTTCAAAGGCGCGGGCCATACCGTCCAATTTGAGTGTTTTGAGGTGATTCAAGGTTTGCTGCAATAACATCGGGAAGCGTCCTCCTTAAAGATCAGTGGTAATACGCTGGGCCGCGTACATTCTCGTGCGTAGGCGCTTGCCATGGGGGTTGAGTGCACGCGGGCGGAATTGGCTGGTCTAAACCAGCCTTCAAAATGGAAACGACTGAGCGGTAGGTTGGAGAATGGATCCGGATTGCGCGAGCGCAGGCTGCGTCCAGACGTTGTTTGTCATATTGGCGCGCCAGCCGCAGCAACCCTAAACAGGCGCGGTAGCCCATTTCAGGATGGGGGTGATGCGTGAGCAAATGTCGAACCAATGTAGCCACATTAGGGCCAATCGATTCGCTCCAATGGATCAGGCGTTGGGGCGAGCATTCCAGATGAGCGCGATGCGCAGCTGGCATATGTTTAGAGATCGTGGTATGAGCGCCTTTGCAATGACTGCGCGCATGGGTGGCCACCCGCTTGCCGCGATGCAATATTTCGATGATATTTCGTGTGATGCGCACCTCGACTCCCTGGCGCACCAGGTTGTGCGGAACACTGTAATAGTGCGCATCGATTTCAACGTGATAGTCAATATTGACGTGGCAGTGTACGAAGTGCGCCAATTCATAGCGTTGGGCGGGCAATGGGCGTAGGGCGGGACGGTCCAGGCGCTCGAACCATGCCTGACGCGTTTCGCCGAGCTTTTTGAGCGGTCGCTGATTCAGCTCTTCAAGAAGCGTACCGATGGCTTTGTTTAACTCAGCCAGACTGAAGAAGCGCTGATGGCGCAGTCGCGCCAGAATCCACCGCTCAACAATCTGTACACCGACTTCCACCTTGGCTTTATCTTGTGGTTTCCTTGGACGGGCGGGCAACATCGCCGTCGCGTAATGACACACAAAGTCCTGCGCGGTGCGCCCAAGCGCCGGCTCGTAGCGATCCGGCTGCGCAATGAGTGCCCGCGGATTGTCTGGAACAATGAGAGCCGGCACGCCTCCAATAAATTCCATTGCATCGGCGAGCGCGCCTAGCCAATCCGACATCGCCTCGGATCGTCTCGCGCAGGCGAAGGTGTAATTCGATGCCCCCAATACCGCTACAAAGATATGGGCCTGGAAATCAATTCCGCCCTTTCGATTAAAGATTGGGATCGTCTGGCCCGCAAAGTCTGCAAAGAGTTTTTCGCCCCCGTAATGCGTCTGGCGCATCGAGCGCTTAAGCGTACTCGTCCAGTCTCGGTAACGTTGGCAGAATTGCGTATAGCGGTAGGTGGAAGCCCCCGGGTTCGCTTCCAGATATTCTTCCCAGAGCAGTTGCAATGTCACGCCTTTGCGGCGCCGCTCCTGGTGAATCCAGGCATAGTTCGGTTCAATCCGTCTGGAGGCGGGATCTGACGGATGCAGCTGTAAAGCGCGCTCAAGCGTGTCTTCATCCAACCCTT
>LXRJ01000062.1 GCA_001684025.1 Candidatus Glomeribacter gigasporarum | reverse complement strand
TTGTTCCCCCACGCTCAAATCCAACCAATCGATCATAAAGCGTTACTGAACTTGCGGTATGTTCTGAAATGGTTCTGGCTTGGTTGGCGTCGAACCCCGTTGGGCTAGCCTCGAAACAATAAATGAGCGTTTTATCCGGCATTGCCGCGATATTGTTTGATAGTGCATTCATGATGAACATCAGCCCCGCTAGCAGCCGGTTATGTTTAAATGCATGCATACGCGCTTTGCTCGTTTTCACGCACCACAGGCAATTTGTACAGCACATCATACAACGCACACATCTTTAATTTGTCCTGAAGATGGCTGATATGATTTCTAACCGTCGCAACTGAATATCCAAGCTGCTTAGCGACGACTTTAGCTCTGGCTTTGGGATCGTTGCGCATGGCGATTAAAACTTGGATCTCCGCGCAGGTGGGCGGTGTAAGAGGGTCGAAATCGCTTTCTAGATCGAAATGGCTGAGAAACTTTTGAATGGCTTCTTTCTTGGAATAGAACGCTTGATAGAGTTTAAATAGTCTGGGTAAAGGGATTTGGTGAGTCAGATCAAGGAAAATAGACAAGAGCGCTATGATTTTATGCTCGTGATTCCAAACTCCAGTCTTGACGATATGTTCAAATCTAACATTCCCCTTCTTGTTGAGGATAAAGTGTTTGGCGTTTACGGGTCGTTCAGCTAATAAAATCTGATTTTCAATTTTGTTAACAAGCTGTAGGTCCTCTTTACGATTTGATATCACAGTTTGACTTAAATCTTTCTGAGTGCTGATATCGAACCAGACCTCGTGCTGTGTCTGTCCAATCACATCATGAATAGATTGCAACCCACAATTACTCACCATCTGATGATTTGCAGTTAAATATTTATTCGTCTGCACCTCTCTTACGTGACATGAATCTGGAAACTGTTCTACAAAATCATATAAAAGACTTCCATCACAACTAATCCTTCTTAAATCAGGCAGAATCTGAGCGATATCCATAGCTTCCTCCCCAATCGATAAAACCCATCTCATCGGTTAAGAGTAAACCTATTTTTTAGCACGATTTCTATTTGTTAAGAAATAATTAAACCAATACGTTGATAATTGCGGTTCCAAAAGAACGCTAATTAAATCCCTTTGTCCCGCTTGCACTCGTGCAATACCGTGGTTGCGATTTCTTCAATCGATTTATGGGTTGAGCAGAGCCAAGGAATATGTTTGCGCTGCATCAATGCTTGCGCTGCGTTGACTTCATCGCGGCAGTTTTCCAACGATGCATAGCGGCTGCCGGGGCGGCGCGCAGCGCGGATTTGAGATAAACGATGGGCGTCAATCGATAAACCGAATAGCTTGGATTTATAGAACGAAAGCGGGCCAGGTAATGCGCCGCGTTCAAAATCTTCTGGAATGAGCGGGTAATTCGCCACTTTCACGCCATACTGCATGGCGAGATAGAGGCTGGTCGGCGTTTTGCCGCTGCGCGAGACACCGATCAGAATCACTTCGGCTTGTTCAAGGTTACGACTGGATTGGCCGTCATCATGCGCGAGTGAAAAATTAATCGCTTCGATCCGCTGGTAATAGGCTTCGCTATCCACCGACCAATGTCCGCGTCCCATCGCATGGCTGGCTTTGATTCTCAGTTCCTGTTCGAGCGGTTCGACGAATGTTTGAAAAATATCCATCACGAGGGCGTGCGCGCCTTTGACGATTTCGTTTAAATCATGGTTGACCAAGGTGGTGAATACAATTGGCCGCCGCTCGCTCTCTGGCGCCGTCCTGTTAATTCTTTCAACGGCTGATTGCGCTTTGACGTGCGAATCGATAAAAGGCAGACGGATCAACCGGAATTTCAGATCGAATTGCGACAAAATCGAGTGCGCGAACGTCTCTGCGGTAATGCCGGTGCCGTCGGAGACAATAAATACGGTTGAAGTCATAAGGGCGGGTGCAATGTGTTTAAACCAGGCGCGCTAGAATAATAAATTCACAAAATTAGGGGATTGAATGAGCACTCTCAACCATGACGCGTATGTGCTGCCGTTTGAACAATTACGGATGCGTGATATGGCTTCGGTCGGCGGCAAAAATGCTTCATTGGGCGAAATGATCAGTCAGTTGGCGCAGGCGGGTGTTCAGGTGCCGGGCGGATTTGCCACGACCGCGCGCGCTTATCAAGATTTTCTGCGTCAGAATAACCTGGATGCACGGATTGCGCGCCGCTTGGAAAATCTGGACGTTGACAACGTAACGGTGCTGGCGGCTGCCGGCAATGAAATCCGTCAGTGGATCATCGATACGCCCTTGCAACCGGCGCTGGTTGAGCAGATTCGAGTGCATTTTGAACGATTACAACACAATGCGCCGGATGCGCTTTCATTTGCAGTGCGCTCGTCGGCGACCGCCGAAGATTTGCCCGACGCTTCATTTGCGGGGCAACAAGAAACCTGGCTGAATGTGGTTGGCATCGACGCGGTTTTGGAGCGCATTCAGCACGTTTTCGCTTCTTTGTATAACGATCGCGCGATTGCTTACCGGGTGCACAAGGGATTTGCGCACGCGAGCGTTGCGTTGTCCGTCGGCGTGCAGCGGATGGTGCGCTCGGATTTGGCGGCCTCCGGCGTGATGTTTACGCTCGATACCGAGTCCGGTTTTAGGGATGCCGTCTTTATTACCTCCAGTTACGGTTTAGGCGAAACAGTGGTTCAAGGCGCGGTCAATCCGGATGAATTTTATGTCTTCAAGCCCACGCTGGCGAACGGCCATATGCCGATCATTCGCCGCGCGCTGGGTTCCAAGCGCATTAAGATGGAATTTGCTTCTTCAAGCGCATTTGCCGGCGGCGTGCAGTCCGTCGAAGTGGCCTCTGAGGCGTGCGATCGTTACTCCATTTCTGACGAAGATGTCATTGCGCTCGCAAAGCTGGCAGTGAAAATCGAGCAGCATTACGGCCGACCAATGGATATCGAATGGGGCAAGGATGGACGCGATGGCCAGCTATATATTTTGCAAGCGCGGCCTGAGACGGTCAAAAGCCAAAGCAATGGCTGCATTGAGCAGCGCTTCAAACTGAAGACTTCAGCGCCGGTATTGGCAACCGGCCGCGCAATCGGCCAGAAAATCGGCGCCGGCCCAGCGCGGATCGTCCGCGATGCCGCGCAGATGGCGCGCGTGATGCCAGGCGATGTGCTCGTGGCCGATATGACCGATCCCAACTGGGAGCCGGTGATGAAACGCGCGGCGGCGATTGTAACCAACCGCGGCGGTCGTACTTGTCATGCGGCGATCATTGCGCGCGAGCTGGGCGTGCCGGCCGTAGTTGGCTGCGGCGATGCGACTGAAGTGTTGGGAGACGGTGCGCTGGTCACTGTTTCATGCGCACAAGGCGATGAAGGCAGGGTGTACGATGGCGCGCTGGAAGCGGAAGTCAGCGAAGTGCAATATGATGATCTGCCCGATCTTCCAGTGAAGCTGATGATGAATATCGGCAACCCGCAACTCGCCTTTGATTTCTGCCAATTGCCGAATGCGGGCGTTGGGCTCGCGCGGCTGGAATTCATTATCAACAATGCGATTGGGGTGCATCCGAAGGCCGTTCTTGAGTATCCCAATCTGGACGGGGAACTCAAAAAAGCGGTTGAGCGGGCGGCGCGCGGATATCCATCGCCGCGCGCGTTCTACGTCGATAAACTGGCCGAAGGGATTGCAACAATCGCCGCAGCGTTTTACCCCAAGCCGGTGATTGTCCGGCTGTCTGACTTTAAATCAAATGAATATCGAAAATTGATCGGCGGTGCTGATTACGAACCGGATGAAGAGAATCCAATGCTGGGATTTAGAGGCGCAGCGCGCTACTTGTCTGATGATTTCGCGCCCGCGTTCGAGATGGAATGCGCGGCGATCAAGCGCGTGCGCGAGGCAATGGGATTCACCAACGTCGAGTTGATGGTGCCGTTCGTGCGCACGCTCGCGCAGGCTGAGCGCGTGATTGAACAACTCGCCCGATTTGGATTACGGCGCGGCGCGCATGGTTTGCGCTTGATCATGATGTGCGAAGTGCCGTCAAACGCCATTCTCGCCGCCGAATTCCTGCGCTATTTCGACGGCTTTTCGATTGGCTCGAACGATTTGACGCAACTCACGCTCGGCTTGGATCGAGACTCAGGCATGTCTTTACTTGCGCAGGATTTCGACGAGCGTGATCCAGCGGTGCGCTTTATGTTGCGCCGGGCAATTGACGAATGTTTGCGTCAGAATAAATACATCGGCATCTGCGGACAAGGGCCATCCGATCATCCCGATTTCGCTGCCTGGCTGGTGCAAGTAGGGATTACGTCGATTTCGCTGAATCCGGATACGGTGATTGAGACGTGGCGGAAGTTGGCCGCTTCTTTTGCAACATGATGCAAGCTGTTATTTGGTGGAGTTTAGCGGCAGCGCTGGTGATCGCCGAATTGCTGAGCGGCACCTTTTATCTGTTGATGCTCGCCTGCGCTGCCATTGCCGGCAGCGTTGCGGCATGGGTCGGAGCGCCGCTCACCGCTCAATTGCTGATTGCCGCCGCATGCGTGCTTGTTGCACTCGCGGCGCTGCGCTGGGTGCGTAAACAATGGGGCAACCGCCGCGCAGCGCTTGATTTTGACATCGGTGCGCACGTGTATGTCGAAATATGGCATGGCCGTACCGCACGCGCAATGTATCGCGGCGCACACTGGGATGTTGAATTTGCCGGCACGGAAAAGCCGGAGAATAAAAACTGGTATGAAATCCGCGCAGTGCGGGGAAATTGTTTAGTGGTTGCTCCTCCGCAACCTCCCAAAACGTCTATTTGAAGGAGTCATCATGTTGTTTGACACCAGCTTGATCGCGCTGATTCTATTTGTCGTGATTGCCGTCGTCATTGCGCAGACGATCAAAATCGTCCCGCAGCAACATGCGTGGGTCGTTGAGCGGCTGGGCCGTTACTATAAAACGCTGACGCCCGGGCCAAGCTTGGTCGTGCCGTTTATCGACCGGATTGCGTACCGGCATGTGCTCAAAGAAATCCCGCTCGATGTGCCGAGTCAAGTATGTATTACGCGCGATAATACGCAGTTACAAGTCGATGGCGTTCTGTATTTTCAGGTCACCGATCCGGTCAAAGCGTCCTATGGTTCGAGCAATTTTGTATTCGCGATTACGCAGCTCTCACAGACAACGCTGCGCTCGGTGATTGGCAAGCTCGAACTCGATAAAACGTTTGAAGAACGCGAGTTGATTAATCACAGTATTGTGAATGCGCTCGACGAAGCGGCGGCCAATTGGGGCGTTAAAGTGCTGCGTTATGAAATCAAGGATTTGACGCCGCCGAAGGAAATTTTACACGCGATGCAGGCGCAAATTACCGCTGAGCGCGAAAAGCGCGCATTGATCGCCGCATCTGAAGGTAAACGGCAGGAGCAAATCAATTTGGCTTCCGGCGCGCGCGAAGCGGCTGTCCAAAAATCGGAAGGGGAAAGGCAAGCGGCGATTAATCAAGCACAGGGGCAAGCGGCGGCCATTCTGGCGGTTGCTGAAGCCAATGCACGCGCCATTCAGCAGATTGCCGCGGCGATTCAATCGGGAGGCGGAATCGATGCAGTGAATCTGAAAATTGCCGAGCAATATGTGAGCGCGTTCGGCAATCTGGCGAAAACTGGCAATACCTTGATTGTGCCAGCGAATCTGAGCGATATGAGCGCGCTGATTGCGTCGGCGTTATCGATCATTAAACAGAGCAAATGACTTGAGCGGCCTGTATTACTCTAAAGCGCGTAGCGTCCCCAAACAAATAAAACACTGCCTTTTATATTAACCGCCCAGCGGATGCGCGGAAGTCCCGTCGTCATCAATGAAAAGCGGTTTAAGCGCACGGTCGCAACGGGCAGTACCAGTGGAAACGGTATGTAATAGGCATCCGAGCGCGCGGAGAGTGCAACCGTATAGCCCGCTCCAAACGATACAGAAGAGGCAATCAGCGGTGTAAACCATTGCCGCGCATAGCCCGCAATCGGCTGAGGCGTATCGTGGGAATCTAAGAATACAAGAGCATAGACGCTCTCCTCGTGTCCGTGTTCATTCACCCTGCGCTTTCCAAAACCGCCTCCATATGCGCGGGCGTTAAGCCGCTGACGGTCTTCTCTTGTATAGCCATCCGGCGCATGCCAGACATAACCACTGATATATAGGTCCGAAGCCCCTTCCCGCGCTGTATGCATGATGTGCTCTTTTGCTGCAGTGAGCTGCGCTGCCACCCAGCTTTTAGCGTCTTCGGCATATGACGCTATCGGTAGTCCGGAGATCATGTATACCAGCGCCCAAAGCCAAGCGCGGAACGGCAAGCGTCTCATGCCGCCTTGAGCGCGCGCGCTGCCTCACGATAGTGCATATATGCTTTTTTGTTGTCGTCAAGCGACTCGTGCAAACGCGCGAGCGCGCGATGTATCAAGACTTTCAATTCACTGGTTTCATCTGTATCCAGCGTGATGCGCAATGCCGCCTCCAGCAAGATTTGCGCTTTACCCCATAGTCTTTGTTGCTGGCATAGGCATCCCAGCGCGAAGAGCACATCAGGATCGTTCGGATGCTGGGCTTGCCAAGCTTCAGCCCGTTGAATCAGCGGATGGGGATCATCGCCTGCGCATTCCACATAGCAGCGCAATAGGCGCGCATCCCATTGTTTGTTAAGCGCCGCTTCAACGATCTGGCGCGCTTCTTGATGCGCCCCACAGTTCACGAATAAGCGTGCCGCAAGTAGAGCGCAAGAGGGTGTCTCACGCTCGCTCGCGGGTAGAGAGGACCAGCATTCCAACAGCGTTTGCGCATCATGACGATGTTGATATACCAAATGTTGCGCTGCAGATTGGCGCAGTTGCTGCGCAGCGGCATGATCGATCGCCGCGCGCGCCTCAAGCGTCTTCACGACTTTTAAAATTTCATCCCAGTGTTCAAGCTGCCGGTGCGCACGCAGGGCAATCTGCTGCGCGTGCAAACGGCGGGCGCCGCAGGTCTGGATTTCATCCAGCGCGGCGAGCGCGCCGGCGGCATCGTGCGTGTCCAGACGCATTTCGGCGGTCGCGACCCACTTTGCTTCTTGCCAGTCTACGTGCTTGATGCGCGCCAGCCATGCATCGCGGCACGCATATTCACGCATCTGGTGTGCCGCGCGTGCACCCACCAGCGCTGCTGCATCTTGATTCTCAACCACACGACAGGCGGCTTGAGCGGATTTTTCAGCGCGTGCGAAACGTCCTGAATTCAGATATTCCCACGCTCGACGCAATGCAGCGTGCGCTTTCGCAATACGGGCGTGCGTGCGGTATACGCGGAGCCGGGTTGGTATTTTCCATAGATTGCTGAGCAGGCGAATCAGCACATAGAGCACAATGCCCGCGGCAATCAAACTCACGATAAATAAATTAAGCGATAGTTCGAAGCGGTAGGGCGCGTACAAGATAATGACTTGTCCGGCTTCGCGTTGTCCCAAAATCGCCAGCGCAGCGGCCGCGGCAAACAATGCGACTAACCACAAAAATCCGCGCATGGACATATCTCAACTCCGGTTTTGATATTGGTGCACGGCCTGCACACTGGCGTCGATATTGAGGGTTGTAGCTGCTTGGGCGGCCTGTTCAACCTCTAACAGAATGTGATTCACTGCTTGAGCCGCAGGCGCAGTAGTGTCGAAATAACGCAGGGCATGCGCCGCTGCCTGCACATCCGCTTTGAGCGCGACGGGATTGCGCGCAAGCAGCGCAAGACGCGCAGAAAGAAGCCGCAACTTTAGATGCTCCCGTACGAGCGCGCCTTGCTCTGGGGTCAGAAGTAAGGCGTCATCGCGCTCAATCTGGCGCACCCGCACTAGATTGGACCATTGCTGCGCAATGCCTGTACTCAGCCGTTCCCATCCTCTTTTCCATAGCGGCGCATTGGCTCGATTTTCTGTGGTTGGAGGCAACGACACTGATCCTGACTCTGGCGTCTGCGGTTCACTGGCGAGCGGCAGCCTATCCACCTGGGTCAGCGCAAGCTCAAATTTGGCTGCCCATTCAGTCGATGGAGTGGTCTGCAGGACTTGGATGTCGCGCTCAACCGCTTTGCGCGCGGTTTGCGCGCGTGCAGAAGGGTCTGCCGCCAGCTGCGCTGTCGCATATTGCAATGCAAACAACGCAAGCGATGTATTGCCGGTGAGCCGTAATTGTTCATTTGCGGTGGCCAGCATCTGTTCGATTTCGGCGGCTTTCCAGGCTTCATTCCCACGTTCGGAATGCTGGGACGCGTTCTCAAGCGCTTGAAGCCGGTTCTGCACCTCAGACAACTGTTCGGCCAATTGCGTCTGTTGAGCATCGAGTGCATGCTGCGCCTGCACATTGGATTGAATTTCGGCGAATGCGCGTTCGGCGGCCTGTTGACGCTGGGCGAGTTGCACATACGCATGGCTGAATTTGCGGTCGAGTAAAAAGCCGCCCGCGCATGCAGCGGCGGCGATGAACAATGCCACCAGCCAGAGTAAGAGCAGGCCGTAGATCGAACGCGATTTCGCGGCTTTTGAAGCGCTGGAATGTGAGACGGCGGCAGATTGCACAATGTCTTTGGAATCAGTCATATTCAAGTGCGCGAGAATGAGCGGATGGAAGTCAATAACGCATGCGTCATAGACTCGTCGGTTACGCTAGATTGCATAATCCTAACAAACCCTGCGGCCCGTGCCGCATCCGCAATGCGCGTATGCGGCACAACCATAGGCGCCTCTTTTAAGCGGCTTTGATCTTGCAGGCTCAGCCGCGTCTGTGCGAGATGGTTCAGATGCCGCGCGCCGGATGAACTGCTCAGCAGCCATGCATGCGGCTGACCGGCAAGCAGGGCGCGTATATCCGCCCATTGCGGCGCGGCCGGAGTCGCCGGCCTGCACTGATACACCGTGACGGCTTCAACGTGCGCATGATGCGCCTTCAAGAGACTGGCGAGCCATTCACGGCCGSGGTCGGCGCGCAG
>LXRJ01000121.1 GCA_001684025.1 Candidatus Glomeribacter gigasporarum | reverse complement strand
CGATGTTTTGCTAATAAATTTTCTTGTAATATTTTTTCTGGTCTTTCAGCATTTACTGATAAATTGTCTTGTGGTTACTTTTTTGAGTAGTTTTATACTATCCTTCTTTTTTTTTATAAAATTTCTTTTTGGCATTGTTTWKTCTKKYWKTNWTTYTTCTNDTTNCTTYNRDMWTTTNGTTRNTGAATTGTCTTGTAGTATTTCTTCTAGTCTTTTGGTATTTGCTGATGTATTGTCTTGTAATTGCTTTTTTGTGTAGTTTTATACTACTTTTTCTTTTTTTTATAGAATTTCTTTTTGTTATTTTTTTTGACATTCTTCTGTTCCTTTAACATTTTGTTAGTAAACTGTCTTGTAGTATTTCTTTTAGTCTTTCAGCATTTGCTGATAAATTGTCTTGTAGTATTTCTTTTGTTCTTTCAGCATTTTGCTGATAAATTGTTTTGTGATAGTTCTTTTGTTTTTCAGTGTTTGCTGGTGAATTGTCTTGTAGTAATTCTTTTGGTCTTTTGCCATTTGCTGTAAATTGTCTTGTAGTATTTTTTGGTCTTTCACATTTTTCTGGTAAATTGTCTTGTGGTATTTCTTTTGGTCTTTTGCCATTTTGCTGATAAGTTGTCTTGTAGTATTTCTTCTAATCCTTCAACATTTTGCTAGTGAATCGTCTTTGATATTTCTTTTGGTCTTTCAAAATTTGCTGATGAATTGTCTTGTAATTACTTTTTTGGATAGTTTTATACTACCTTCCTTTTCTTTTTTTTTGTAAAATTTCTTTTTGATATTTTTTTTTCTGGTGGTCTTCTTCTGTTTCTTCAATATTTTGTTGGTGAATTGTTTTGTGATATTTTTTTTAATCTTTCAGCATTTGCTGATAAATTGTCTTGCATTATTTTTTTTCTTTTAGCATTTTGTTAATGAATTGTCTTGTAGTATTTCTTCTAATTCTTTGCCATTTACTGTAAATTGTCTTGTGATATTTCTTCTAGTTTTTCAATATTTTGCTAACAAATTGTCTTGTAACATTTCTTCTAATCTTTTAATGTTTGCTAGTAAGTTGTCTTGTAGTATTTTTTCTGATCTTTTGATGATTTACTAGTAAATTGTCTTGTGGTATTTTTCAGTTCTTTCAGCATTTACTATTAAATTGTCTTGTGGTATTTTTTGGTTTTTTGATGTTTTGCTAGTGAATTGTCTTGTGGTATTTCTTTTAGTCTTTTAGCATTTGCTGATAAATTATCTTGTGGTTATTTTTTTAAATAGTTTTATACTTTTCTTTTTTTTTGTAGAATTTTTTTTCAGCATTGTTTTTTCTGGCAGTTTTCTTCTGTTTCTTCAACATTTTGTTGGTGAATTGTATTGTAATATTTCTTCTAGTTTTTTAACATTTGCTAGTAAATTGTCTTGTATTATTTCTTTGTTCTTTCAGCGTTTTATTAGTAAATTGTTTTGTGGTAGTTCTTTTGGTTTTTTGACATTTGCTGGTAAATTGTCTTGTGATATTTCTTTTGGTTATTTGATGTTTCACTAGTAAATTGTCTTGTAGTAATTCTTTTGGTCCGTTGCCATTTGCTGTAAATTGTTTTGTGGTATTTTTTTTGCTCTTTTGACATTTTGCTGATAAATTGTCTTGTGATATTTCTTCTGGTTCTTTAACATTTTGCTAATAGGTTGTCTTGTGGTATTTCTTCTGATCTTTTAACATTTTGCTGATAAATTGTCTTTGGTATTTCTTCTGATCTTTTAGCATTTGCTAGTGAATTGTCTTGTGGTTACTTCTTTAGGTAGTTTTATATTACTCTTCCTTTTCTTTTTTTTTGTAGAATTTCTTTTTGGTGTTTTTTTTCTGGCAGTCTTCTTCTGTTCTTTTAATGGTTTGTTGCCGAATTGTTTTGTGAAATTTCTTCTAGTTTTTCAGTATTTGCTAGTGAATTGTCTTACATTATTTCTTTTGTTTTTTTAGCATTTTGCTGATAAATTGTTTTGTGGTATTTTCTCTGGTCTTTTGTGAATTATCTTGTAGTATTTCTTCTGATCCTTTGATATTTTGCCAGTAAATTGTCTTGTGGTATTTCTTCTGATCTTTTGATATTTGTTGATAAGTTGTCTGTAATATTTCTTCTAATTCTTTAACATTTTCTGGTGAATTGTCTTGTAGTATTTCTTCTGGTCTTTTAGTATTTGCTAGTATATTGTCTTGTAGTTACTTTTTTGGGTAGTTTTATACTACTCTTTCTTTTTTTTGTAGAATTTCTTTTTGTCATTTTTTTCTGACATTCTTCTGTTCTTTTGATATTTTATTAGTAAACTATCTTGTAATATTTCTTCTAGCCTTTTAGCATTTGCTAGTAAATTGTCTTGTAGTATTTTTTTTGTTTTTTTAGTGTTTTACTAGTGAATTATTTTGTGGTAGTTCTTTTGTTTTTTGGTATTTGCTAGTGAATTGTCTTGTAGTAATTCTTTTAGTCTTTTGCCATTTGCTATAAATTGTCTTGTAGTATTTTTTTCTAGTCTTTCAACATTTTTCTGATAAATTGTCTTGTAGCATTTTTTCTAATCCTTTGCCATTTTGCTGATAAGTTGTCTTGTGGTATTTCTTTTGATTCTTTGATATTTTGTTAGTGAATTATCTTTGATATTTTTTCTAATCTTTTAGTATTTGCTAGTGAATTGTCTTGTAGTTATTTTTTTTGGATAGTTTTATACTACTCTTCTTTTTCTTTTTTTTTGTAGAATTTCTTTCAGTATTTTTTTCTGGCAATCTTCTTCTATTTCTTTAATCTTTTGTTGGTAAATTGTTTTGTAATATTTCTTTTAGTTTTTTGGTGTTTGCTAGTGAATTGTCTTGCATTATTTTTTTCTTTCAGCATTTTACTAATAAATTGTCTTGTGGTATTTCTTCTGGTCCTTTGTCATTTACTGTGAATTGTCTTGTAATATTTCTTCTTGTTTTGCTAAAAATTGTCTTGTAGCATTTTTTCTGATCTTTTGGTATTTGCTATTAAGTTGTCTTGTAATATTTCTTCTAATTTTGCTAGTGAATTGTCTTGTGGTATTTCTTTTGTTTTTCAGTGCTTACTGTTGAATTGTCTTGTAGCATTTTTTCTGGTTCTTTGACATTTTGCTAGTGAATTGTCTTGTGATATTTCTTCTGGTCTTTCAGCATTTGCTGGTAAGTTGTCTTGTGATATTTCTTCTGATCTTTCAACATTTTTTGGTGAATTGTCTTGTGATATTTCTTCTGTTCTTTCAGCGTTTCTGATAAATTATCTTGTGGTTGCTTCTTTGAGTAGTTTTATACTACTCTTTCTTTTTTTTGTAAAATTTCTTTTAGTGTTTTTTTCCTGACATTCTTCGATTCCTTCGATATTTTGTTGGTGAACTGTCTTGTGATATTTTTTCTAGTTCTTTTAGCATCTGCTAGTAAATTTTTTGTATTCTGGTCTTTTGGTGTTTGCTGGTDAATTATCATATAGTAATTCTTCTCATTCTTTGCCATTTGCTGTAAATTGTTTTGTGGTATTCTTTTGGTTTTGTTAGTGAATTGTCTTGYGACATTTCTTTTAGCATTTGCAAGTAATTTGTTTTGTGATATTTTTTTCAATATTTTGCTAATGAATTGTCTTGTAGTATTTCTTCTGGTCTTTTGGCATTTACTAGTAAATTGTTTTGTGATTGCTTCTTTGAGTAGTTTTATACTACCTTTTCTTTTCTTTTTTTTTGTAAAATTTTTTTTTAGCATTTTTTTGTAGTACTCTTTCTTCTGTTTTTTTAATGTTTTATTGGTGAATTGCTTTGTAGTATTTTTTCTGGTCTTTCAGCATTTGCTGATAAATTGTCTTGCATTATTTCTTTTGGTCTTTTAGTATTTTNKCTGRTGAATTGTCTTGTAGTAGTTCTTCTGTTCTTTCAGTATTTGCTAGTAAATYTTWTRGTATTTYTTNTRGTTCTTCAACATTTTRCTGATAAATTRTCTTGTARTATTTYTTCTAGTCTTTTRGCACTTGYTGGTRAATTGTCTTGTRRTATTTCTTCTRRTTYTTTAGCATTTAYTARTRAATTGTCTTTCTGRTYCTTYRGTGTTTAAYTRRTAAATTGTCTTGTGATATTCTTTCTATAATG
>LXRJ01000086.1 GCA_001684025.1 Candidatus Glomeribacter gigasporarum | reverse complement strand
AGCGGCCGACATACGCTTGTGAATCATAAATTAAATCAATATTGCATGGACAGACCGCATCAACAGGCGGGACAAGGCGTAGGGGATTATCCTGTCCCAGTTCATAGGCAAGAAATAGCTTGTTTTAAGGGTTTTCAGGGCCTGGGACACTTGGGATAACGGGACAAGCGGCCTTGCCGTTGATCCGATTGCCATTCGACAGCGACCTCTCGTCTATGTGGGCGTGGATCCATTGCGCTGCGCGACTTTTCAGGAGTTTTCCTTGCTGAATAAGCTGAACCGCTTCCACCACGGTGCGTCCGTACCCGCACACTGTCTGTTTAGCTAACTCGTAAGCCACGCGCGCGCTGAGTAGGTCGGGATCCGCGTTCAAAATCACCTGCACCGAGTCCGGTAACTGAGCAAAGGCCATCATGCGCTTCACCTTTTGTGACGGCCAGCCGATCTCCTGGGCGATGGCTTGCACAGAGAGGGTCGGATCCAGCTCAAGCAATTGCTGAAAGCCCTTAAAGAGCTCGAAATCAGAGAGCGTTTTATACAAAAGATTGTCGTAGAGGGCTGCCCATGCAGCCTGCCTATCATCAGAGGGATGAACAATCGCCGGAATGACTTTACGTTGCAGCCGTTTGTAGGCTTCCCACCGGCAGTGGCCTGTGATCAACTCATAGGACGCCCCGACAACAGGTCTCACCGTGATGGGCTGATGCAAGCCGTCGGCTTGAATGCGCTGCGCTAGGATCCGAATATGCGCTTCATTTAAAACCACACGGCTCCGAAAGCGGCGGGTCTGAATGGCGTCCAGCCGAAGCAGCTTGAGCGGCCGCGCCTCCTTGAATTCGTCCGGCAGCGTCTCGCCTTTAGCAATCCGCATCAGCTCCGATAAGGCATACCGGCGCATGGGTTTTACCGCCGTGTCTTCCATTGGGAGCGTCCTTGGCATGGCGTGTGCTTAAGTACTCACGGACGCCGCCGCGTTTTTGGTGCCTTGTCCGCCGTCACCGGATGATCTGATGGCTGAATGGAGGTCTTCGGAGCAGTCTGGCGGGCATTGATCAACATGCGCTGAAGGGCTGCGATCACATTCTGGGCGGACTGCATACCGCGTATCAGCTGGCGGTTGCCCGTCGCATGATCGATGACGAGGGTCGCGGGCGTACCGTCGATACCTAAAGCCAGGGCTTCTTGCCTCATGGTTTCAATTCGTGCGGCGGCTTTTCCTGAACGCAGACAGGCGCGATACCGTGGGAAATGGATCCCTGCGTGTTTAAGCAGCGCCTCCAGATTCGGGACGCCTGCACCATTGCCGCGCGTGTGTGCAAAAAGCGCCTCTGCGAACTTCCAAAACCCCCGATTGCCCTTCTGCTGCGCCACGCACTCAGCAGCCTTGGCCAGCTGCCGTGAAGTGGGCGGATGAAGGGGCAGATGTTTCCACTGCCAATTGACCTGTCCTTGGCTGGCCTCGACGAGGCGTTTTAGGGTGTGATGGAAAGATTTGCAGAACAGACATTCAAAATCCGAAAACTCCACCAGCGTGAAACGAGCCTTTGGATGGCCGTAGAGGTATTGTCCCGTCCTCTTCTCTTGAGCGGCAGCTTGCCGAACGGCATAGGGCTGTTCCGGCGCTTCTTGTTGAGCGGGCAGCGTGTATGCAACCTTCTGGAATTGAGAGGGGTTGAAGCGGACAAACAGGCGCTTGGACGCTGCCTGCGCAGCCGATGGCGCAATAAGGGCCTGAAGAAGCGTTTTGCCGAAATCCGAACGCGCCAACGCATGGACACAGCCGCTTATTAAGGCCAGCTCGAATCCAATGAGGGCAATGACGATCCCAATGGCAGTCTTTTTGGAAAGGTGCATGGTCCCTCGCTGCGTTTGAATGTGCTCTATCGTGGATAAACAGCGTGATGCCGAGACGCTGAATACTTAAGCGCTGCGCGGTAGACCCGCGCCTGGACCCCTGCGTTCACCCGTGTTTTAAGCGTAGGGTTTTCCGCTCCGCTCCACCGAACGCGAAACGGTCTGTTTTAGGTCGTTTGAGCGTTATGGCCGCTGCGCTTTAGGGTGAACAATGAACGCTGCTGTTTTCGATGAACTGCGGCGTACATGAACCCCATCAAGATTCCCCAACGCATCGACGATCCGCCGCACCTGTTGTTATGGCGCGCGGATGAACTGGCTCCGCTACTGCTCGGCCTGGTGTTCGGCGTGCTCTTGGGTCAGGTGCTGGTGTGCGCCTTCCTGGGCTTTGTCGTCACCCATGTCTATAAGCGCTTCCGCGATCACCGGCCGGATGGCTATTTGCTGCACGGGCTGTATTGGCTGGGGTTTTATCTCTCCCGCGCGCCTTCTTTAAGAAATCCCTTTGTTCGGAGCTACCTGCCATGAAGTGGCGGCATTTTCTGGCGAAGTGGGAAGGCGCACACGCCGAGAACCGATGGGGGCGCACACTCATTGCGGCACTTCTACTGTTGTTGGTGCTGCTGGCGGTTGAGCGCTTCCGAAAGGAAACGATTGTCGTCATGCAGCCGGTGACGCTCGCACAGGACGCCTGGATCACCCGAACCCAGGCCGCTCAATCCTATAAAGAGGCATGGGGGCTTTTTCTCGCACAATTGAGCGGCAACGTCACGCCCGGCACCGCCCGCTTTATTCAGGTGCGTCTCAAACCTTTGCTTGCGCCCGCGATCTATCACGAGGTGATGAATGCTCTGCACGCCCAGGTTCAGCAAATCCTGAACGACCGTGTGACACTGCGCTTTGAGCCGCGCGCCGTCGAATATGAAGCCGAAACAGACAAGGTATTTGTGACCGGCTACGCCTTTGAGAAAGGCGCGTCTTCCGAAGAACACCGGCGCGAGCGCAGCTTTGAATACCGCATCCAGATCGCGCATTACGCGCCGCTGATCCGGTTCATGGATACCTATGAGGGCAAGCCGCGTACGCAGGCCGTGTTGAAACAACGCGCGCGTCAGAAAGAACAGGAGAAAGGGTCGCATGAAACCACACATTAGCGCGTGGGTACGGAGGTTCGCACTGGCCGCTGGATTCATCAGCGCAGGCATGCCGAGTGTTTGGGCGCACTCTGACGCGGCGCTGAAGATGCCGGTCGTGCCCGCCAGCGTTCTGAAGGTCAAAACGACCGCCAGTCCGAAGGACTCATCCAGCAAAACTGCGAGTCGCGCCCGCGCGCCTGCTCCCAAGACAACCCCTGCCGTCTTGGCGGTGCAGCCTGGCGTTAACCAGATGATTCCCGTGGCGGTGCGGCATTTGAACCGTTTAATCACACCGTTTGCACATCCGAATGTGGCGACGACCTCAACCGCGCACACCGAGGTGCGGGGACGCGTGGTGTATGTCGCCACCGATAGCACCGTTCCTGTGACGCTGTTTATCACCGAGAACGGAATTGAGCGTGAGGCTTTAAGTCTGACGCTGATGCCGCGCCGTATTCCCGCGCGGGAGATTGTGTTGCGATGGCAGGGGCACAGACGAATGGATAAAAGCCCCGCTCACCGCCGCCGCGCAGCACACTGGGAAGAAAGCCAGCCGTACATCGCAACGCTCAAGAAGGCGCTGCGTGCCGTCGCGCTGGGGGAAGTCCCGCCCGGCTACAGTCTGCAACGCACGCCCAATGCGCCGCTGGAATTTAACTGTCAGCAGCCTGGCGTGCGCTTTGATTTTCAAACTGGACAGCGCCTGATCGGTCAGCACTTGCAGGTCTATGTCGGCCTTGCGCAAAACGTGAGGCGCTATCCGGTTACGGTTCGAGAGTCATCCTGTTCGGGAGAAGCGATAGCCGCTGTAGCCGCCTGGCCAAAGCGCAAGCTCCTACCCGGCCAGAAGACCGAACTCTATGTAGCGGCCAAGGTCGAAGCGGTGCCATCGCGCACCGACCCACGGCCTTCTTTGCTGGATGTTCAGCCATGATGCGCCGCTTCTGGGAAGGGTTGAATCCCCGCCTAAAACGCTGGGCCGTCCTGGGCGGCGGGGCGCTGGGTGTGGGGCTGTTGATCAGCGTATTCACTCAAGGCGCGCGTCATCCGCGCGCGTCCTCGGGTCAAGCCGTCGTCCGGCATGTGCTGACGGATCGCAGTACACGGGATTTAGGCATCGAGAGCGTGGCTGCGGATGTGAAACAGGTCACGCATCAATCCCAGGCGCTTCAGCAGGAACTCGCGCAACTGAAGGCCAAGATGGACACCGCCCGCGAAGCGTCGTCAAGTGTTGATGAAAATGGCCTGCTGGATGTCCGAGCAGAACTGAACCAGCTACGCACACAGCTCAAAGCCTTGCAGAGTACTGGAGAATTTGCGGGGCAACCCGATCCAGAGGGAAGTAGCGGATTGGGTGCGCTCTTACCTGAAAAGCATGCGCCGCTGCAAATCCTCCACCATACGGAAGCGGCAAAACCCGTCCGTCAAAACACGCAAACGAAAGAAGAGGCAGGGATTTATCTTCCGTCCGGCGCGTTGCTGACCGGCGTTTTGCTCACCGGCCTCGATGCGCCGACCCATCAGGGCGCGCGGCGGGATCCCTTTCCCGCGACTTTGCGGATTCAGAAAGACGCCATTTTGCCGAACCGCTTTCGTGCCGATGTGCGCGAGTGTTTTCTGATCGTCTCCGGCTATGGCGACCTAAGTTCCGAACGCGCGTATCTGCGCGGCGAGACGTTTTCCTGCGTCAGGCAGGACGGCGGTGTGGTGGAGTCCAAACTGGATGCCTACGCGGTCGGTGAGGACGGCAAGGCGGGTGTGCGGGGGCGGCTTGTCTCCAAGCAAGGGCAAATCATCGCCAAATCGATGATGGCCGGTTTTCTAAGCGGTCTTTCTAAAGCCTTCGATGTGAACCCTGTCCCTGCGTTGAATCTAAATCCCGGTAACGGGACGCAGTACCAGCCCGTGTTCTCGCCCAACCTGCTTCAGGGCGCGGCGGTGAAAGGCGCGAGCGCCGCGCTGGATCGGGTCGCTCAGTTCTATATCGATATGGCGGAAAACCTGTTTCCCGTGATTGAAGTCGATGCAGGGCGGCAAATCGATGTGGTGTTGACCCGCGGCGCAGCGCTGCGTTTAGCCATGCCCCAGGATGCTGCAAGAAGGTAATTGAATGAAAACTATCGTCTTTAACCAAATGCGGCGGAGCCGCTGGCTCTGCCTATTCCCTGCCGTGGTGTGCAGTCTGCTTGCGGGTTGTTCAGCGCTGAACATCGGCGAGAACCAGTACGGCTGCTCAGGGCTGCCGAAGGGCGTTCAATGTTGGTCGGCGCGCAAGGTCTATGACGCGACGCATCATGGTCAATTGCCTCAGCCAGAGCGGGAGGCGTCCGCTCGCCGCTCAGTTGCCGTTGCGGTGAGCACCGACCAGACGGCGTATAGGCGTGGTCGTTCGGTGGTGAATGCGGCTGTTCCCGCGCTTGCGTCTGTTACAGGGCCAACGCCGCTGCGCACGCCTTCGCGCGTGATGCGGATTTGGATCGCACCCTGGATTGACGCGCGAGGCGATTTGATGTGGCCGAGTGTGGTGTACACCGAGATTGAATCCCGCCGTTGGCAAATCGGCCAGCCTGCCGTCCAGCCTGCGCCGATGCTAAGACCGCTGGCTCCTGCGCGGTCGCCTGTGCACTCGACATCCGATTCTAAAGCATCTGTAGGAGGACACCCCCGATGAATCGCTTCAAGCCTCATTTCGAGACCCCCGATTTTTGGATCAAAGCAGATTCCAATACGCGCGTCTTTAGCTTTCTCGCGCTGCTCGCTGTGTTMTGCCTGCTSRTYGAACCCGCRTGGGCGGGMACCGGCGGCGGRGCCTTCGATACGGTGTGGRCSACGCTCAARGACTGGATGCARGGCACGCTGGGGCGYGTGATTGCRGGCGCRATGATTCTGGTCGGTATTGTCGGCGGCATTGCCCGCCAGAGTCTGATTTCCTTTGCGGTCGGGGTCGGCGGCGGGATGGGCCTGTATGCCACGCCGCGAATCGTCGAAGGCATCGTATCGGCGACCCTGCCGTTAGGAGACAGTCTATCGCCGCTTTGGATAGTCCTCAGTAACGGGCTTCAGTAGGGGCGAGCGGCACATGCAGCGGGTGTTTGTCCACACAGCGGTGGCCTATTTAAGCGTGGTGTGCGGGATCGTCGGCTTGGCTTTGAGCGGGATAACGGTCGGCGTGTGGGCGAAACCCATCTCTGAAAAGCCCTCGATCGCTAAAAATCTTCCCAGTCAGCCTGTCAAGCCAGAACTTATCAATGAGGTTATTACACTGCCGGTGCACCGTTTGAAAGCAGTACCCAGCGAAGGCCAGATCACGCTGATCTCGGACAATGGCCGGTTCGTCATCACAGGCGGTCAACTGATGGATGTCTGGCAGGGGAAGGTGCTGACTACGCTCGCTGAGATTCAG
>LXRJ01000140.1 GCA_001684025.1 Candidatus Glomeribacter gigasporarum | reverse complement strand
CACTAGCAAATGCTAAAAGACTAGAAAAAATACTACAAGRCAATTCACYARCAAAACWTTAAAAAAACAGAAAAAAAAGTGTTAGAAAAAAAATGCTGAAAAGAAATTCTACAAAAAAAANAAAAGGAAGGTTAGTATAAAACTACCTAAAGAAGCAACCACAAAACAATTTATTAGTAAATGCTGAAAGACCAAAAGAAATACTACAAGACAATTTACTAGCAAAATATTAAAACAATACTACAAAACAAATTACTAGCAAACACTAAAAGAAATGCTACAAGACAATTCACTAAAAAAATATTGAATGACCTAAAGAACTAACACAAGACAATTCACAGCAAATAGCAAAGAATAAGAAGAATTATCATAAGACAATTCACTAGCAAATGCTGAAAGACCAGAACACAAGAAATTTACCAGCAGATACCAAAAGACTAAAAGAAATACTACAAGACAGTTTGCTAATAAAATGTTGAAAATACAGAAGAAGAATTTCAAAAAAAAACACTAAAAGAAATTTTACAAAAAAAAAGAAAGAGTAATATAAAACTATCCAAAGAAGCAACCACAAGACAATCCATCAGAAGTATAAAAGAACAGAAGAAATATCACAAAACAATTTACCAAAATATATTGAAGGATTAGAAGAAATACCACAAGACAACTTACTAGCAAATACTAAAAAACTAGAAGAAATACCACAAGATAATTTACCAGCAAAACATTAAAAAATCAGAAAAAATACTACAAGACAATTCAACAGTAAATGCTGAAAGAATAAAAGAAATACTACAAGACAATTTACTAGCAAAATATCAAAAGATTAGAAGAAATACCACAAGACAACTTACTAGCAAACACTGAAGAATTAGAAGAAATGCTACAAGACAATTACTAGCAAAACATTAAAGAACTAGAAGAAATATTACAAAACAATTCACAGTAAACAGCAAAGGACCAGAAGAAATACTGCAAGACAATTCATTAGTAAAACATTAAAAGAAAAAAATAACACAAAACAATTCACCAACAAATGCCAAAAGACTAAAAGAAATATTAAAAACAATTTACCAACAAAACATCGAAGGAACAAAAGAAGATCACTAGAAAAAAAAATGCTGAAAAGAAATTTTACAAAAAAAAGAAAAAGAAGGATAGTATAAAACTATCTAAAAAATTAAGCACAAGATAATTCACCAGCAAATGCTAAAAGATCAGAAGAAATACCAAAGACAATTTACTAGCAAAATGTCGAAAGATTAGAAGAAATACTACAAAACAACTTATCAGCAAAACATCAAAGAACCAGAAGAAATGCTACAAGACAATTCACTAGAAAAATATCAAAAAACCAAAAAAAATATCACAAAACAATTTATAGCAAACAGCAAAAGACCAAAAGAATTACTACAAGACAATTCACTAGTAAATACTGAAAAACACACAAGTGAAACACTGAAAGAACAAAAGAAATACCACAAGACAATTTACTAGCAAATGCCTAAAGACTAGAAGAAATACTACAAAATAGTTTATTACCAAACATTAAAGAAACAGAAGAATGCCAGAAAAAAACAATAAAAAGAAATTCTACAAAAAAAGGAAGAGTGGTATAAAACTATCTAAAGAAACAACTACAAGACAATATATCAGCAAATATCAAAAGACCAAAAGAAATATCACAAGACAATTTACCAGAAAATATTGAAGGACCAGAAGAAATATCACAAGACAACTTATCAGCAAATATCAAAAGATCAGAAGAAATACTACAAGATAATTTATTTACTAGAAAAACATCAAAGGATTAAAATAAATATTACAAGACAATTCACAAAGGGCCAGAAGAAATACCACAAGACAATTTATTAACAAAACATCAAAAGAACAGAAAAAGACCACTAGAAAAAAAACACTAAAAAGAAATTCTACAAAAAAAAGAAAAGAAAGAGTAGTATAAAACTATTCAAAAAAATAATCACAAGACAATTCACTAGCAAATACTAAAAGATTAGAAGGAATACCAAAAACAATTTATTAGCAAAATATTAAAGAATTAGAAAAAATACTACAAGACAACTTACTAGCAAAATGTTAAAAAAACAAAAGAAATGTCACAAGATAATACACTAGCAAAACATCAAAAGATTAGAAGAAATACTACAAGACAATTCACAGCAAATAGCAAAGAACTAGAAAAATTACTACAAGACAATTTACCAGCAAAATATCAAATGACCAGAAAAAATACCACAAAACAATTCACCAGCAAATGCTGAAAGACCAAAAGAACTACTACAAGACAATTCACTAATGAAATGCTGAAAAAACAAAAGAAATAATGCAAGATAATTCAATAGCAAATGCTAAAAGACTAGAAAAAATACTACAAGACAATTTACTAACAAAATGTTGAAAAAACAGAAGAAGACTGCTAAAAAAACAATGCTGAAAAGAAATTCTACAAAAAAAAAGAAGGGTAATATAAAACTACCCAAAAAAATAACTACAAGATAATTCATCAGCAAATGCTGAAAGATTAGAAGAAATACCACATGACAATTCACTAGCAAAATATCAAAAACCAGAAGAAATACTACAAGATAACTTATTAGCAAAATGTTAAAAAACTAAAAAAAATACTACAAGACAATTCAGTAGCAAAACTTTGAAGAACTAGAAGAAATACTACAAGACAATTCACAGCAAACAGCAAAAGACCAGAAGAAATACCATAAGACAATTCACAGCAAACAGCAAAGGACCAGAAGAATTACTACAAAACAATTTACTAGCAAAATGTTAAAAGACTAAAAAAATACTACAAGACAATTTACTACAAATATCAAAAGACCAGAATAACTACCACAAGACAATTCACCAGCAAAACTTTAAAAAAACAAAAGAAATAACACAAGACACTTTACTAACAAATGCCAAAAGACTAGAAAAAATACTACAAAATATTTTACCTACAAAACATCAAAGGAACAGAAGAAGAATATCAGAAAAAAACTAAAAGAATGTTAGTATAAACTACCCAAAGAAGTAACCACAAGACAATTTATCAGCAAACATCAAARAACTAAAAGAAATATYAYAAGATAATTTACTAGCAAAACATAAAAGAATCAGAAGAAATACCATAAGACAACTTATTAGCAAATACCTAAAAGACCAGCCAGAAGAAATACTACAAGACAATTCACTAGCAAAATATCAAAAGACCAAAATAATACTACAAAATAATTCACAGCAAATAGCAAAGGACCAAAAGAATTACTACAARACAATTCATTAGTAAAATGYTWAAAGAYTTAAAGAAATATTGCAAGACAATTTGCTAGTTAAATACTAAAGGACCAGAAGAAATACTACAAGACGATTCACCAAAAAAATGTTAAAAAACCAGAAAAAATACTACAAGACAATTTACAGCAAATAGCAAAAGACCAAAAAAATTATTACAAGACAATTCACTAACAAAATATCAAAAGATCAGAAAAAATACTACAAG
>LXRJ01000116.1 GCA_001684025.1 Candidatus Glomeribacter gigasporarum | reverse complement strand
GTTCCTTCCCTTGCTAYCATGCACCTGGACCTCCCATTTTATTACCTTCACAAGTACCTGAATATAATGACAAGGTAACCCAAGTAGTGGTTCCGATTGAACGTCCCTAGATTAACTTCATTGTCGGCCACCGGATCGAGTGAACTGGGGTTGGTTAAAACAAGTCTATAAAAGGAAGTAAAGGGGGGGAGATATAAGAAGTTATAGGGGGCTCCTCTGGAKCSCCGGGCTTCTCTGAAGCCCCCCCCNTCCCATCTCCTAGTGTGCAATAGTTCGTTCAATTCCCTTGTACCGAAGTCTTCTAGCCCGGTCAGCTGCCCTTGGAATGGGCACGGCTCTTAACCGGATACGAACCATTGCATCAGAAGAATCGGTTTTCCTGAGGGAATTTGTGCCACTCTCCATCAACCGGATTATAGCTTTGATAAAGATGTTATCTTTCTTATCGAACCTTATTTGGTTATCGTCTAACCTATGCTCCAATGATGCTGCTCAACCTTGGCAATTTGGCTTTCAAGATGGGGGTTCTCCAAGCTACGAGGGGATAGTAGAACTTCACGATGATATCATGTTCTACCTTATTCTTATCTTAGTAGGGGTAGCCTGGATGCTTATGTCCACGATCCGCAACTTCAATTGGAACCATAACCAGATCGTTCACAAATACCTTAACCATGGAACGGTTCTAGAGCTTATTTGGACTATCTCACCAGCACTCGTTCTGATAGCTATTGCTTTCCCTAGTTTCAAACTCCTTTATCTATTAGATGAGGTCATCGATCCAGTGATGACTGTTAAAGCTATAGGTAATCAATGGTATTGGTCTTATGAGTACTCTGATTACGTGGATCAGGAGGGTCAATCTATTGAGTTTGATTCTTACTTGGTTCCAGAGTCTGACCTAGAAATAGGGGATTTAAGACTCCTTGAAGTTGACAACCGAGTTGTGGTACCAGTTGATACCCATATACGGTTTATTGTTACGGCCCGTGACGTAATTCACTCTTTTGCTGTTCCTTCTCTTGGTGTTAAGCTTGATTGCATCCCAGGTAGATTGAACCAATTCTCTCTTGTTATTAACCGTGAAGGGGTCTTCTATGGACAATGTTCTGAACTGTGCGGGGTGTTACATGGATTTATGCCTGTGGTTATTGAGGCGGTTTCTCTTGAGCAGTATTTGGCCTGGCTCTCTGACCAAATTTCCCCCCTATTTAACAAAGAAGGTTCTATCTTGCCCCCCTGTATTTACTTATGTATTACCCATTTACCTTCGGTTTGCTAGGCAGCTGCCTCTAAGGAACGAATCTTGGCCTTGTCGAACCTGCAGGCCGCAATAGACCTCCTTTGCCCCTCGTATAACATACTCACTACTGGCGGCGGGGGGGATCCAAAGGATCCCCCTCTGAAGCCCCTAAGGCCCCGGGGATGCTTTTAACTACCCTCGCTTGGGCTCAACAGCTAGCGAGGAGAGTAAGGCAAAGCTCTCGGCTGCTAATTAGGGGGTAGGTGGGCTTATCTGAAGCCCCTAAGCATGGGATGTTTGGTAAGAACCACAGCGAGGAGAGCAAGGCAAAGTTTAGCGGGGCTAATAATGGTCAATCTAAACCTGTGCCTATATGACGTTAGTCACTCATCCCCTGTTCTGCTTAACTATTTTCATACTACTATGAGGCTTCGGTTAGCCAACCGACAATCTCTCGCCGCATAAAACGGGCTCTTTGAATTCGACGGTAGACAATGCCGTGTATCCTCTTGGGGCCCCCTAAAGCCAGGGGTTATCTGAAGCCCGGGAGCTTAGAGATTAATGCGACTCGCCTTAGAATCAACCAAAATGATAACGAGTTTGTCTTCCACCTTTTGGGTCTTTTTGAGTATCTAGGCATTGTCGGAGCTACTCTGCTAATTTATAAGCGAAGCGGGAATTCTACTACTTCTTATCAGTTTTCAACCTACACTCTGCCGATCTTTACTGAACTCCATAACTCTGGTATATACGGAAAGATGGTAAGAACATCAAACTCCTTCCTTCGGATATTGCTGATCGTTTAACTCCAATACCCCTTGCTTATTGGATTGCGGGGATGCCCATTATCTTAAAAGAGATGGATGCATACATTTATACACACATTCCTTTACCCTTGTCTTGAACTCCTACGGTCTATTCTTTTAAGTCAATTTCATATTGAGTCTACTCGCTGCTCCGCTGGGGGTGAAAGGTAAAGACCAGTATATTACACGAATCCCTAAACGAGAAGTTCCCCAAAGTGCAGTCACTGGTATCCGTTCAAATCCATCATTCAATGTGTTACCGTGTTGGGCTCGTCATGCCCCTTTCTTCTTAACACTTAAATACCATCCCTTTACTACTGGTATCATCAAAGGAACGGCTATGTTGGAATGGTAGACAAGCGTGACTTAGGTTCTCGTGGTAGATATACCGTGTGGGTTCAAATCCCTCTAGCCGTATTGGGGGAGATCCTCCCCTTATCAGTACAAGTTAGAAAGAAGGCAACGACGATGGTGTAAAATAGGTGGCCTAAAGCGGGGGCGGGCTTCTCTGAAGCCCCCCGGCTTAACCCAGCCCTCTGATTACATCTGCTATCCTCAAATGGATAATTTGGGGCCGTAGGCGAAAAGCCCCCCTTAAGTATCCCCCTGAGGATGCCCAACCACCAGCCAAGTTCACTATCTCATCACTCTCATAATCGGCAGGGTGCTGGCAAAGAAGGCCATTAGGCTATCCAAGGGGGAGCATTACACGAGTAAAATCCAAATGGGGGGGCTCATTGCCCAATCCGAGCCTATGTATCAGGTACTCCGGATCCGAGTTGCCCAGCAAGTAGGGAAGTTTAGTTTAGTTTATCCTTAACATAGAAGGATGAAAGAAAGGGGCAAGATAGAACGGAAGCAATCCATAGAACAAGACCGAAGGCAGATAACCGGTTCTATCTTGCCCCCCCGTTAGAGTGGATAGTAGAATCAAGAACATCACCGAATGATTAACACATTAACCAGCTTCACTGTATCAGGGCAGCTAAAGGATTCGGTGGCAAAGCGGAAACCTGTTCTACCAAACTTGGACTATCCTATGGTCTAAATAGAACAGAACAGGTTTAGGGGAATTTGAAGTAAGAAATGACAAAGCTAAGGGGAAAAGCATGAAACTGCAAAGCAAGCAAGGTTAAGGAAAACCAAAGGAAAACAACGCAAACGAGGTGACTTAAGTCACCGGGAGCTTTAGCTCCCCGAAGCTAAGGGAAGGCAAGCTAATCAAGGGTAAATGAAAGAAAGAAGGTTATCAAGCAGAAATAGTAACCTGAGAAAGAAGGCAACGATGAAACTAGATGCAACTAAAGGCAAGGGGGCTTCAGCTCCCCGAACCCCCCGCCCTAATGGGCCCGGTCAGTGCGTATCGGTTATGTTTGCTCCAAAGCTGAATAGATGTGGCCCCAGGCTCTGTCACCATCTCAAGGAACTGCTCAAGTGTATAAGGGCCTTGTGGTGTCGTGTTATTCTCTGGACTAGTGCGATCTTCGGAAGGGTTGGGATGAAATAGCGAAGTTAAGAACCGAATAAATATCAGAGCAATCAGAAGGGAAATGAATTGTTAAGCCTGGTGTGCCCCGCGGGCGGACCACA
>LXRJ01000011.1 GCA_001684025.1 Candidatus Glomeribacter gigasporarum | reverse complement strand
TCTCCCAGTCGATAGAAATGATTTCACCATTAAAGATAACTTAATTTTTGATGATACATTTCTACCCATCAATACATAATTAAACCGGGATATTGATATTAAACAGGCATTGATTCTATTTTGTTAACTATTGATGGCCGCAAAGTAGGCGTGGATCATTCCGGAAAGCACGACCCAGTGCGGTGATAATGTGTGACGCGCTCAACTTCCTGTTTGGAGCCAAGAAAAACGGCCACCCGCTCGTGTAACTGGCCTGGAATAAGATCGAGAATACGTTGATAACCGTTCGTCGCCGCGCCGCCCGCTTGTTCGGTAATCCATGCCATCGGATTGGCTTCGTACATGAGACGCAATTTCCCTGGTCGGGACGGCTGGCGCCGGTCGGCCGGGTACATGAAAATTCCGCCCCGCATCAGAATACGGTGCACATCGCTGACCATCGATGCAATCCAACGCATATTGAAATCCTGCCCGCGCACGCTGGCTTTGCCGGCTATCAGTTCCTCGATATAACGCTGTACGGGCGCATACCAGTGTCGTGCGTTCGATGCGTTAATCGCATATTCGTGCGTATGTTCAGGAATGCGCAGCGATGGATGCGTGAGTTGCCAGGTGCCGGTCGTGCAGTCCAGCGTAAAGCCATGAACGCCATCGCCAATTGTCAGCACAAACATCGTTTGCGGGCCGTAGACCGCATAACCTGCCGCGACTTGCTTGGACCCTGTTTGTAAAAATGAACATTCCGTTAATGGCTCGCCATACGGGCGCTTCAATACGGAAAAGATCGTGCCGATGGAAACATTCACATCGATATTGGATGAACCGTCGAGCGGATCGAACAGAAGCAGATAAGGACCCTTGGAGGCGTGATCCGGAACGATTTGAATCCGCTCCATCTCTTCGGACGCGATCGCCGCGAGCGCGCCGCAAGCCGCGGCTTCTTCGAGCAGAATGTGATTGGCAATCACATCCAATTTTTTCTGAATTTCACCCTGCGCATTCTCGCGCTCAGTGCTGCCGAGCGCGTCGCCGAGCGCGCCTTTTCCAACTTGATGGGCAATCGTTTTGCATGCCTCTGCAATAGTGCCAATTAAACGTTGCAAATGCGCGTCCGGAACACTGTGTTCGCGGTGCGCTCTCGATAAAAATTGATTGAGGGTTGGCGGCATTGCAAAGATTTATGGTTGTGATGCAATTTCCGCAATCAGTTCGATTTCCACGCATGCGCCGAGCGGCAGCTGCGCAACGCCGAAGGCGCAGCGCGCATGTTTGCCCGCTTCGCCAAATACTTCAACCAGCAGTTCCGAGGCGCCGTTGGTGACCAGATGCGCTTCGGTGAAGTCAGGCGTTGCATTGACTAGACTGGACAGTTTCACAATCCGCCTCACGCGGTTCAAGTCACCCGTATGCGCATGCATCGTGGCGAGCAGGTCAATCGCCACCGCGCGCGCGGCTAAGCGCGCCGTGTCAGTCGTCATATCCGCGCCGAGCTTGCCGGCCCACGGACGCCCGTCTTTTTTCGCAATATGGCCGGACAGATAAACCAACGCGCCGCTTGGCGCGCTCATCAAATACGCGCCAACCGGCGGCGCGGCGGAGGGAAGTTCGATATTCAAGCGTTGCAGGGTTGTGTAGATGGACATCGGAATATCTTTCATTAGGATAGTTTTTAGAGCCTCTAAAGGATATAGCGCGACAAATCTTCATTCTGTGCAATATCCGCGAGCGCGGTCTCGACGTATGCGGCATCAATCGCAACGGCGCTGGATGCGCTTTGCTGGCCGGCGGTAAACGAAATATCTTCGAGCAACTTTTCAATGACCGTATACAACCTCCGCGCGCCAATATTCTCCGTTTTTTCATTCACTGAAAAAGCGACTTCGGCGAGCCGCCGGATGCCATCGGCCGCAAAATCCAAACGCACGTCTTCCGTACCCAAAAGCGCTTGGTACTGCTTGACCAGGCTCGCATCGGTGCGCACCAGAATCGATTCAAAATCTTCGACCGAAAGCGAATCGAGTTCAACGCGAATCGGAAAACGCCCTTGCAATTCCGGAATCAAATCGCTTGGCTTCGACAAATGAAAAGCGCCGCTGGCGATAAATAGAATGTGGTCGGTTTTGATCATGCCGTATTTAGTGCTCACAGAGGTGCCTTCAACCAGCGGCAATAAATCGCGTTGCACGCCCTGACGCGAAACCTCAGCGCCGCTGACTTCGCTGCGCGACGCAATTTTGTCAATTTCATCAAGAAAAACAATGCCGTTTTGCTCGACGTTTTGAATCGCTTTCGCCTTAACTTCTTCCGGGTTCAGCATTTTGGACGCTTCCTCTTCAATCAGCAGCTTCAGCGCATGCTTGACGCTGATCTTACGCTGCACTTTACGGCCGCCGCTCAGATTGGAGAACATCGTGCGCAGCTGCTCGGTCATCTCTTCCATTCCGGGCGGCCCGACGATGTTCATCGTCGCAGCGGGCGCTTCCAATTCGAGTTCGATTTCCTTATCGTCCAGTTTGCCTTCGCGCAACCGCTTGCGAAACGTTTGCCGCGTTGCGCTCTCGCCCGCAGGCTGCGCATCCGTTGCCTGATCTGACTTTTTGGCGGCAGGCAGCAGAATGTCGAGAATGCGGTCCTCGGCGATGTCTTCGGCTTTGCTGCGCACTTTGCGCATTTCGGCTTCGCGCGTTTGTTTAACGGCAATTTCGGCTAAATCCCGAATGATGCTATCGACATCCCGTCCGACATAACCCACTTCGGTGAATTTGGTCGCTTCGATTTTGATGAAGGGCGCTTGCGCCAGTTTGGCGAGCCGCCGCGCGATTTCGGTTTTGCCAACGCCGGTCGGGCCGATCATCAGAATATTTTTCGGCGTAATTTCCTGGCGCAGCGGCTCGTCGATTTGGCTGCGCCGCCAGCGGTTGCGCAGCGCAACCGCAACCGCGCGCTTGGCTTTGGTTTGTCCAATGATATGTTTATCAAGTTCCGAGACAATCTCGGTTGGCGTCATCGTACTCATATTTTTAGAAATAAGTCCTTATTCGAGCGTTTCGATTACCCGGTTCTGGTTGGTATAAATGCACAATTCGGCGGCAATTTCCAGAGATTTTTCAACAATCTCGCGCGGCATCAGTTCGGTATTGTGCGCCAGCGCGCGCGCCGCGGCCTGCGCGTATGCGCCGCCTGATCCAATCGCGCAGATGCCGTTTTCAGGATCGAGCACATCGCCGTTCCCAGTTAAGACGAGTGTCGTTTCAGTATTCGCAACGATCAGCATCGCTTCCAGACGGCGCAGCATCCGGTCGGTGCGCCAGTCCTTTGCGAGTTCGACTGCTGCGCGCATCAAATGTCCCTGATATTTTTCAAGTTTGGCTTCAAAGCGGTCGAGTAATGAGAATGCATCGGCGGTGCCGCCCGCAAAGCCAGACAGCACCTTATTGTGATAAATTCGTCGGACTTTGCGCGCGCCGCCTTTGACGACGATATTGCCGAGCGTGACTTGACCGTCGCCGCCAAGCGCAACCTGTTGGCCGCGCCGCACGGAAACGATCGTGGTGCCGTGATAGTGGTCCATAGAGAGGTGAATTAGAGACGCATTGACAAGATAAAAGCGGAGGCGAGCCGCCTAATTTCCACGGATTTAAACATACTTGATCTCTACAACCTCAGCGCTTGGTTCGGCATTGAACAAAGCGGGCACTGTAGAAGCGGCGAGTACATCATTTAATCGATCCATTATAACGATGCGCTGTCCTATCAATAGCCGTAAGCCGTTGTAAGCAAAGCGGCGCGAACCGTCTAGAATAGCCATCCCGAGCGGGATTCCGCCCAGGGATCCGGTTTTTCTTCTTCTCCGTTCCGGTGTGCGCGCTGTTTACCACCATGCACTATGCCTTAAGAATCAAAAAATTTTTATATAGCCAATACTTTTATGGCGGACTGCGGATCGCGTGCGGGATTTCACTGCCGGCGGCGCTGATGCTCGTCGTATTTCACGAACGCGCGCTGGGGTTTGCGATTGCGGCGGGCGCGCTCGGCGCATGCCAGGTGGATATGCCGGGGCCGCTAAAGCATAAGCGTAACGATATGCTGGCGTGCACGTTGATTGGTAGCCTGGCTGCGTTGGCGACCGGTTTGGCAACGTATTGGCCGCTGCTCTTATGGCTGACGGTGGCGCCGCTCGCATTTATGGTGTCGATGCTCGATGTGTACGGCGCTAAATGGCCGCGCATTAGTTTCGCAGCGCTGCTGATGATGGTGGTGACACTCAGTCAAACCTTTACTTTCAAACAGGCGTGGATCAACGCGCTCTGCCTGTTTGCGGGCGGTCTCTGGTATACGTGCTGGAGCACCGCGGTGAGTCGCTGGCAGGCAGAGCGGATGGAGCAACAAGCGATCGCAGAAAGTATTTTTGCAGTCGCTCAATATTTACGGGCGCGCGCGCGTTTCTACGACGCCAAAAATGATTTGGACGAATGTTACCGGAATCTTGTTGCCCGGCAGGTTGCCGTTGTAGGCACACAGGACGCTGCGCGCGATCTCGTCTTGCGTAATTTGCCCGTGCTGCGCGCCGGCCGGCTCGATGCGCGGCGCGCGATGCTCTTCAACCTTTTCATCAATATGGTCGATTTGCACCAAATGGTGCTGGCGGCGCATATCAATTATGCACAGATGCGCGAGGCGTTTGATGATTCGGATGTGATGGTTTTTTTTCGTGATTTGATTGACAAGGCGGCGAGCGATCTCGACTACCTGGGAATGGCCGTGCTGCAAGATCGCGCGTCTCAGGCGCGCGCAATTCCCAAGGCTGAGCTGCGCGCGCTTGAATATGAAATCGACGCGCGGCGTAAGAAAGACTTCCCGGTGCGCATGCCAGAAGCGTATGCGGCGCTGCTTGCCGCATTCCGGCGCGCGTGGAGTGTATTACGCCGGATTGACAAGATGCATCGCACGCTTGAGCGCCCGTTCTCTTGCACGGACACCGAATTGCGCATTGATCAAGCATTACAGAACTTTTTATTACGCGAGCGCGTTCCAGCGCGGCAGATTTTTTCAAATCTGAACCTGAACTCGCCCAGCTTTAGGCATGCGCTGCGGATCAGCGGAGCAGTTGCGCTGGGTTTATGGCTCGGCAAGTCACTACCGCTGACCAATGCGTATTGGATTTGTCTGACCATTATCGTGATTCTAAAACCGGGTTTTTCTTTGACCAAGCAGCGCAACACGCAGCGGCTGGCGGGCACGGTCATCGGCTGCGCGCTCAGCGTTGCGCTGACGCTCGGAGTGAAATCAACGCCTGTCCTGTTAGCGGTGATGTTTGCGTGCATGGTGCTGGGTTACAGTTTTCTGTTGTTCAACTATCTAGTGAGCGTGATTTTTATATCCGCGTATGTATTGATTTTGTACCATTTACTTGCCCCCGAAGGGATGCGCCTGATTGGCGAGCGCGCGCTGGATACGCTTATCGGCGGAGTGATTGCGACCGGCTTTAATTATTTATTCCCGTATTGGGAATATCGCAGCATGGGGCCGCTCGTCAAAAAAGTGATTGTCTCAACAAGGCGCTATTTCGAAACCATATGCGCGCGTCTCATGCCCGAACCGTCCGGCGTCGCAGGCAGTGATTTAGACGGCCGGCTGGCGCGCAAAAATACCCATATTGCGTTCGCCAATCTGGGAAACGCTTTTAAGCGCATGATGCTGGAGCCGAAGGCGCAGCAAAAATATGTCGCTGAATTGAACAATCTTCTGATTCAAAGTCATACGCTTGCAGCGCATATCGCAGCCGTTGCGCCGGTGCTTACAGAGACAGCGGACAGTGCGGCGACTCAACACGTAAACCACTCCAGTCTTGCACGGGCGCTCGGTACGGTGCGTGCAAATTTAAAACAGGCGGAGGCGGGCGCTGGCGCGCCGAATAATTGGCTTCAATCCTATAAAACACTCGCGCGCGAACTGGACGAAATGGTCGTCAACGCGGAAAAAACAGGCACGCAAACGGCTGAAATGACTTCTGAACTCAAACTGCTTGCTTATCAATGTAAGCAAATGCTGACAAGCTCATATTTGATTTGTAAAGACGCAAGCGCAATTCGGCTGCCGACTGCGTAGAACTGCGGGTACCTAATTCTGAATAAAAGGGGGCGATTGGAACTGGCTGGGCTTGCTGCGGGGTCGCCTCCATCGCGCTTCGCGCGATGGAGCCTGCTCCGCCCGCACCAAGCCCTATTCGACAGTGACGGATTTCGCGAGATTTCTGGGTTTATCGATATCGGTGCCGCGCGCGCGCGCGGTGTGGTAGGCGAGCAGTTGCAGCGCGACAACGTGCAACAGAGGCGAGAGCGGCCCTTCATGTTCGGGCATGCGCATCGCGTGTACGCCTGCATCGCTTTCAATCTGGGTATCCGGCTCGGCGAGCACATAGAGCTGGCCGCCGCGCGCGCGCACTTCATGCAGATTGGATTTCAGCTTTTCAAGCAGCGCATCATTCGGCGCAATCGCAACGACCGGCATCGCGTCGGTCACGAGCGCGAGCGGTCCGTGTTTGAGTTCGCCCGCCGGATAGGCCTCCGCGTGGATGTACGAGATTTCTTTCAGTTTTAGCGCGCCTTCGAGCGCAATCGGATAGTGCATGCCGCGTCCAAGAAAGAGGGCGTTTTCTTTGCTCGCAAAAGTATCGGCCCACGCGATTAAATTCGGCTCCAGCGCGAGTACGCGATTCAGCGCAACCGGCAGATGGCGTAATCGCTGACGGTAGATGTCTTCGGTTGAAGAGGGGACGCGCGCGCGCAATTTCCCCAGCGTGACGGTCAATACAAAGAGCGCCGCCAGTTGGGTGGTAAAGGCTTTGGTCGATGCAACCCCGATTTCAACGCCTGCATCAGTTAAAAACGAGAGGGCCGTCTGCCGAACCAGCGCGCTCGTTGCTGCATTGCAGATGGCGAGCGTATGGATGTGTCCAAGCGCCTGCGCGTGTTTGAGCGCGGCGAGGGTATCCGCCGTCTCGCCCGATTGTGAAATCGCAATAACCAACGTATCGGGATGCGGCACTGAATCTCGATAGCGGTATTCGCTGGCGATTTCAACCTGGGTTGGCAATGCAGCAATAGATTCCAGCCAATATTTCGCGGTCAAGCCGGCGTAATAGCTGCTGCCGCACGCCAGAATCAACACGCGGTCGATGCGCTCGAATACAGAGGGCGCATGTCCGCCAAAACAAACAGGTAAAAACGAATCGCGCTCCGAAATCGTGTCGGCCAGCGCGCGCGGTTGCGCGAAGATTTCTTTCTGCATGAAGTGCTGATAAGGGCCAAGTGCGCTGGCTTGATGAATCGCAGCCAGAACGCGCATTTCGCGCTCGACGCGCGCGTTGTTCGAGTCAGTGATGTGCGCCGCGTCAACGGTTAACTCGGCGATGTCACCATCCTCCAGAAAGATAAAACGTTCCGTCTCGCTCACCAGCGCGATTGCATCTGAAGCCAAAAAATGCGCGTCATCGCCTACGCCGATAACGAGCGGCGACCCATGCCGCGCGCCGACGATGCAATGCGGCTCGGCGCTATTGAAGACGGCAATCGCAAATGCGCCGTGCAATTGTTGTACGGCTGCGCGCACGGCATTGACAAGATTTTTGCCTGGCAGCAGGCTGTGAATCAAATGCGCAATCACTTCGCTGTCCGTTTGGCTAACAAATGTATAGCCTTGCGCGCTTAAATTGTTGCGCAGCGCTTCATGATTTTCGATGATGCCGTTGTGAACCAGCGCAACCGTTTCGCGCGAAAAAATGGGATGTGCGTTATCTGTGACGGGCGCGCCGTGCGTCGCCCATCGGGTATGCGCAAGGCCAATGCTGCCGGCGAAGCCGGCGTTCTTGACTTGCGCCGCCAGATCTTCGACGCGCGCCACGCTGCGGGCGCGGCGCGCAGCGCCGTTTGCAAGCACGGCGATCCCGCACGAGTCATAACCGCGATATTCAAGACGCTTCAATCCCTCGACTAAGACTGGAACGATATTTCGCTGCGCAATCGCGCTCACGATGCCGCACATTTATATGTCCTTCTGAAGTGGCTGKSCGGCGGGCYCYCCCCCGCCGGACAGCGGCTCGCGACAGTGTTCGGCTAGGTTCTCAGGCCGCGTATAGTCCGGTTTGGCAATCTGGGTCTTTTCATTCAGCGCGAGCGCGCGTTCCGGGACGTCTTTCCAGACGGTTGTTCCGGCGGCAACCGTCGCGCCGCGCGCCACGCGCACCGGCGCGACCAACTGCGTATCCGATCCGATCAAAACATCGTCTTCGATCACCGTGCGATGTTTGCGCGCGCCGTCGTAGTTGCACGTGATGGTGCCGGCGCCGAGATTGACGCGCGCGCCGATAGTCGCGTCACCGATATAGCTCAAATGGTTGGCTTTCGCGCCTTGTTTAAGGCGCGCATTTTTGATTTCGACGAAATTGCCGATCTGTACCTCAGCGTCGAGCGCCGCGCCCGGACGCAAGCGCGCATACGGGCCGATCACTGAGCGCGCGCCGATTTGTGCCTCCTCAATATGGGTAAACGCGCGGATCACGGTATCCGCATCGATGATGACATTTTTCAATACGCAGTTCGGCCCGATGCACACGCCATCCCCGAGCACAACGCGGCCTTCAAAGAGGCAATTCACATCAATCGATACATCACGTCCGCAGCGCAATGCGCCGCGCACGTCGATGCGGGCTGCATCCGCGAGCCGCACGCCCTCGTTGAGTAAAGTATCAGCGATGTTGCGCTGCGCGATGCGTTCAAGTTGCATGCGTTGCATTTGATTATTTACGCCGAGGATTTCCCATGTATCGTCCGGCTGAACAGTGACGATTTCGATGCCCTCTGCAACGGCGCGTTCAACGGTATCGGTCAGATAGAGTTCGCTTTGAGCATTGCATGCATTCAGCGCCGCTAGCCAACCCGCGGCGCGCCCGGCCGGAATCAAGACGATGCCGGTATTGACCTCACGGATCGCGCGTTCGGCATTATTTGCCTCCCGATCTTCAACAATGCGCCGCACACGGCCGGCTGAATCCCGCACGATCCGGCCATAGCCAGCGGGCGCGTCGAGCATTGCGGTTAGAAGCCTGTAACAGTTTGGGCCAGCGGCTTGCATCAATCTTTTGAGCGTTGCGGCACGGATCAGCGGAACATCACCATATAACACGAGGATCGGCAAGGTGGGATCGAGATGGGGCAGCGCGCATTGCAACGCATGACCGGTGCCGAGCGGTTGGGGCTGCACGGCGAATGTGATATCAGGCGCGGCCGCGGCGCGCCGGACGTCGGCCGCATTCTTGCTAATGACAACCACCCGCGTGACGGGCTGCAACGCGCGCGCCGTTTCAAGCACATGCGTTAAAAGCGGCTGGCCCGCGAGCGGTTGGAGAACCTTAGGGCGCGCCGACTGCATGCGCGCGCCGCTGCCTGCGGCCAGAATGACAATATTCATGGAAGAATGCGCCGAAAGGCGAAAGAGTAAATTCTAGCTCAACGCCCCATCCAATACCGCCGGTGCGTCACGCGATAACGTTCAACGACCAGCGTATGGCCAAAACTTTCGACTTGAACGGCGCCGTCGCGGTCACTGCGATACGATAAGACGCGATGCGCAGCGTAGCGTGCAACGATGCTCGGATGCGGATGATGAAACGGATTTCGATAACCGACTTGAAATATGGCAGCGCGGGGATTGACCGCATCGAGAAAGCGCTCAGACGATGAAGTCCGGCTGCCGTGGTGCGGTGCAATCAACAGCGTTGATGAAAGCGCCGCGCCATAGCGATTCACCAAGGCGCGTTCGGCGCGCGCGTCGATATCCGCGGTCAATAATGCGGTGTGATGACGACCGGCGATCCGTAAGACGCAACTGTGCGCGTTCGCATTCACTGGCGTTGAGTCTGATGTGCGCGCTGCGTTGTTGGGCCATAGCATTTCAAACGTGACTTGATCCCATCGCCAGCGTTCGCCTGCGCGGCATGGTTGCACATCGCGCACATGTGCGACGTGGGCCGCGCGCCAGAGCGGATGCGCGGAGGGCAGCGATGCGCGCAGCCGTGCAACTGGCATGGCTTCAATAACGGCGCGCGCGCCGCCCGCATGGTCGGCGTCGGCGTGGCTAACGACGAGCGTATCGATGTTCCGGATGCCGTGCGCGCGTAAAAAGGGTGCGACGATGCGCTGGCCGGCATCGGATTGCGCGTTGTAGCGCGGTCCAGTGTCGAACAGCAGCCGGTGATGCGCCGTTTCGATGAGTAGCGCGCTCCCTTGTCCCACATCCAGGGCAGTTAATCGGAACTGGCCCGCCGTGCGGACGGCGGAGGGKGGAAAGAAGAGCGGTACAAACAGCVCCGGCGCGGCCCAGCGCGCCGGCCAGCGGCGCGGTGTAAGCATCACTGCAAGGCCTGCGGCGGCGCAGGCAAGCGCGAACAGATTCGGCGCGGGCAGCGGCAGCAGCGCCCATGCTGGGGCAGTCAAGGTCTCCAAAATTTGAGCCAGGCCAAAGAGCAATGCGTGCGCAGCACGAAAAGCATATGCATCGAGCGGCGCGGGCAGCGCGACGCCGATCAGAACGAGCGGCGTGACCAAAAAGCTCAACCATGGAATCGCGCATAGGTTTGCGAGCGGGCTGATCAGCGAGATTTGTGAGAACCAGAGGGCGGTCAATGGAATTAATCCGATTGATACGGCGCTTTGGATACGTAGGCTGCAAACGACTTTCAATCCCATTATGCGGATTGCATCAGTCAAGCGTTCGCATGCGCGGCGCGCCGCTTCGGTTTTGAAGAGGCGAACATGGCGTACGGATGCGTGCGCGCGCGCAGCGGCCAGAATAATGGCCACGGCGCCAAATGAGAGCCAGAAGCCAGCAGAAGTCACGGCCCATGGATCGATGCAGACAACGGCGGCGAGCGCCCAGGCCAATACGATGGAGGAGGCAACGCTGCGTCCGAGAACGAACGCCAGCGCGACCACCGCCAACATCACACAGGCGCGTTGCGCCGGAATTCCGAAGCCTGCGAGCGCGGCATACATGACCCCTGCGAGCGCACCGGCAAGCGCCTGAACGCGCGGCGTTGCCATCCACAAGGGGCCTGCGCGTCCGCATAGATGAATACGCCGCCAGACGCCGCCCACCAGCCATGCGGCTAATCCAGCGACCAGCGAAATATGAAGTCCTGAGATTGCGACCAGATGATTGGTGCCGGTGCGCGTAAAGCGCTGCCAATCGTCGGCGGAGATCGCGTTCTGGATTCCGGTTGCCAATGCGATGACGATGCCGGCGTGCGGAGCACCGGCCAATACGGCGTCAATACGCCGCTGCTCTTTGTCCCGCCAGCGCGCCAAGGAAATCGCCAGGCCGTGCGCGTTGCGCGCCGCGCGTTGGGGCGTAGGGTAGGGGCGCACCGCGCCGACGGCGCGCAGATTGCGTTCGAGCAGCACCGCTTCAAAATCCGCGCCGTGCGGGTTCGCATTGCCGTGCGGGCGTTTGAGCCGCATCGTCAGCCGCCAGCGCGCGCCGGCGCGTAAGCGCGGCAGCGACGTATCGGCGCGCGCGTACCAACTGAGTTGAACGAAGCGCGGCATTGTTTGAGCCACGATGCTCTGATCCGAGAAGCGTTCAATTTCAAATACAAAACGCGCCTGGCGCGCATCGATGATGGGAACCCCGCGGATAACGCCGGTTGCCTGGAGATCGCGGCCTTCCAATGCGTGTGGCAAAAAGCGGGCCAGACGCAGATTCGCGCGCCAAGCCGCCCAGCTATAGCCGGCTAAACATGCAGCGATCAGCGTGAGCGTGCAGGCCGCGCAGCGGCGGCGCTGCACGGTCTGAGAATGTGCATGAAGCAGGCGGCGTTGTTGTGCGATATAGGCCATTAAAGCCATGATGCCGACGCACGCGGTATAGGCGGCTAAATAGGGCCTGGATGGCAAGGCAGCGCGATGTTGCAGGCCCCAGACGCCCGCAGCGAAGCCGCATAATATCGTTCGGATCATGGCGAATCGCGGATCGCCTATCGTGCGTCTTAAAGACTCGATTATGCGGCCGACGGCTGAAGTCGGGGCGATCTGTCCGTTAAGGGTTAGCCATCAGGAGAAGAAGAAACAATGGCGCCAGAAGAAGAAACGATTGACCTGCCCCCGCTAACCGTACCCAAAAGAAGTTAGGCAAGTCATGATCGATATCGCTCAACCCCGCCGGCGGTTTGGCGATAGACCTCTCCATGATTGCTGCGTCCTGCCTTTCCCAAGGTGAATCACAGGCGTGTCTATCGGGCTATCGCGCCGCCCAGCTGGCCGTGAAGAAACGTAGAACAGTTAAGCGGCCCGTCCATGAGCGGGCGCTGCTGAGCAGGGCGCGCGCCGTCAATGAAGTCTGGCGTTTATCGCCTGGACTCAGGTGCATGGGATTCGTCATTTCCTGACTGAACCGGGAAAACCCATGCAGAATGCTTAATTGAACGTTTGAATGGCCCGTTTCGGGATGAGACCTGAGTGCGCGCACCAACCTTGTGTGCAAAAAATGGCTGAACCTTGGTCGGATTTCTTAACGCATCAATGGGGCGGCTCATGGGGGAAGGTCAGGGGTAATGTGCATTAGAGAAACCCAATCATACGCCACCATAGAGCATTGATCGGAACCACTAGGACGATTCCCAGTATTGCAGTCACGAGGCAATACTTGATTGAGACATCTCTATCGATCTGAGCAAGTTCATTGCCGAATATGATCGGCGGTGACTGGTATGGAAGGAAAGTTGTCGAGTATCCCATCACTTGTGAGAGCATACCCATCTTCAACAGGGCACCTTGTTCCACTATGCGCGCCGCCAGCGGGATAAACAGCGCCGGCGCTGCGTTCGAAGTTACAACAAAACACAGACAAACCGAACCGGCAACCAGCATGGCGTAAGTGAGCACTGTGTTTCCCATCAGCGTCGCACTCCCAAGCAAGCTCAGTAGCTGCATGTCAAGATGTTTAACAAGCGCAGTCAAACCGATAATCGCTGCGATGAACCAGAGCAGATCCATTTTAAAAATACTCGTAAAGCGAGTGAGCTGCTCTGCCGGCGAAGTCAGGAAATAGACGAGCGTGAAGCCGAGCCCAATCCACCCCGGCGCGAGGTGATGGATCGAATCGGTAAACCACAAGATGAGTGTGATCGACAGAAGGACAATCGCATGTGCTTCGCGCCCCGAGATGCGCGCATAGGCGCCAGGATGGACGATTCCGTGCACTGTATCGCCGAACAACTTATACGATACGGTAATTAATATTGCGCCGCGCACGATTACGCCGGCAGGCAGGAAGTAAAACAGGTGCTCAGAGAAGCTCAGATGAATTCCCTGTGACTGTTCAAGGATCCCGGTCATGATGACGTTTGGCAGATTCGCCGGCAGTACCGCTGCAGCAAGCTCATATCGATGCCCCAGTCGAATCGCTGAAATCCGAAGCGTTTGAACGACTTTCCAAAACCTGATCCGTCATTCAGGCCGAGCCGCTCGAAATACTTCGAGTGCAGGTAGTACGTATGGGTGACGTCCACCGCGTTTTCCTGTATCTGTAACCAGTTGCACGCCAGGTCGTCCTGCACTTCGAAGTGCCGTACGCCATCCTGACGGATCAAGATGTCCCAATTCGGAAATGCTGGCTTGTCCGCGGCGGGACCAAGGTAAGCGAAAATGAGGCCGCCGCATTCGCGCGTCGGGTAACTCTTGATCATTTTCTTGTAGATGCGATTAGTCTTTTCAGATTCGAAAGGCCGCTCGATACATTCACCTGCCTGGTTATACAGCCAGCCGTGGTAAGCACACCGTAGGTTCGTTCCTTCGACAAATCCGTAAAGAAGCGATGCGCCTCGATGGGGACAACGTTCCTGCACGAGCAACAGAGCGCCGCTCCCGGTGCGAGCCAGCACAAGTTCTTCCCCAAGAATGCGAACCCGCTTTGTTTGGCCCGTCCCCGTCAATTCCGATGAATAGCCCACTGGATGCCAGTAACGGCGCAACAGGTTTCCGACGGAGTATTGGGGCCAACCTGCGTTAGCAGGTCGTTCGTAGCTCGGTCAAGCATTTCATTTTCTTCCTCAGGTTCCCCCTCGGGTTCAACGGATCACGATTTTTTTCAATCCGGTCATTCGAAAGCATTGCGGCTGGCTGAGGCGGACAGGCGTCCGATCAAAATGCCACCCAGATTAAAAGCCATCCGTAAAAAAATCAACCATATGGTTTAACGGTTTCAGTGTCTTAGAGCGGGAGCGGAATGTAGGGGCGGAAAAATGCCACGCTGGCGCAGCGTGGCTGATAGAGCGCGACATGGAATATGCGCTCTACAGATTCACTGGCGATTTCGTTCATCGATGCACTGACGTTGTTGATGGTTCCGAAGGGGGGTTCCAATGTCAATGTCGAGGTTTTCTGTTCCGTTGAGGGTTCCGTTTACGTTCCCGATTTCGACGTTTTCGTTTCCGCTGTAGATGTCGGCTGTGAGGTTTTTGATTGTGTTGTTACTGTTTGAGCGCATGTGCTCAACTGCAGTATGGAGTGGAGGCCGGTCCGTCACATCCCGTCAAGGCTGTATTTTTTGTTCCGTTATGCCCGCAATGCGGCGGCGCGCTGCAGATCCTGCAAAAATGAATTCAGCCAAACAGATAGGTTTTTTGAATGCAGAGGTTGCATCATTGCGCGGTAACGCGCCTGTCTTTGTTCGAGCGGCATCGAAAGCGCTGTTTGGAGCGCATCAGTCATCTGCGCGAGATCGAATGGATTAACCAGCAGCGCATCGGTCAGTTCGTCGGCGGCCCCTGCAAATTGCGAGAGCACAAGCACGCCTGGATCGTTCGGATCCTGCGCGGCGACATATTCTTTAGCGACCAGATTCATGCCGTCGCGCAATGGCGTGACATAGCCGATATGCGCGGCGCGAAACAGCGCCATTAATACATTGCGTTCGTATTTTCGGTTTAGATAGCGGATCGGCGTCCAGTTAAGTTGCGCAAAGCGGCCGTTAATGCGGCCCGCTTCGCCTTCGAGCGTATGACGGATGCGTTGATAAGCTTGCACATCGGTGCGCGTGGGCGGCGCAATCTGGACAAAGGTGACATTGCCGTGCAGTTCCGGCGCGTTTTGCAGCAGCCGCTCGAAGGCAAGAAAACGCTCAATGAGTCCTTTTGAATAATCAAGCCGGTCCACGCTGATGATCAGTTTTCGATGTTGGAGATAGGCGCGCAGGCTGGTCACTGGACGGCGTTTTGCATAGCGTTGCGCAGCCTCTGCAATCGCCTCCGGATAAACGCCGATTGGGTAAACCGCCGCTTTCAGCGTCCGGCCGTGCGCGTGTACGACGCCGCTGCGGTTGACAGTGCCCGGCGCGCGGCGCCCGATGTAGTCGGTGAACGCCTGCAGATCGGTGCGCGTTTGAAATCCGAGGACGTCGTATTGACAAAGCGCTTCGATCAGCGCCGCGTGCGGCGGTATCGTGCGCAGAATTTCGGTCGCTGGAAATGGAATATGCAAAAAGAACCCCATCGGATGCGGGCTGCCGGCATTACGCAACGCCGCCGCAAAGGGGATTAAGTGGTAATCGTGCGCCCAAATCAGGTCATTGGGGCGGAGCAAAGGGATGAGCCGCCGCGCCAACCAATCGTTGACGCGCAAATAGCCCGCGTATTCCTGCCGGTCGTAGCGCGCTAAATCGTGACGGTAATGGAAGGCCGGCCACAAGGTCGCGTTAGAGAAGCCACGGTAATATTGATCGTAATCCTTCCTGGACAGAGCGGTTGTCGCATAGGTGATATTGCCGCGCACGTCCAATTTGACTGCGCCCGCTTCTGCGCCGACTTCGCCGCTCCAGCCGAACCAGAGGCCACCGGCTTTGTTGAGCGCATCGAAAATGCCGACCGCCAGTCCGCCCGCTGCGGAGTATCCCTCCTGAGGCGGCGCCACCCGATTCGATACGATCACCAGTCTGCCAGACAAACTTTTTAATCTCCTTCGACGTCTTCCAGACTTAAGGTTTCGGTTTGGTCATTGTAGGAAAAAATTTCCGCGTAACGGCCCCAGTCAATCACCGCATCGAGGGTTTGCTGCGCGGCGCTATCGGAGAGGAAATCCTCCAATTCCTGCGCAAAACGCATGCGCGGCGCGCGATGGCCGGGCCGCTCGTTCAGTACCTGCCGGATGCGCGCGGCGAGCGGCACATGCGCCAGCAAGTGTTCAGCAAACATTTGTTTGCGCTCCTGCGTGCCGGATTCGGCAAACTGTTTGGCCGCCGGGGTCAGCAGAATATCGCCTTCGCGCACGTGGGCGAAATTCAGGTATTGCATCATTTCAGCGACCGGAAATAGATCGTCCACTTCAAGATGCAGCGTGCGCGCAATTTCAGGCAGATCGGCTTTGCCGTGGTAGGGCGGCGCCGCGAGCGTCTCGATCAGTCCCGCCATCAGATTGGTCGATACCTCCGGCAGCCGGTTGCTCAGCGCCAATGTCTTGCGCGTCGCGTCGACGCTCTCTCGCGCGGTCATTTGCGCGTAAATATCGTCGACCAGTCGCTTGAACGCTGGATCGAGACGGTCGCGCGGATGCGCGAACGGCACGCGAATATCGGCCATCACCCGACCCGGATTCGATGACAGCACTAAAATGCGGTTGCACATAAACACCGCTTCTTCAATATTATGCGTCACAATCAATATCGATTTGATCGGCAGCCGCCCTTCATTCCACAGATCGAGCAGATCGGTGCGTAACGTCTCAGCGGTGAGCACATCGAGCGCGGAAAACGGCTCGTCCATTAACAGCAAGGTCGGATTGACCACGAGCGCGCGCGCGAACCCGACGCGTTGGCGCATCCCGCCGGACAGTTCGCGCGGATAGGCGTTTTCAAAACCGTCCAGACCGATCAAGTCAATCGCGGCGAGCGCGCGCCCGCGACGTTCACGTGTCCTGATGCCCAGTGCTTCAAGTCCAGCTTCAACGTTTTGCAAAACCGTGAGCCATGGAAACAGCGCGAAAGTTTGAAACACCATCGCAACGCCTTGCGCTGGGCCGGTCAACGGTTTGCCGAGATACGCGACGGCGCCGCCGCTGGGTTCGATCAAACCAGCCATGATGCGCAAGAGCGTCGATTTGCCCGAACCGGAGCGCCCCAATAATCCGACAATCTCGCCTTCAGTAAGGGCTAGGTTGACATCGTCGAGAACGCGCAATTCCCCCTGAGTTCTTTTGAATCCGCGCTGTACATGGGTGACGCGCAGGATTTCTTTAGGAGGAGGGGAAGCGAAAGCGTGCATAAAAATGCTCTAATCTTAATCCGTTATTTTTGCATTTCCTGATGTACGTCAACAAATCAAGGTCATTTAAAAATAGGTCAAAAACCCGATTCAGTTCCGAATAACACAAGCTTATATTAAATAAATGGATTGAAAATTTTAGACAAATGAAGTCAGCCTTTACCCAGTTTTTACTTCTTGGCGGTCGATGACGAAGATAGCCTGGCAAAGGAAGAATTTGAGTTAATGACGGCTGGAGAAGGCTGGAAACAAATAGAAGAGATTCCTTCTCAAAGTGGCGGTTTCAACCTCAATATAGCGGGCTTGGGTAGCCAGAAAGTCAGTTGGAAGGCAAAAGACGCACCAAAATCGCTTCCGCGCCTGTGCTGGTATCACGTAATCCCAACACGGTGACAGCGCGTTTAATCAGCGCGGAGACCCATCAAGGAATGGCATTTGCACTGGCGATGTCTGGCGTAGACCTTAAGAAGCGAATACTGGATCCACACCATACAGGCTGCGGGCGGATTACGCCTTCTGACCAATTCAATCTGAGTTCAAAAAACCACGCCCCACGCCACTGCCCACATTGGCGAGACGATTTGCTGGACGATCAGCGCAACCAATCACGGCGCCGGCCCGACCACCGGCGCGGTGACGCTGACCGATACCTTGCCGGAATCTTTGCGCGACATCACCGTCGCGCCCACCGGCGCGAGCTGCGATCCTGTTTCGGGGCGCACGCTCAAGTGCACCGTTGCGGCCGGACTGGCCGCGAATGGCGGCACCGCCACGATTGAAGTGCAAGCCGTCGCCACCGCTGCCGGAACATTGGTCAATACCGTCGTGCCTGACGGCCCCGATCGGCCCACGTGCGCGGAGAATCAGTGCAAGACAAGCATCGAAGTTAAAGCGCCTCAACTGCTGACGATTAGAACCGCCAGCAAAGGCATCGCGGAAATCGGTGACACCGTGCAATACACGGTCCAAGTGAAAAACTTGAGCGAATTCACAGTGAAAGAGGTGACGCTGATCGACCGGCAAGGTGTGGTCACCTTTCAATTGCCGGCGCCGCCTGAACCTCAAGAAGTCCCGCTCCGCATTACCTCCGGCGCGGCAGTGGCAGAAGGTGCGATCCGTTTTGTGCCCGAATTGCGCGACCTGATTGCGTTGGGCTTGGATGTTTCCGGGCGCACGGCCTTTTCTAAAGGGCGTGATTTCCGGCCAAACGCTGCTGACCGCCGCCTTTGACTCTGACAAACAGACGCGCTCCAGATTGATGCGTGATGTGAATCCGCACGATTTTTATCCAGTCTACGGCGATAGTTCAGTGACCGGATTCGATGCCCGCTCCAATGACCGTTTATATGTGCGGATCAGCAACGTATGCCGGGTCAGTACAACCGCACCGCAACGGGGATGCGCGCGCATTACGCGCAAGGCCCGCTGCTCGGCAATGTGTTTGCCACCTATGACAATCTGAAACAGGTGATTGAAGAGTATCCGGCGAACGGCACCTCCGGCCCGTTCGCGGTGAAAAACAATACCGCGATTCAGAATTCGGAGAAGATCGAGATTCTGGTGCGTGATAAGAACCCGCTCGGGATTGTCAAGCGCGTCATACCGCTCATGCGTTTCGAAGACTATAGTTTTACCTTTTTCCGGCCGGATTCTGTTTAAACAGCCGATTTCGAGTCTGACACCGCAGGGTGATCCGCAATCGATCCGCATTCGCTATGAAGTCGAACAAGGTGGGGACAAATATTGGATGGTCGGCGCGGACGGTCAGGTCAAACTATTCGATGCGCTCACGGTGGGCGGCTCGGCGGTTGAAGAAAGCGTATGGCAAAGGCAAATCAGAACCGGTTAAAGCGTGTCAGGGCGTAGCTCCGCGCGCGGCGCTGATTGCGTGTTTGCAACCGAATCGGCGCGTGCATATTGAGATTGTGGGCATTCAAAAAGCGCCTGCGGCGGCCGCGCCTTCTTCTGCACAGTTGAATCAAGGCGAAGAAGACTGATATGCGTCGAATCTGTTTTTCTTTCAATTGCGCCGCGCAGAGAAATTTAGAAGTGATGGATGAAATGACGGCTAGTCCAGGCGCAGTCTACTTTCAGCATACGCATACAATGGGCGCCACAACAAGCGGTTAAACAACATCACAAATACAGACATCACAGCAATGCCGAGCATCATATGCGGCATATTCCCCGCCTCGGTCATTTCCGCAATATACGCGCCAAGGCCGTGCGCGGTGAATTGGGTATCGCCCCAGGAGACGGCTTCAGAGACAATACTCGCATTCCAGGCGCCGCCGGATGCGGTCATCGCACCGGTGACGTAATAGGGGAAGATGCCCGGCAGTATCACCTGTTTCCACCATTGCCAGCCGCGGATATGCAAGTTCGCGGCCACTTCCCGGTAGTCATTTGGATAGGCGCTGGCGCCGGCAATCACATTAAACAGAATGTACCACTGGGTGCCGAGTACGATCAGCGGTGAGAGCCAGAGATCGGGATTCAGTCGAAAGCGCGCAATCGCGACGACAAACAGCGGGAACAGCAGATTCGCCGGAAATGCCGCTAGAAATTGCGCCAGCGGCTGCACCTTCTGCGCGAGCGCGGGTCTTAAGCCGATCCACACACCGATTGGCACCCAAATTACCGAGGCGAGGAAAATGAGCAGCAGCACACGCGCGAGCGTCATCAAGCCGAGCGTCAATACATAGATCACCTCATTCCAGCTGAGGCAGGCAGAGATATAGACAAACGCATGCCAGCTGAGAACAGCGATGGCGAAGGTAATGATGAGTCCCCAGAGTGCATCGCCTGCTTTAGAACTTGTCCAAGAAATGAACGCGCGGGGGTGATGCTCCGTTGAGCGGTGAGGACGGATGCGCAGCCGCGCTGCCCAGCTAAGCAAACGGGTGGCGGGCACAAGCATGCGCCGGATCAGCCGGGTACGCTGAATCAAGTCGAGCAGCCAGGACGAAGGCGCGCTCCCCGTGTTCGTATTTTCAAGTCGAAACTTGTCCGCCCAGGCGACGAGCGGACGGAATAGACATTGGTCATAAATCAAAATGACCAGCGCCATTGCTAGAACGACCCAACCAACCGCAGCTAAATTGCGCGTATCAATTGCTTGCGCCAGATAGGCGCCGATGCCCGGCAATAAGAAAGTGTGATGTCCCACTGTAATGGCCTCGGAGGCGACAATAAAAAACCAGCCGCCCGACATCGACATCATCATGTTCCAAATCAGACCAGGCATTGAGAAGGGGACTTCCAGTTTCCAAAAACGCTGCCAGGCGCTTAATTGGAAGTTGCGCGAGACTTCCAGCAGATCACGCGGCACGGTGCGTAACGACTGATAAAAACTGAACGTCATATTCCAGGCTTGGCTGGTGAAAATAGCGAAAATCGCCGCGCATTCAACGCCGAGAATGCGGCCGGGAAACAGGGCGATAAAAAAAGTGACCGTGAACGATAAGTAACCGAGCACCGGGATCGACTGGGCGATATCAAGTAACGGTACCAGCACTTTTTCAGCGCGGCGGCTTTTCGCGGCCAGTGTGCCGTAGATGAAAGTGAAGATCAAAGACAGAGCCATCGCGGCGAGCATGCGCAGCGTGGTACGCAGCGCATATTCAGGCAGATGCGCCGGGTGCAGAGAAATCGTTTGTGTTGCAAGATCGGCAAGCGGCGCCATCGCTTGATGAAGTCCGCTTGCAGCCAGTGCAAGTGCGCCCAATATCAGCGGAAACGCGATCAAATCCCAGCGGTTCGGCAAGATGCGCCATATGAAGGCGTGAGATTGGAATCGGAATGAATGAGACACGGGATGAAATCAAACGCGGATAAAGGTGGGCCAGCGTGGGCGCGAACGCTTGAACGACGGCGCACACTACTACAATCCGCCTTTTATGGACAAGTCCGGAGCGGAATTCATAGTTCTGGTACACGCCCAACCCTTTGCGTTGTCTCAGAGCAAAACTCAAAAATTTTAGGAGGTTTTATGGGGAGGAATTTTGTGATTATTTGCCGCGATCAGGATGCGCTTGAATTTGACGCTTTGATGGCTGAATATGGCGCGCTCCAGGCGCGCCTTTCATCCACTGCATGGTATTTAAAACTCAATGTTGCGCCAGAGTTGATTCAGGCGCAAATTCTTGAGCGTCTCGGCAAATATGCAACGCACTATATTTTTGAAGCGAGGACAGTGACTTACAATACGATGGATAGCGAGGCCGCTGCAACCTTGGATGCGCTATTTTCAGGTTAAATAAAAGCGATCGACGCCGGGCGTGCTATGCTTCAAAATACATCCGCCGAGACGGTTAGGCCGTAGTGCGGAGGGGTTGAAACCGGCTACTTTTCGGAAGACTCATGGAGTGAGCGTCGAATGTTGAAGCATTTTCAGTCGAATGCGTATTTATTTGGCGGTAATGCACCGTATATTGAAGAACTGTACGAAGCCTATCTCGATAATCCTACCTCGGTCGCCGGCTATTGGCGCGACTATTTCGACGCTTTACAAAATGTTTACCCAGCCAATGGCGCGCATGCCAACGGTGTCGCGCATGCGCCGATCATCAAATCTTTCGTGCAGCGCGCAAAAAATTATGCGCCGCCCGCGCATGTCAGCCTGGGTGAACTGAAAACGGCGCGCAAACAAGTTCATGTTCAAACGCTGATTGGCGCATACCGTATTCTGGGTACGCGCTGGGCGAACCTCGATCCGCTGAAGCGTCAGGAGCATCCAGTCATTCCTGATCTAGATCCCGCGTTCTACGGTTTTACTGAAACCGATATGGAACAAATGTTCCATGCGGCTAATTTGTATTTTGGGTTCACACAGACGGCGCTGCGCGAAATTATTCAGGCGCTACGCGATACGTATTGCGGGACGATCGGCGCTGAGTTTATGTATTTGAGCGTGCCAGAACAAAGGCGCTGGTGGCAGGAACGTCTTGAATCGATTCGCGCAACGCCGGATTTTTCAAACGACCAGAAAAAACACTTTTTTGAACGATTAACGGCCGCTGAAGGGCTGGAACGCTATTTGCATGCCAAGTTTGTCGGGCAAAAGCGCTTTTCGTTGGAAGGGGGCGAAAGTTTTATCGTTGCGATGGATACGCTGGTGCAACATGCAAGTGCGATGGGTGTGCGGGAAATCGTGATCGGGATGGCGCACCGCGGCCGTTTAAATGTGCTCGTGAATACGCTGGGCAAGATGCCAGCCGATTTATTCGCCGAATTTGAAGGCAAGTTGGGCGCCGATTTGCCGTCCGGGGATGTGAAATACCATAAAGGTTTCTCTAGCGATGTTTCGACCGAAAGCGGGCCGGTGCATTTATCGCTGGCGTTCAATCCTTCGCATCTTGAAATCGTCGATCCGGTGGTTGAAGGTTCGGCGAAAGCGCGGATGGTACGCCGCGGCGATACGAATGGAAAGCAAGTACTGCCGGTGCAGGTGCATGGCGATGCGGCATTCGCCGGCCAGGGCGTGGTGATGGAAACGTTGAATCTTGCGCAGACGCGCGGCTATAGTACGCACGGCACAGTGCATCTGATCATCAATAACCAAATTGGTTTTACTACTTCTGATCCGCGCGATGCGCGCTCGACGCTCTATTGCTCGGATGTGGTCAAAATGATCGAGGCGCCGGTGTTGCATGTGAACGGTGATGATCCCGAAGCGGTGGCGCTCGCGATGCAGCTGGCGGTGGATTTTCGCACCCTCTTTCATAAGGATGTGATCGTTGACATCGTGTGTTTCCGCAAACTTGGCCATAATGAACAAGATACGCCTGCGGTGACTCAACCGTTGATGTACAAAAAAATCGCACAGCATCCCGGTACACGCGCTTTATATGCGGAAAAATTGATTGCTCAGGGCGTCATCAGCGCCGATGAGGCGGATGCCTATATGAAGCGGTACCGTCAGGCGCTTGACGAAGGGCGGCATAACAAAGAGCGCGTATTGTTGAATTGCAAAAGTCAGTATGTGATTGATTGGATGCCGTTTTTGAATCGTAAAKGGGCGGMCSCTGCCGATACGGCGGKGSCGCYCACCGAATTGAAACGTTTGGCTGAGCGGATCACGACGGTCCCTGAACATTTCAAACTGCATCCGCTGGTCGAGCGGGTGATTCAAGACCGCCGTGCGATGGGGCGCGGCGAAGCACCGCTCGATTGGGGCATGGGTGAACATCTGGCGTTTGCATCATTGGTTGCGTCGGGCTATGCGGTGCGGTTGACTGGGCAGGATACCGCGCGCGGCACGTTCACGCACCGGCATGCGGTACTGCATGATCAGAATCGGGAAAGCTGGAACGGCGGCACTTATATTCCGTTGCAGAATGTCGCTGATCGTCAGGCGCGTTTTGAAGTCATCGATTCGGTGCTCTCCGAAGAAGCGGCGCTCGCCTTTGAATATGGCTATTCGACCGCCGAGCCGAATACGCTGGTGGCGTGGGAAGCGCAGTTTGGTGATTTCGCGAATGGCGCGCAGGTGGTCATCGATCAATTCATTTCATCCGGCGAAGTGAAATGGGGACGCGTCTCAGGTTTAACTCTGCTGTTGCCGCATGGTTATGAGGGCCAAGGGCCGGAGCATTCGTCGGCCCGCATCGAGCGATTTTTACAGTTGTGCGCTGATCACAATACGCAGGTAGTGCAGCCCACCACGCCCGCGCAAATCTTTCACTTGCTGCGCCGGCAGATGATCCGCTTGTTCCGCAAACCACTGGTTATCTTTACGCCGAAATCGCTGTTGCGTCATAAGAAAGCGGTCAGTATGTTGGGCGAATTGGCCGAAGGCGTATTCCAAACCATTATCGGTGAAACAGACGCTGAAATTGATCCGAAGAAAGTCAAACGCATTCTCATATGCTCAGGCCGCGTATATTACGATCTGATTGCGCGGCGCCAAGAAATCAAGCGTAAAAACGTGGCGATTATCCGGGTCGAGCAACTGTACCCGTTTCCGCACAAAGCATTTAACGCCGAGCTGAAGAAATATGAAAATGCCGCCGAAATCGTCTGGGTGCAGGACGAGCCGCAAAATCAAGGCGCGTGGTTCTATATTGAACACCATTTATACGAGAGGATGAAGCCCGGCCAGAAGCGCGCCTATAGCGGTCGTCCAGCCTCCGCATCGCCTGCGGTGGGTTACTACGCAAAGCACCGTGAACAACAAACAGCGCTGATCGAAGGCGCGTTTGGAAGACTCAAAGGGACAGTATTCGTCAAGTAAGAAAACAGTTTTTTCAATCTAAAAAGTTCAATCGGTAGAAAGGCGAAAATCAATGGCGATCATAGATGTGAAGGTTCCGCAACTCTCTGAATCCGTTTCTGAAGCAACCCTGCTGCAGTGGAAGAAAAAGTCGGGCGAAGCTGTTCAGGCAGATGAAGTCGTAATCGAAATTGAAACGGATAAAGTGGTGCTTGAAGTCCCTGCGCCTGCGACGGGCGTCATCAAGGAAATTCTCCGACAAGCGGGCGATACGGTGACCGCGGACGAAGTGATTGCCACCATTGATACGGAGGCGCAACCGGCGGTGCCTGTCATAAAGGAAAAACCTGCCGAGGTTAAACCGGTTCAAGCAAAACTGGACGCTGCACCGCGCAATGCACGGCCCCCGGCTGCATTGCCGGCAGCAACGAAACTGATCGATGAAAAAGGCATTGATGCGGCTCAGTTACAGGGCAGCGGACGCGGCGGGCGAATCACCAAAGGGGATGTGCGCGCGGCTGAGAAAGAAGACGCCGCTGCGCCCGCGGCTCAGCGATCTGCATTAGCGGCTGTTAAAGCGCCGCTTGAGATCGAGCAATGGCGCTCGGACCGCCCTGAGCAGCGCGTGCCAATGTCGCGTCTGCGCGCGCGGGTTGCCGAGCGTCTGCTTGAATCGCAGCGCGCCAATGCGATTTTGACGACCTTTAACGAAGTCAATATGCAATCGGTGATCGATCTGCGCAGTAAATACAAGGAGAAATTTGAAAAGGAACACGGCGCACGCTTAGGCTTTATGTCCTTTTTTGTGAAGGCGGCGGTATACGCGCTGAAAAAGTATCCGATTGTCAACGCTTCGCTCGATGGCAATGACATTATTTATCACGGCTATTTTGATATTGGTATTGCGGTCGGTTCCTCACGCGGGCTGGTCGTACCAATTCTGCGCAATGCCGATCAACTTGGCGTGGCCGAAATTGAACAGAAAATCGCTGAATTCGGCCAGAAAGCCAAAGATGGAAAATTGACGCTGGAAGACTTGAGCGGCGGCACTTTTTCGATTTCAAACGGCGGTGTATTCGGCTCGATGCTTTCCACGCCGATTATCAATCCGCCACAGTCCGCCATTCTGGGTGTGCATGCAACCAAAGAGCGCGCCGTGGTCGAAAACGGCCAGATTGTGATTCGCCCGATGAACTATCTGGCGCTCTCGTATGACCATCGCTTGATCGACGGCCGCGAAGCGGTACTCTCTTTGGTTGCGATTAAAGAAGCGCTGGAGGATCCAGCGAGATTACTGCTCGATGTTTAAAATATCCTTTAAAGAATAATTCAAGATCCATGTCTAAATCATTTGACGTGATTGTCATCGGCGCTGGCCCAGGCGGTTATATCGCAGCGATCCGCGCCGCGCAGTTGGGATATTCGGTCGCTTGTATTGAACAATGGCAAGACCCGCACGGGGAATTCAAATTGGGCGGGACGTGTCTGAATGTCGGCTGTATTCCATCCAAGGCGCTGCTCGCTTCGTCAGAGTTATTTGAGAACACTGCGCATTATGTATCTGAACACGGCATTTCGATTAAAGACGTCGGCATGGATGTTGTTCGAATGATGGCGCGTAAAGACGGCATTGTGAATAAGATGACCCAAGGCATCGAGTTCCTGTTTCGTAAAAATAAGATGAATTGGCTTAAAGGGCATGGCAGATTTGTATCAGCCAGCGCTGAAAGCGTACAAATTGAGGTCAGCGGCGCAGGCGGAGCGCAAATAGTGACGGGGCGAAACGTGATTATTGCCACAGGCTCCAAAGCGCGGCATTTGCCGGATGTAAAAGTCGATCAACACATCGTGGTTGATAACGAAGGCGGGCTGGCGTTTGAATCCGTGCCGCGCACGCTTGCGGTCATTGGTGCGGGCGTCATCGGTCTTGAGCTTGGCTCTGTTTGGCGACGCCTCGGCGCGCGGGTCAAAGTACTGGAAGCATCGCCCGCTTTTCTGGCGGCTGCAGATGAGGGGGTTTCTAAAGAAGCGCTCAAGCTATTGAGTAAACAAGGCTTGTCGATTGCGCTGGACGTCAGAATCGATGCCGTCAAAACCCGTGAAAAGAGCGTAACAATTGCTTATTCTGATGCGTCTGGAAAGTCGCAGACCTTGAATGCCGACCGGCTGATCGTTGCCATCGGACGAGTGCCGAATACCGATGAACTTGGACTTGAAAATATTGACTTGAGTGTGAATGAACGCGGCTTTATTGATGTGGATGACCATTGCCGCACGCGCTTACCCAATATCTATGCGATTGGCGATGTGGTGCGTGGCCCGATGCTCGCGCACAAAGCGGAAGATGAAGGGGTGATGGTTGCTGAACTCATCGATGGACAAAAACCCCATCTCGACTACAACTGCATTCCATGGGTGATTTATACCGCGCCTGAAGTTGCCTGGGTCGGCAAAACCGAACAACAGCTCAAACAAGAAGGGTGTATATACAAGGTCGGACAGTTTCCATTCGCAGCCAACGGCCGCGCGCTTGGAATGGGGCATGCGGACGGTTTCGTCAAAATGCTCGCGGATGCGCACAGCGATGAAATACTTGGCGTGCATATCGTCTCAAGCAATGCGTCTGATTTGATCGCCGAAGCGGTTACCGCAATGGAATTTAAGGCTGCGTCGGAAGATATTGCGCGTATCTGCCATCCGCATCCGTCGCTTTCGGAAGTCATGCGCGAGGCGGCGCTGGCGGTTGAGCGGCGCGCGCTGAATATTTAATACAGGGATCAACTTAAATTTCAGGGCAATATCCGATTTCAGACTGATTGATAAAAAAACTAATATTGGGCCTAACTTTATTGAACCGCCTACCCGGGCTACGCCCGCGCCCCGTATGAATAGAAACACCCAAAGTGTGTTTCTTAGGAACCAACGGACTCAGCTTTATGTTCAAGCACAGCGGATTTTCAAATATGCACAGCCCTTTACGCCTATTGCTTATCCGATCATTGCCCAAGCTGTGAATAAGAAGGTGACAGGTTTCAAAATAAATCCATTTGGAACGATGCGGTTTGAGAGCGTCGGTTTGCGTTCGGAATGAACGTTGTGGATTATTGTATCCGTGAACTGCGTCTGCACAGTCATTCACCGGATCAAGCGCAAATGGCGGCGCTAAACCGTTTGCAGCGCTGCGCTGAAGAGTGGGTGCGGATAGAAGAAGCGCGCCGTTCCAGTTTTTTGACCCAATGGCTGCCCGCATGGTTTTTGAGGCAAGCACCGGAAGGTGTTTATCTGTGGGGCGGCGTTGGCCGCGGCAAAAGTTTTTTGATGGACTGTTTCTACGCTTGCGTTCCAGTGCAACATAAAACGCGGTTGCATTTTCATGCATTTATGCGCGCGGTGCACCGGCAATTACAAACGCTGAAGGGGATTGCCAATCCACTCCACACATTGGCCCGCCGCATTGCACGGCAGCACCGTTTAATCTGCTTTGACGAATTCCATGTATCGGATATCGCTGATGCGATGCTGCTGTACCGATTATTGGAAAGTCTATTCAAACAGGGCGTGCAATTTGTGATGACTTCCAACGATGCGCCGGACGACTTGTATCCAGATGGATTGCATCATAGCCGTTTCTTACCCGCCATTGCATTGTTGAATGAAAAACTCGATGTATTGAATGTGGACGGTGGTGTCGACTACCGGCAGCGTGTGCTGGATGTGATGCCGGCGTACTACATTCCAATCGATCCATCGACTGACTCTGCATTATGTGACGCTTTTGAAACGCTGGCGGCGGCACCGGACGACAATCCTGTGTTGACGATTGAGGCGCGCGAAATCCAGGCGCGGCGATGCGCGGGCGATGTGGTTTGGTTTGACTTTGATGTGTTATGCGGCGACGGGCGCTCGCAAAACGACTATCTTGAAATTGCCCGCCGTTTTCACGTTTTGATTGTGTCGAATGTACCGCGCTTGACATTGCAGATGACTGATCCGGCGCGCCGTTTCGCTTGGCTGATTGATGTGTTGTACGATCATCGGGTCAAGTTTTTGATGTCGGCAGCGGTTCCGATCACTGAACTGTATCTGGAAGGCCCACACGCGCATGAATTTACGCGCACCCTTTCAAGGCTCACCGAAATGCAGTCGAAGGCGTATCGGGAAGCTGCGCACCGTTAGCACATGTTCATGACCGAACTTCAAAAAACCCCGCTGTATGCAGCGCATTGCGCGCTGGACGCGCGGCTGGCCGGTTTTAGCGGTTGGATGATGCCGCTGCACTACGGCTCGCAGCTCGACGAGCATCGCGCCGTGCGCGCCGATGCGGGCATGTTTGATGTATCGCATATGGGTGTGATCGATCTTCGTGATCCAGACGGATTAGGGCGTGCGCGCGCCTTTTTGCGCAGGGCGTTGGCGAATAACGTAGACAAACTCAAATCGTCCGGCCGTGCGTTGTATACCTGCATGCTGAATCCGGACGGCGGCGTGCGCGATGATTTGCTCGTCTATTTTTTCAATGATGATTTTTTCCGTTTGGTCGTCAATGCCACGACGGCGGAAAAAGATAGCGCGTGGTTGAACCAATTGAATACTGAAAAGGAATATGGCTTAACAATCGTGCCGCGTCGCGATCTTGCGATCATTGCCGTGCAAGGGCCGAATGCGCGCGCCAAAGTCTGGCGCGCGTTGCCTAAGACGCGCGCCGCAAGCGAGACGTTAACCCCGTTCAGTTTTGCAGTGGTGCCGGAATTATCGGAAGATGAACTCATGCTCGCGCGCACCGGCTATAGCGGCGAAGACGGCTTTGAATTGATCATTGCGCAGTCCACTGCCGAGCCGGTTTGGACAGCATTGTGCGCTGCCGGCGCGCGGCCGTGCGGGCTCGGCGCGCGCGATACGCTGCGGATCGAGGCGGGAATGAATCTGTATGGTCAAGAGATGGACGAACAGACATCGCCGCTCGACTCAGGCTTAGGCTGGAGCGTTGATTTACAAAGCGAGCGCGATTTTATCGGCAAGTCGGCGTTGCTGCGCGATGGCTGCCGCGCTGCCTTTGTCGGGCTTGTCTTATGCGATGCCGGAAGCGGGATACTGCGCACGCATCAACCTGTTCTGACCGCCTATGGTCAAGGGGAAATAACTAGTGGAACGTTTTCTCCCACGTTGCAACAATCGATTGCGTTTGCGCGCGTGCCGCGCGGCGTCAAGGCGGGCGAGATCGTGCAAGTGCGCATCCGTAACAAAATATGCAGTGCGCGCGTGGTCACGCTGCCATTTGTGCGGCATGGAAAAGTATTGGTCAATAAGGAAAACTGAATGAACCCGCCAGCGGATTTGAAATATACCGAATCGCACGAATGGGTGCGCGTTGAAGCCGATGGAACGGTGACAGTCGGCATTACAGATCATGCGCAGCAAGCGCTCGGTGATATTGTCTTTTTGGAATTGCCGCTGATCGGAAAAATAGTTGCCGCGGGCGATGCGGTTGCAGTGATTGAGTCGGTGAAAGCCGCCTCCGATATTTATGCGCCGGTCAGCGGTGAAATTGCCGCTATCAACGCTGAACTGAGCAGCGCGCCTGAAAAAATCAATACCAATCCATACAGCGCTTGGCTGTTCAAACTCAGGCCGTCCGACCAGGCAGCGCTTGCTGCGCTTAAAGACGCCGATGCTTATCGCCAATTGATCGGCGCTTAATGCAAATTCCAGATTCCAGCCATTAAGACCCCCCCTCTATCCTGATTTTTATAACGCGCGGAGAATGCTGCGCAGGCGTTTTTGAATCTAGCCTTTTAACGCTAGAGGGCGGTATTTTGCCGCTTTTAAACGCTGAAATTGTTGAGTAAAAATGATTTAAAGGGAAAATACATTATGCTTGTTAATAATATTGCCGTTGATAGTGCGCCGGTGTTGCCAACTGGAAGCGAGAAAACGAATGCGCAGATTTTGCAGGAACTGAGTGGTCCGGAATGGAAAAATTCTGAAGTCACAGAAACGTTGAAAAGGTTTACCCAAGTCCAGAATAACGGCAGAGGCTTAACCATTTTAAGCCAACTCGAATCGCATCTGGAAAAAATGGTTCAGAATGGGAATGATAACGATATTTCCAATACTTTAATTAAAATAATGCAGATATATCAGAACCTAATAAAGGACAGTTCTAAAGAAATAGAAGAAGTAAAGCTGGAGTCTTATAAAATCATTGAGAAATTTAGCAGAAACATAAAGGACGAAAAATTATTTTCAGAGTTAAGTGCGCATTTATCAAGACTCACACAAAAGATGCCAATAGAATTTGTAGATAAAATTACGCGATATCTGCATCCAGAGTTATACGCAGAATAAACCTTATGCCGCCCGACCAGAGACTTAAAAGGGAAATATCCACCGCCAATGTGTTGATTGCCGCGGCCGGCGGCATGTCGAATTACCCGACCTATACCCACGGTCATGAGGCCGGTTTTTTATTTGCGTGGGTTTCATGGCTGTCATACGTTGTGATAACGCCGATTGAGATTCAAGCGATTTTGCAATACGGGGTAGTGTCCGAAATTTTGTGTGATCGAGGTTGGCTATAAAACTTATTTCATCGCATGGGTGAAA
>LXRJ01000001.1 GCA_001684025.1 Candidatus Glomeribacter gigasporarum | reverse complement strand
GGCGGGAGCGCTGCCCGTACCGCAGCATATTCCATCGCGCGCGTCAGGCCAAGGAGCGCGAGCCGCCGCGCGGGCGCGCCATCGCCCTTTTCAGCCAGATAGGTCAATTCAGTTTTATAACGCAGGACTTCAAATACCGCTTGTGTGAGGATGCCGCGCTCTGTTTGTCCCAATTCTGGATGCACAGAGAAAAAGCGGCGTATGGTTTGATCCGCCGCGCCCTTGAATTCCAGCACCGTTTTGAGAAGCGCTTCAGTGTGCGCAATCAATCGGCTGGCTCTTTTCATGCCCTTCTGCAAACGGTATTTCCACCATCCGCCATTGCGGCTCAGGCGGTGTTAGAAACACGCGCGTGTCTTGAATCCTCAGGCGGCCTTCAATGCACCAGCGCACCGCGCGCGGGTAGAGTTGATGTTCAGCGGCAAGCACGCGGGCCGNNGAGCCGAGACTCACAGTCCGATGCGAACACGGGCACGGCGGCTTGCGCAATGATCGGGCCAAGATCGATCCGCGGCGTCACGAAATGAACGGTTGCGCCGTGCAGTTTAACGCCGGTTTCCAGCGCACGCTTGTGCGTATTTAAACCCGGAAAACTGGGAAGCAATGAGGGATGAATATTCAGAATGCGCTGCGCATAGCGCGCGACGAAGGTCGGGGTCAGCACCCGCATAAAACCTGCCAGCACAATGAAATCCGCGTCACAGCGGTCGATTGCATGCATCAGCGCCGCTTCAAATGACGGCCGCGTATGTGTGCGCGCATCAATCACGACGGTTTCAATGTTCTGCGCCGCGGCAAAAGTCAAGCCTGGCGCATCCGCATGATCCGAAATGACGGCTTTGATACGCGCTGGCCATTGTTCTTGCGCGCAGGCACGCACCAGCGCCTGCATATTGCTGCCGCGTCCGGAAATTAGAATGACGAGATTTTTCACGCGCTCAACACCGCCCGACCCCGCATAGGGCCTCACGGCGAGCTCAATGGAAAATGTTCTAAGTGTGTGGATATTGCGCAGCCGTATTTGTCTGGGTCATCTGTTCGACATCCAGCGTATTGATCAGCCAGCTTCGGATGCGCTGCGCATCGCCCACCCTGGAATATTTGCCGGCGGAATCAAGCAGTACAATGATTAATGGATGGTTCTGGAGTGTCGCTTGCATCACCAGACACTTACCCGCTTCATTAATAAAACCGGTTTTTTGCACGCCAATCTCCCACGCATTGCTGGCCGTGAGCGCATTGGTATTGTGGTAAGCCAGTGTCTTGTGACCGGTAAATACGATATGCTCCCGATCCGTTGAAAACATGCGAATCAGCGGATACTGATACGCAGCGCGCACCATTTTGGCTAAATCGCGCGCGCTTGAAACATTGCGGCTCGTCAAACCCGTGGAATCGGCAAAGTAAGTGTCCGCCATGCCGAGCGCGCGCGCTTTTCGATTCATCGCGGCAATAAACGCCGCCCGGCCGCCCGGGTAGTAGCGTGATAACGCCGCCGCGGCGCGGTTTTCAGAAGCCATCAGCGCAATATGCAGCATATCCTCACGCGACAAGCACGACCCCACCGTCAGGCGGGAACCGGTTCCTTTTTCATAATCACGATCTTTGTGCGTCACTTCGAGTACTTCGTCCAGAGGCAAATCCGCATCGAGTACGACCATCGCCGTCATCAGTTTGGTAATCGATGCAATCGGCAACACAGCCTGTGAATTCTTGTCAAATAACGGCGTCCGGGTATTCTGATCCATCACATACGCGACGCTGGAATGCAATGCCAATGCATCCGGCGTTTCATGCAAGCCGAATGCCTGGCCGAAGGAAGGCCGTGCGGGCGTGAATGCCGCTCTGCGGATCGCGGCATGCCGCAGCGCCGTTTGTTGCCGTACCGGACGGCGCGCCGCAGCTAAACGGCGCACGCTGGATTTGCGGCGAGACGGCGCAGCCATCGCTCTAGATTTGCCCGGCCGCCGAATGCCGGCCTTGGAAGAAGCCCGGGAAGCGGGCGCGGCTGCTTTGCGCCCCCGCGCTGCTGGCTGAGCATGAACAGCGGCTGCAGACGCCGCGCGATGCGCCTGCGCGGAAGCCGGACGGGCATTTAAGTCTGTTGCAGTCAAAACCGCTGCACAGCCAACAAAGTACACGGAATAGATAAAGCGATGCGCTATTGAACGGGGAGAAATTTTCTGGACGAACATCATTGGCTCAGGAAGCGGAGAAAAAACTTTCCGCAAGTGTAATGAAGCAGATAAGAATTAGCAATATTAAGTACTTAGAAAGCTTATTTAACCTAACTTCTCAAAACCTTGTCAAGCGCCTGTTCACGATCTGACTGCGCGCCCGTGAGTCTGCGTCGGGCAGTGTTTTAACTGCGCACAATACGCCGCTGACGAACCGCAGCGGCGAGAGTGTCAAGCGCAACCACACTGTCTTCCCAGCCGAGGCAGGCATCGGTCACGCTTTGCCCATATCTCAATTCATGACCCGTTTCCAGACTCTGTTGACCTGCCAACAGATGCGATTCGACCATCACGCCAATAATACGGCCATCGCCGTGCGCAATCTGTTCTGCAATATCTGCGCAGACGGCGATTTGCCGCTCATGCTGCTTATGACTATTGGCATGGCTCGCGTCGATCATCAAGCGCGCTTCCAGTCCCGCTGTGCGCATCTGCGCGCATACCATCGCAACACTTGCGGCATCGTAATTCGGCGTCGTTCCGCCGCGCAAAATGAGATGGCAGTCTTCATTGCCCAGCGTGGATACAATCGCTGCATGCCCATCTTTTGAAACGGATAAAAAATGATGAGGCTGCAATGCAGCCTTAACCGCATCGATCGCAATTTTTACGTTGCCATTCGTCCCATTTTTAAATCCGACTGGACATGAAAGACCCGAAGCGAGTTCGCGATGCATCTGTGATTCTGTCGTGCGCGCGCCGATTGCGCCCCACGAAACTAAATCCGCTAAATATTGCGGCGTGATCAGATCTAAATATTCCGTTCCGGCCGGTACGCCGGCTTGATTAATTTTGATCAGCAACGCGCGCGCAATACGCAAACCTTTATTAATTTTGAAACTGCCGTTGAGCTCAGGATCATTAATTAACCCTTTCCAGCCCAATGTCGTGCGCGGTTTTTCAAAATACACGCGCATCACGATTTCCAGCGCATCGCTTAAACGCGCGCGCGTATCTGCAAGACGGCCCGCGTATTCGAGCGCCGCTTTGGGATCATGGATAGAACACGGGCCAATCACCACGATCAGCCGATCTTCGATGCCATGCAGAATGCAGTGCAACGTCCGACGGGTGTTAGAAATGAATGCCGCAATATCGTCCGTGCAGGGAAAATCGCGGATCAGCTGGGTGGGCGCAGCAAGCTCTTTTAATTCCTGTATGCGCACATCATCGGTGGTTTTCGAAGACACGCCTTCTCCTCAGAAGCTGCCCAGCCCACAAATTTACTGCGCGGGCGCTATGCTGCATTTGTGGACAGCTGCACCTGTTCCCTCAAAGCGTTCCACCCACGATCATATCGTCCAACCGCAACGTCGGCTGGCCTACCCCGACGGGCACGCTCTGCCCTTCTTTGCCGCACACGCCAATGCCCGCATCGAGCGCCATATCGTTGCCAATCATACGAATTCTTTTCAGCGCTTCAGGACCGCTGCCGGTCAGCGTCGCGCCTTTGACCGGAACCGTCACTTTGCCGTTCTCGATCCGGTAGGCCAGCGCCGCCGAAAAAACAAATTGACCGTTCGTAATATCGACTTGCCCGCCGTCAAAATTCACTGCGTACAAGCCATCCTTGACCGATGCGATAATTTCCTCCGGACTCTGATCGCCGTTCAACATATAGGTATTCGTCATCCGCGGCAGCGGCAGCGCGCAATAGGATTCACGACGCGCGTTACCGGTCAGCGGCATTTTCATCAGCCGCGCATTCAACATATCCTGCAGATAGCCGGTCAGAATTCCGTCTTCAATCAGCGTCGTGCATTGCGTCGGTGTGCCTTCGTCATCGACATTCAGCGATCCGCGCCGCTTGGGCAGCGTGCCGTCGTCGACCACCGTCACGCCTTTCGCAGCCACCCGTTGACCGATACGGCCTGAAAAAGCGGAGGAGCCCTTGCGGTTAAAGTCACCTTCAAGCCCGTGTCCGACCGCCTCGTGCAACAGGATGCCTGGCCAGCCCGGCCCAAGAACAACGGTCATCCTGCCTGCGGGCGCGGGCTGCGCCTCCAGATTCGTCAGCGCGATATTCACCGCTTCGTCCACATAACGCGCGAGCACCGCTTCGCTGAAATAGCGGTAATCAAAACGTCCGCCGCCGCCCGCGCTGCCGGTTTCACGCCGGCCATTTTGTTCCGCAATCACCGTCATTGAAACACGCACGAGTGGACGCGCATCCGCCACCAACTTTCCATCTCCGCGGGCAATCAATACCAGATCATATGCCCCGGAAAGACTGGCGATGACTTGGATGATGCGTGGATCGCGCGCGCGCGCCATGTGCTCGATGCGTTCAAGCAGCGCCACCTTTGCGCTTGCCGCCAGCGAATCCAGCGGATCTGTGTTCTGGTACAAATCGCGCCTGCGATGGCCGCGCTTTTGGTCTTTTACACTTCGGGCGTTGATCTGGACCGGCGGGCCGCCGCGCGCGCCAATCGCGCGCACGGTTTGCGCCGCCTGATGTAATGCGGTAGGCGATAAATCGTTTGAATACGCAAATGCGCTTCGCGCGCCAGAGACTGCGCGCACGCCAACCCCTTGGTCAATGCTAAAACTGCCCGACTTAACCATTCCTTCCTCAAGACTCCACGCTTCACTGCGCGACGTTTGAAAATACAGATCCGCATAGTCAATACAGGGCGTCATCAACTCGGCAAGGGTGCGCTGCACAGCTGTTTCGTCTAGGCCATACGGCGCCAACAGACGGGCCTTGGTGGTGTTTAAAGGGCAAAAATCAAGCGTCTTAACGTTCATACTCGGAAATAGGCCAGGTCATAAATTCTTTTGAATGATGCTCTGAATTGCGTTGATCTCGTTCTATTTATTCGACTGTAGAACTTGTACAGACTGAATCCTTGGCTGACGCCATGTGCCGGTGACGGTGTACGCCTCCATCTGCGCATCTGGGTTGTGAGGTTGTGAATGCGCAGTGCGTCAAGCTGCCATGCAGAGATGCGTTCAGGTCCATCTCCGGATTGCAGCGCGCGACCTGTTTGATGAAACGCTGCTTTGATCTGACCCAGATCAGGCGCATGGGTTGCAAGCGTTGCTTGCCATAGACCCTTCTGACGCGCGGCATCCAGTCTCTAGCCGCATGCGATGCCTTAGGACCTGTTTACAATTTACAATCGAGCGCCGTGCGCCCCCAATCACAGTCTCGCAGTCAGTTTGCGTACAGGTTCTCAGAAAACTCTGCGCCGTGGACAGGCATGAACTCACAGGCATTTTCTTCAACAGGCAAATCGAAGCGCGCTTGATCCGATAAAACTTTATTTTTACGCGCTTTGTGATACGCCAAACCGGTACCAGAGGGTATCAACCGGCCAACAATCACATTTTCTTTGAGTCCGCGCAAATTGTCACGCTTGCCCATAATGGCCGCCTCGGTCAATACCCGCGTTGTTTCTTGGAACGAAGCGGCTGAAATAAACGAATCGGTCGATAACGATGCTTTGGTAATGCCAAGCAATATATTTTCATAGGTTGCCGGCTGTTTACCTGCTTCCAGCATACGGTCATTTTCATCGAGCAGCTCCGAACGCTCGACCTGCTCGCCTGGAATGAAGCGCGTATCGCCCGCATCGACCACTTGCACGCGGCGCAGCATCTGACGGATGATGACTTCAATATGCTTGTCGTTGATTTTTACGCCCTGTAAGCGGTAAACCTCCTGCACTTCGCTCACGATATAGCGTGCAAGCGCGGCAGCGCCCTGCAAACGTAGAATGTCATGCGGCTCGACCGATCCGTCGACGATGATTTCTCCTTTATTGACCACTTGACCATCGTGAACCAGCACCTGCTTATCCTTGGCAATCAGGAATTCGTGCGGATTGCCGTCGAGATCGGTAATGATCAGGCGTTGCTTGCCTTTCGTTTCCTTTCCAAACGAAACAGTTCCTGTTGCTTCGGCCAGCATACCGGCATTCTTCGGTGAACGGGCTTCAAACAGTTCAGCGACGCGCGGCAGCCCGCCGGTGATATCGCGCGTCTTATGTGATTCAGTTGGAATCCGCGCGAGCACTTCACCGACTTCCACTATTTGTCCGTCTCTGACGGTGATTAATGCCCCGATTTGGAATCCCACCGTCACCGGATGATCGGTCCCTGGAATCCTGACTTCCACACCGTTCGCGTCGAGCAACTTGACTTGCGGACGCATACTTCTAGCCGCTTGAGTGCGGCGCTTCGGATCAATCACCACCAATGTAGACAAGCCGGTCACTTCGTCGATTTGGCGTGCAACGGTGACGCCTTCTTCAACGTTTTCAAATTTCACGATCCCGGCGTATTCGGTAATGATCGGGCGCGTTAACGGATCCCAGACCACCAGTTGCGTGCCTGCTTTGATGGTTGCACCGTCCGGATGCAGCAAGATTGCGCCATAGGGGATTTTATGGCGCTCGCGCTCGCGTCCCTGTTCATCGGTAATCAGGATTTCTCCCGAGCGCGAGATGACGACCTGCTCGCCTTTCGCATTGGTGACATAACGCATCACCGCGGTGAAACGCACAATACCGTTCGATTTGACTTCAATGCTCGATGCGGCCGCGGCGCGCGNNGCGSCSCCGCCGATATGGAAGGKGSGCATCGTCAGCTGCGTGCCCGGTTCGCCAATAGACTGCGCGGCAATCACCCCGACCGCTTCGCCCACATTGACCAGCGCACCGCGGCCCAGATCGCGGCCATAGCATTTTGCGCATAAGCCATAGCGCGTCTCGCAGTTCAGCGGCGTGCGCACAACCACTTCGTCAATGCCCGCGCGCTCGATTTCATTGACGGCCGCTTCATCGAATAAAGTGCCGGCCTCAAACAGCGTTTGTTGCGTATGAGGATCGACCACGTCCACGGCGGCGACACGGTTCAAAATGCGTTCGTGCAGCGCTTCAATCACTTCACCGCCTTCGACAATCGCCTTTATTGCCATGCCGTTTGAAGTACCGCAGTCATTCTCGATGACGACGAGATCCTGCGTGACATCGACCAGACGGCGCGTTAAATAACCCGAATTGGCGGTTTTCAATGCGGTATCGGCCAACCCCTTGCGCGCGCCGTGCGTGGAAATAAAGTATTGCGCGACATTCAGACCTTCACGGAAATTCGCGGTAATCGGCGTTTCAATGATTGAGCCGTCTGGCTTAGCCATCAGTCCCCGCATACCCGCCAATTGTCGTATCTGAACGGCTGAACCGCGCGCGCCCGAATCGGCCATCATATAAATCGAATTGAACGATTCCTGCGTAACCTTTTGACTGTCACGATTGATCACTTCCTCACTGGAGAGTTGCTCCATCATCGCTTTGCCAACCGCTTCCGATGTAGCTGACCAGATATCGACGACATTGTTATAACGCTCCTGTGCGGTCACCAGACCGGACATGTATTGATGGTCATATTCCTTCACCTTTTGCGCAGCGGCGTGCACGATCGCTTCTTTCTGCGGCGGCACACGCATATCGTCGATGCAAATTGAAACGCCGGCCTGAGTGGCGAGCTTGAACCCTGCCTGCATCATCTGGTCTGCAAAGATCACCGTCTCGCGTAAACCGCAGGTATGGAACGCGGTATTGATCAAACGTGAGATTTCTTTCTTCTTCAGCGCTTTGTTCATCGCTGAAAATGGCAGACCCGGCGGTAGGATTTGAGACAACATCGCGCGTCCGACCGTGGTTGGATACAACAGACTTCGTGGTATGAATTTCGGGGCATCAGGGGCAGTGTCTGAATTCGCAACTTGCTCGACAATGCGCACGTTGACTTTCGAATTGAGTTCGACCCGTTTGTTCTCATAGGCACGCAACACTTCGCTGACGTCTGCAAAGGTCATACCTTCGCCAATACCGTTAATTTTTTCGCGTGTCGCGTAATACAGGCCCAGCACGATATCCTGCGACGGCACAATTGCTGGATCGCCGCTCGCTGGGAAGAGCACATTGTTTGAGGCCAGCATCAAGATGCGCGCTTCCAACTGCGCCTCCAGAGATAAGGGCACATGCACCGCCATTTGGTCACCGTCGAAGTCGGCGTTAAAGGCGGCGCATACCAGCGGATGCAATTGGATGGCCTTGCCTTCAATCAGCACGGGTTCAAACGCCTGAATTCCCAAGCGGTGCAGTGTCGGCGCACGGTTGAGGAGCACTGGATGCTCGCGAATCACGTCTTCAAGAATGTCCCAAACGATGGGGGTTTGCGCATCGACTTCTTTTTTCGCTGCTTTGATCGTCGTTGCAATACCCATCACCGCCAATTTGTGGAAGATGAATGGTTTAAACAACTCTAGCGCCATCAGCTTAGGCAAACCGCATTGGTGCAGCTTCAGTGTCGGGCCGACGACAATCACTGAACGGCCTGAATAATCGACCCGCTTTCCAAGCAAGTTCTGACGGAAACGTCCGCCCTTCCCTTTGATCATATCGGCGAGTGACTTCAATGGACGTTTATTTGCCCCCGTCATCGCCTTGCCGCGTCGGCCGTTATCGAGCAACGAATCGACCGCTTCCTGAAGCATCCGTTTTTCATTGCGCACAATGATTTCGGGCGCCTTCAGTTCTAGAAGACGTTTCAAACGGTTGTTCCGGTTAATCACGCGGCGGTACAAATCGTTCAAATCCGAAGTGGCGAAACGTCCGGCATCGAGCGGCACCAGCGGTCTTAAATTAGGCGGCAGTACCGGCAATACTTCGAGGATCATCCAGGCGGGTTTAATGCCTGAACGTTGAAAGGCTTCAAGAATTTTCAGGCGCTTGGCGTATTTTTTAATCTTGACTTCAGAGCCCGTCTTCTTTAAATCCTCGCGCAATTTCTCCACTTGCGCATCGATGTCGATTGTGCGTAGCAATTCACGGATGCCCTGCGCGCCCATCTCGGCTTGAAATTCGTCGCCGTATTCTTCGAGCTTGTTGTAGTAATCCTCCTCGGTCATGATCTGCCCCCTCTTCAGCGGTGTCATGCCGGGTTCAATGACCACGTATGCTTCGAAATACAATACGCGCTCAATGTCGCGCAATGTCATATCCAGCACCATACCCAGACGCGATGGGAGCGATTTCAGGAACCAAATATGCGAGACGGGCGAGGCGAGTTCGATATGGCCCATCCGTTCGCGGCGCACTTTGGTTAAAGTCACTTCAACCCCGCACTTCTCGCAAATCAAGCCGCGATGCTTCAGGCGTTTGTATTTTCCGCATAAGCATTCGTAATCCTTCATCGGCCCGAAAATCTTGGCGCAAAATAGGCCGTCGCGTTCAGGTCTAAGCGTGCGGTAGTTGATCGTTTCAGGCTTTTTAACTTCTCCGTACGACCAGGAACGGATTTTTTCCGGCGATGCCAAACTGATTTTGATGGCGTCGAACGCTTCGTCCTGCTGGACTTGCTTGAAGAGATCGAGCAAAGCTTTCATTTATTTCTCCATGAGCGCACGCTCTTCAGGGCATTTTTCAGTGAGATTGCCACTGGCGCGAGTGCGAAGACAGTATGGGGATCGATGCGGGCGGAGCAGGCCTCCATCGCGAAGCGATGGAGGCGACCCCGCAGCGAGACCGGACGGCGAGCGCGAAGCGACGCAGTGCAAGCCGCTGAAAAATGCCCTAGTTGCGATCCAAATCAATATCAATACCCAGAGAACGTATTTCCTTGACCAGCACATTGAACGATTCCGGCATACTGGCATCGATAGAGTGATCTCCGCGCACCAGATTTTCATAGACTTTGGTACGGCCAGCCACATCGTCCGATTTAACGGTCAGCATTTCCTGCAGTACATACGATGCGCCATACGCCTCCAGCGCCCAGACTTCCATTTCACCGAAACGCTGGCCGCCGAACTGCGCTTTTCCGCCTAGAGGTTGCTGGGTCACCAGTGAATATGGACCCGTCGAACGAGCGTGCATCTTTTCGTCGACCATATGATGCAGTTTCAGCATATGCATATAGCCCACTGTCACCGGCCGCTCGAAAACCTCGCCCGTACGCCCATCATACAAAATGGCCTGTTGCCGAGACGGCGTCATGCCTAAGCGTTGCGCGATCTCGTCCGGATAGGCCAATTTGAGCGCGTAGGCAATTTCATCTTCGCGCGCCCCGTCGAATACCGGCGTTGCGAACGGCACGCCTTCTTGAAGGTTCTGGGCCAGTTCAAGGATTTCAGCGTCGCCCAACTGATCAATGATTGTAACGCGCTCACCTTCACGATGGCTATAAATCTTTGCCAGAAAAGCACGTAATTCTTTAGACTGAGCCGATGCACGCAGCATTTCACCGATCCGCTTTCCAAGCCCTTTGGCCGCCCAGCCTAAATGCGTTTCCAAAATCTGACCGACATTCATCCGTGACGGTACGCCGAGCGGGTTCAGCACAATATCGACCGGAGTACCATCGGCCATATAGGGCATGTCTTCGACGGGTACGATTTTGGATACAACGCCCTTGTTGCCATGCCGGCCCGCCATTTTGTCGCCGGGCTGCAAACGGCGCTTGACGGCCAGATAAACCTTGACCATCTTCAGTACGCCTGGCGGCAGTTCATCGCCGTGGGTCAGTTTTTTACGCTTTTCTTCAAACGCAAGATCAAATTGATGGCGTCTTTGCGCGATAAATTCTTTACTCGCTTCAAGCTGCGCAGCCGCATCTTCGTCTGCCAGACGAATATCGAACCATTGGTGAGGGCCTAATTCAGCCAAATAGGCGCTGCTGATCTTCGCGCCTTTGGCGAGCTTGTGCGGGCCGCCGTTCGCCACCTGATCCGTCAGCATTTTCTTCAGACGGGCAAAGGCGTCCCCTTCGACGATTCTTAATTGATCGTTCAGATCTAAACGATACCGTTTGAGTTCCTCATCGATAATGTTCTGAGCCCGCGCATCCCGTTCAATCCCTTCGCGGGTAAACACTTGTACGTCGATCACGATACCATCCATTCCGGACGGCACGCGCAATGACGAGTCTTTAACATCAGATGCTTTTTCGCCAAAGATCGCACGCAGCAACTTTTCCTCCGGCGTCAACTGCGTTTCACCCTTCGGCGTGACTTTACCGACCAGCACGTCGCCCGCGCTGACCTCAGCGCCAATATGCACAATGCCGGACGCATCCAGACGGGCCAGTTGCGTCTCCGCCAGATTCGGGATATCGCAGGTAATTTCTTCCGCGCCAAGTTTGGTATCTCGCGCAACAATATGCAACTCTTCGATATGAATGGATGTATAGCGATCCTCGGCAACGACTTTCTCGGAAATCAGAATCGAGTCTTCAAAGTTATAGCCATTCCATGGCATAAAAGCGACCAACACATTCTGACCGAGCGCAAGCTCGCCGAGATCGGTCGATGCGCCATCGGCCATCACATCGCCGCGCGCGACCTTATCGCCGACTTTGACAATCGGGTGCTGGTTGATATTGGTGTTTTGATTCGAACGCGTATATTTGACTAAATTGTAGATATCGACCCCGGTATCGCCTGCCGTTGTCTCATGATCGTTTACGCGAATCACGATCCGTCTGGCGTCGACATAATCGACCACCCCGCCGCGAAATGCCTGCACGGTCGTGCCCGAGTCCACTGCAACGGTGCGCTCGATTCCTGTCCCTACCAGCGCTTTTTCCGGCCGCAGACACGGAACGGCCTGACGCTGCATATTGGAGCCCATCAATGCGCGGTTCGCATCGTCGTGCTCAAGGAATGGGATCAGCGATGCGGCGACCGACACAATTTGTGACGGCGCAACGTCCATGTATTGCACATGTTCCGGCGCAACCATTCGAGTTTCGCCCATTTCACGCACTGAAACCAGTTCATCGGTCAAAGTGCCATCCTCGGCCACGGCTGCATTCGCTTGCGCAATCACATAACGGCCTTCGTCAATCGCGGATAAATATTCCACTTTATCCGTGACTTTGCTACGCACAACCTTGCGATACGGCGTTTCCAGGAAACCATATTCGTTTAGACGCGCGTAGAGCGCCAGAGAATTGATCAAACCAATATTGGGGCCTTCCGGCGTTTCAATCGGACACATGCGGCCATAATGCGTCGGATGCACGTCGCGCACTTCAAAGCCCGCTCGCTCGCGCGTCAACCCGCCTGGGCCAAGTGCAGAAATACGGCGCTTATGGGTAATCTCCGAGAGCGGATTGGTTTGATCCATGAATTGCGACAGTTGCGATGAACCGAAAAACTCGCGGATGGCCGATGAAATCGGTTTTGAGTTGATCAGATCATAGGGCATCAGGTTTTCGCTCTCGGCCTGACCGAGCCTTTCGCGCACCGCCCGTTCGACGCGCGAAAGGCTCGCGCGGAATTGGGTCTCCGCCAATTCCCCGACGCAACGCACGCGGCGGTTGCCTAAATGATCGATATCATCGATCTCGCCTTTGCCATTCTTTAAATCGACCAGAATTTTGAGAACCGCCAGAATATCGCTGTTATCCAGCGTCATCGCGCCTTCGCTTTCTTCACGGCCAACGCGGCGATTAAACTTCATCCGGCCAACCTTGGAAAGGTCGTAACTCTCTTCTCTATAGAACAAACGATTGAACAACGCTTCGACGGCTTCTTCGGTCGGCGGCTCGCCGGGCCGCATCATCCGGTAAATCGCGATACGCGCGGAGAGCTGGCTGACTGTTTCATCAATGCGCAGCGTCTGGGAGATATAAGGGCCGCAATTGAGATCATTGATGTACAGCGTATGAATGGTTTTAATTCTAGCGGCGCGCAGTTTTTCGAGCAGCGCTTCAGTCATTTCTTCGTTCGCGCTGGCCAGCACTTCGCCCGTCTGTGAATCCACAATATCTTTAGCCAGAATGCGGCTCAGTAGATGCTCCTCAGGCACCGAGATGACTTTGGTATGACTGGCTTCAAGCGCGCGGATATGTTTGGCATTGATCCGCTTGTCTTTCTGTACAATGACATTTCCATCACGATCCCGAACGTCAAAGCGTGCCAATTCGCCGTGCCAGTGGTCCGCGACGAATTTGATTTGAGCGCCCTCACTCATCAGCGAACAGACATCGGAGACGAAAAAATGCGCCAGGATCTGCTCGGGCGAAAGTCCAATCGCTTTGAGCAGAATTGTGGCCGGCATTTTCCGGCGGCGGTCAATCCGGAAATAAAGGATATCTTTGGGGTCAAACTCGAAATCGAGCCATGAACCACGGTATGGAATAATCCGCGCGGAAAAAAGCAATTTGCCTGAGCTATGCGTCTTGCCTTTATCGTGTTCAAAAAAGACGCCTGGCGATCGGTGGAGCTGCGACACAATCACGCGTTCGGTGCCGTTAATGACAAAGGAGCCGGTCGGCGTCATCAGCGGAATCTCGCCTATATAGACTTGTTGTTCCCGCACTTCCTTGATCACCGATTTGCTCGGCGATTCGCGGTCAAACAATACGAGGCGCACCTTTGCACGCAATGCGGAACAGTATGTCAAACCGCGCTGCTGGCATTCTTGAACGTCGAAGGCAGGATACGACAAAGTATAATCAACGAATTCAAGCCGCGCGAAACCATTATTCGACACCATTGGGAAAATGGATAGAAATGCTCCTTGCAACCCAACCGGTTTGCGCTGGTCGCGCGCAGTGTCCGCTTGCAAGAAATCATTAAACGATTCAAGCTGCGTTGCCAGAAGAAATGGAATTGGATGAATACTCCGGCGTTTTGCAAAATTCTTGCGAAACCGCTTTTTCTCAGTACAGGAATAATGCATAGGGTCTCCAAATTCCAAGAACACGCTTCAGACGCTGCGTTGCGCCCTCTTGCTACTTAAGCTCGGTTTTCGCGCCTGCCTCTTCCAATTTTTTCTTTATTTCCTCAGCCTCTGCTTTGGAGATATTCTCCTTGATGGGCTTAGGCGCGCCGTCCACCAGGTCTTTGGCTTCCTTTAATCCCAAACTCGTGACTTCACGCACCGCCTTAATCACTGCCACTTTGTTGCCGCCTGCCTCAAGCAAGACGACCGTAAATTCGGTCTGTTCTTCAGCAGCAGGCGCAGCAGCGTCGGCAGCTGGCCCAGCAACCGCCAGCGCAGCCGCTGATACGCCAAACTTTTCCTCAAATGCCTTGACCAGTTCATTCAGCTCCAACACGGACATCGCGCCGACTGCGTTAAGAATTTCTTCTTTTGCAATTGTCATTCCATACTCCTAAATTATTCCTGAACTTATCAGACAGACCGCCCGCCTTGTTGCGCAGACAAAGCAGCCAATGCGCGCGCAAAACCGGAAACAGGCGCTAACATCACTCCTATTAATTTGGCCAATAATTCTTGCCGGCTTGGGATACTCGCGAGCGCCTGGATGGAGGATAAATCCATCAGTTTGCCTTCATTGATCCCCGCCCGAATGACAAATTTGTCATTGTTTTTAGCAAAATCATTCACGACTTTTGCTGCAGCAACAGGATCTTCAGAGATGCTATACATCAAAGGGCCGGTCATCTGCTCTGCCAATGGCGCAAATAGTGTGTTCTTTACAGCGCGGCGCGCCAGCGTATTTTTCAATACCCGCAATACAACACGTTGCGTGCGCGCCTTGTCGCGCAGTTGCGTCAGTTCATCCACCGCAACGCCACGATATTCAGCCAGCACCATGGTCTGCGCTTGCGCAAGAACTGAACTCACCTCGGCTACAACCGCCTGCTTGTCTATTTTATTCAGCGGCACAGTTCAATCTCCAAATATAATTAACACACGCTTCTAATAATTACAGCGTCCGTGATGAGGAGGTTTTCCTTGCTTCGGGAACGCCACCTGCGTTGGCTGGTCGATTAAGGAGGCTGTGCAGCTTCCGCCAACGGTCTTTGATGGCCAGTCAATGACTGCCCATAAAGTTTTTATTTAGCGCATTTTTCAGCGGCTTGCACGGCGCAACGATGCGCTCGCCGTCTGGTCTCGCTGCGGGGCAGCTTCTTCTCCGAAGAAGCTGGGTAGGGATGAAGCCAGGGGCCGACTCAGGGGCCGCATCCATCGCGCGCAGCGCGATGGAACCTGCTCCGCCCGCATCGATCCCCATACTGTCCTTCGCACTCACGCCAATCGTAATCTCACTGAAAAATGCTCTAAGAAGCCGCTAATGCACTTTGATCAACGCGGATACCCACGCCCATTGTGCTGGACAAAGCAATCTTGCGCAGGTATAAACCCTTGCTCGTTGCTGGCTTTGCCCGTTGCAATGCATCAATCAATGCAATCAAATTGGAACGCAACGCGGAGGCTTCAAATGAAGCACGGCCAATCGTTGCGTGCACAATGCCCGACTTGTCAATACGGAACTGCACTTGCCCAGCTTTTGCATTTTTGACCGCAGCGGCAACGTCCTGGGCCACAGTGCCTACTTTCGGATTCGGCATCAGCCCGCGCGGACCAAGAATCTGCCCCAGGGCACCCACAATGCGCATCGTATCGGGCGATGCAATCACAACATCAAAGTTCAAATCTCCGGCCTTGATCTGTTCAGCCAAATCTTCCATGCCCACCACATCCGCACCCGCGGCGCGCGCTTGATCCGCCTTTTCGCCTTGAGCGAAAACAGCTACACGCATGGCCTTCCCAGTGCCCGCCGGCAGCACTACCGAGCCGCGTACCATTTGATCAGATTTTTTCGCATCGACACCCAATTGCGCCGCCACATCAATAGATTCATCAAACTTGGCGGTCGCACATGCTTTCACTTGCGCCAGTGCTTCATCTAGCGGATACAGTTTGATACGGTCGATTTGATTGGCAAATGCACGCACCCGTTTTGAAAGTTTGCCCATTACCTGCCCTCCACCGTAATACCCATCGAGCGGGCGCTGCCCGCGATTGTACGCACCGCCGCCTCAAGATCAGCGGCAGTTAAATCGGGCATTTTAATCTTCGCGATTTCTTCCACTTGTGCGAATGTAATCGACCCAACCTTATCTGTAAGCGGTTTAGGCGAACCCTTGTCAATTTTGGCCGCTTTCTTGATCAAGACAGCCGCAGGCGGCGTTTTAAGAATAAAAGTGAAGCTTTTATCTGAAAATGCGGTAATGACGACAGGAACAGCTAAGCCCGGCTCCATATTCTGCGTCTGCGCATTAAACGCTTTGCAGAATTCCATAATATTCAGACCACGCTGGCCGAGTGCTGGGCCGACCGGCGGCGATGGGTTGGCTTTACCTGCAGGAATTTGCAGTTTGATGAATCCGACAATTTTTTTTGCCATATTAAATGTTTAGAACCTGTTCAATATTGAGATGGATTTTTATAACTTTGCAAGTTGACCAAATTCCAAGTCCACAGGCGTTGCACGGCCAAAAATCGTAACAGATACACGAACGCGCGATTTCTCATAATTGACTTCTTCAACGCTACCATTGAAATCCGTAAAAGGCCCTTCCTTAACACGGACGATTTCACCCACCTCAAACAAGGTTTTCGGGCGTGGTTTTTCACCCCCCTCCTTCATCTGCGACATAATTTTTTCGACTTCCTGTTTGGAAATCGGAGTTGGATGATGACGCGTGCCGCCGACAAAGCCTGTCACCTTAGGCGTATTTTTGACAAGATGCCATGTTTCGTCATTCATTTCCATTTCGACTAGCACATAGCCTGGGAAGAACCGGCGTTCGCTCACAGATTTCTGTCCGCCTTTGATTTCAACGACCTCTTCAGTTGGAACTAGGACCTCTCCAAATTGATCTTGTATACCGGTTCGTTCGATGCGCTCCCGTAATGCGTGCAGAACACTCTTTTCCATACCAGAATAAACATGTACGACATACCAGCGCTTCATACCTGAGACTCGGAGAGAGAGGGTTTCGCTCATATCATTTCCAGCCCAAAAACAGCGAAAAGACGGCCCATTCAATCGTCTTATCAGTCAGCCAAAGATAAATAGCCATCACGAGCACAAAACCGAACACAACCAGTGTTGTCTGACCGGCTTCTTTGCGTGTCGGCCAAACGACCTTGCGGACCTCGCGCCAGGAATCCTTAGTGAAACCAATGAATTTTTTACCCGCAGGTGAAATCAACGCGACAAAGCTCCCGACCATGAGCCCGCTTACAAGTGAAGCAGCGCGCGTGAATACGCCTTGGCTAGTCAGTGTATAAAAGCCAATGACGCCAAGCAGAACAAACAGTGCCGCTAATACAAGCATTAATTTACTGCTCGTTGTATGAACTGCCTCGGAAGAGGAAGGATTCCCCATAGATTTTTAAAAGTCGTATAGCCTAAAGAGAAAGGGGCAGGGGCAGAGGGAATCGAACCCCCAACCTTCGGTTTTGGAGACCGACGCTCTGCCAGTTGAGCTATACCCCTTTTCTAGAAGGAGCCCTACTCGATAATCTTCGTCACCACGCCCGCGCCAACGGTCCGCCCTCCTTCACGAATTGCAAAGCGTAAGCCTTCTTTCATCGCAATAGGTTGAAGTAATTGGACTGTCATAGCCACATTATCGCCCGGCATCACCATTTCCTTATCTTTCGGCAATTCGATTGAGCCTGTGACATCCGTGGTGCGGAAATAAAACTGTGGGCGGTAGTTACTGAAGAACGGAGTATGACGACCGCCTTCTTCTTTCGACAATACATAGACTTCAGCGGTGAAGCGCGTATAGGCTTTAACCGTACCTGGCTTTGCTAAAACTTGGCCGCGCTCAACCTCTTCGCGCTTGGTGCCCCGCAACAAAATGCCTACATTATCGCCTGCTTGGCCCTGATCAAGCAGTTTACGGAACATTTCAACGCCTGTGCAGGTGGTCTTGACGGTAGGCCGGATACCGACAATTTCTATTTCTTCACTCACCTTAATCACACCGCTCTCAACGCGGCCCGTGACAACCGTGCCTCGGCCTGAAATTGAAAACACATCCTCAATCGGCATTAGGAACGGGCCATCAATGGCACGCTCTGGTGTTGGAATGTATGAATCCAACGCATCTGCCAATTTCATAATGGCCTGTTCGCCCAACTCGCCGGTATCCCCTTCGAGCGCAAGTTTGGCTGAACCCTTGATAATTGGAATATCGTCGCCCGGGAAGTCGTATTTTGTTAGCAACTCACGTACTTCCATTTCAACCAGCTCGAGCAATTCCTCATCGTCAACCATGTCGCATTTATTCAGGAAGACGACGATATAAGGCACGCCGACCTGGCGCGCCAAAAGAATATGTTCACGCGTCTGCGGCATTGGGCCATCCGCTGCCGAAACCACCAGGATTGCACCGTCCATCTGTGCAGCGCCTGTAATCATGTTTTTCACGTAATCCGCGTGACCCGGGCAATCGACGTGCGCATAGTGACGTTGCGCTGTTTCGTATTCGACGTGCGCCGTATTGATCGTAATACCACGCGCTTTTTCTTCCGGCGCCGCATCAATCTGCGCGTATGCTTTCGCCTCTCCGCCGAATTTTTTCGACAATATAGTGGTAACCGCCGCTGTGAGCGTTGTTTTACCGTGATCCACGTGCCCCACTGTTCCGACGTTTATATGCGGCTTGCTACGCTCAAACTTGCTTTTGGCCATTCTCGACTCCTAAACAGGCAATTATTATTGATTGCGCCGCGCGCAACGAACACTACTCTATTCTGAAATAGGATGCCCATGGGCAGGATCGAACTGCCGACCTCTCCCTTACCAAGGGAGTGCTCTACCACTGAGCCACATGGGCAGCTTTGTGGACAGCGCCTTTCCCACAGACTGGAGCGGGTGAAGGGAATCGAACCCTCGTCATAAGCTTGGAAGGCTTCTGCTCTACCATTGAGCTACACCCGCCCTCATCTTGAAAGTGGAGGGGGTTGGATTCGAACCAACGTAGGCGTAAGCCAACAGATTTACAGTCTGCCCCCTTTAGCCCCTCGGGCACCCCTCCACGAGAAACGGATGATTATCGGTAGGGCGTCCTGTATTGTCAAGCATTTTAATGCTCTTCTTTCACTTGATTGATGGAGTATTTCGGAATCTCGATCACCACTTTCAACCGCTCATCGTCCGGCAAGATAGCTTGACACGATAAACGCGAAGTCGCTTCAAGTCCCCACGCTCTATCGAGCAAATCCTCTTCAATTTCGTCCGCCTCAGAAAGCGCATTGAACCCTTCCCGCACCACCACATGGCATGTCGTGCAGGCGCAGGATTGTTCGCATGCATGTTCAATCTCAACGCCGTTTTCGAGCAGCGCGCTACAAATACTCTGGCCGGGCTTGGCGCAAATGGTCGTTTCTTTCGGACATAATTCTTCGTGCGGGAGCACTACCAGTTGAGGCATCTTCATCCTTGACTTTGAGTCAAATCATCCACCGAACGCCCTGCCAGCGCGGCTCGAATATGCTTATCCATCCGCCGCGCGGCGAAGGCATCGGTCGCCGCTTTTAAAGATTGAACCGCAGCGTCTAATGCATTTCGCTCCGTGTCGGCACCTGCTCTTGCGGCCCGCGCAGCGGCGAGCGCAGTATTGATCTCGTCACGCTCCACCGCCGTCAATACATCCGCATCACAGGCCAGCGCCGTTTCAGTGGCATCGATTAGACGTTCAGCTTCAATTTGCAACTCGCGCGTCGCGCGTTCATTTTGATCCGCGTGCGCGCTGCGCATGCTGTCTTCGAGCATCCGGGCGATTTCATCGTCGCTCAATCCATACGAAGGCTTGACGCAAATAGACGCTTCCACGTCGGAGCGCATTTCACGCGCTGAAACGGACAGTAAGCCATCCGCATCCACTTGATAAGTGACGCGAATCCGCGCCGCGCCCGCCGTCATCTTTGGTATGCCGCGCAACTCAAAGCGCGCCAATGAACGGCAATCGGCCACGCGCTCGCGCTCGCCTTGTACCACATGAATCGCCAGCGCGGTCTGGCCGTCTTTAAAGGTAGTGAATTCCTGCGCGCGCGCGACCGGAATCGTTGCATTACGCGGAATAATTTTCTCGACCAGCCCGCCCATCGTTTCAACGCCGAGCGAGAGCGGAATCACGTCTAGCAATAACCAGTCATCCTGTTCACCGCGCAGATTGCCCGCCAGCCGATCCGCTTGAATCGCAGCGCCGAGCGCAACCACTTGATCCGGATCGATGCCCGCGAGCGGCGCCTGTTTGAAAAACGTCTCAACCGCGCGCCGCACTGCGCGCATTCGCGTTGTGCCGCCGACTAGGACGACGCCCTGCACCTCTTGAACGCTGATTTGCGCATCGCGCAACGCACGGCGCGTCAAATCCAGCGTGCGCGCAATCAGCGGCTGGACGCGCTCGGCTAATTCAGCTTCTCTGAGTCGTGCCACGCACCGCACGCCGTTGGACAAAGCGATATCAATGTGCGCTTCGTTTTCCTCAGATAAAGTTTCTTTTGCACGCCGTACTGCGTCGAATAATCGCCGAATATCCCCCGGTGCGTGGACTGCAATGTCCGTTTCCGCCATTACATATTGGAATAACAGCCGATCTATATCATCGCCGCCAAGCGCCGCATCGCCGCCGGTCGCGAGCACTTCGAAAACACCGCGGGTTAAATTCAGAATCGACACATCGAAGGTGCCGCCGCCCAAGTCATATATGACATACCGGCCTTGCGCGCACTGCTCCAGGCCGTAAGCGAGGGCAGCTGCAGTGGGTTCATTGAGCAGCCGCAATACATGCAGCCCCGCCAGCCGCGCTGCATCTTTGGTCGCCTGTCGCTGCGCATCGTCAAAATACGCGGGGACAGTAATGACTGCGCCAACCGGCGTTTCATTCAGAATGCGCTGTGCGCGCGCGCGCAGCGCCGATAAAATTTCAGCCGATACTGCGACCGGATTTTTGAGTCCAGCCACGGTACGGATATGCACCAGGCCGGACTGATCAACAAGATCGTAGGGAGCAAGATGCGCGTCGTTCGGATCGAGATCGGCTTTGCTACGGCCCATCAAACGTTTAACGGACACAATCGTATTTTTAGGATCGAACAGTGCATCCGCCTGCGCAGCGTAGCCGACGCGCGCTTGCCCCTCCGGAGAATAGCGTACGACCGACGGCAATAACTGCGTATCGTCCATATCCGGCAGTACTTCAGGCACACCATTACGGATCGTTGCAATCAACGAATGGGTTGTTCCAAGATCGATCCCGACCGCGCAGCGTCGTTGATGCGGTGCGCGCACCCTGCCGGGTTCTGAAATCTGAAGTAAGGCCATTGAAATGTCTTAGGTCATCGTATCGTTGAGCGCGTCTAAACGAGACCGCGCCTCATCCTTCACCCGCTGAATAAACATCAGTTGGCGCGTGATCTCGGCAGCCTCTTGATGAGTTTCAGATTCAAATAGACGGGTGAGCGTATTGAAATGGCGCCGAGCGGCTTCATGCAGTTGGTCCAAAAGCGCCCTAAGCGCAGGTTGGTTTTTTGAAGTCGCCGCTGCTTCAAGACGCTCCCGCCATTCCATTTGCTGCATCAGAAAGGCCTGACCCATCGCGGCGTTAGTTTCAGTCCCAAGCTCGATCCCGCGTAGATGCAATAGATGAATTGCTCGTTGCAACGGGTCTTTTAAAATTCGATAGGCATCATTCGCGCGCGCCGTCCACTGCACCGCAACGCGCTTCTGCGCTTCTCCCGCAGTCGCAAAATCCGGATGCGTATGCGCGAGTATGGTGCGGTAGGCCGTATCCAGCGCCTTTTGATCTAATGAATATTGCTCAGGCAAACTGAACAGTTTGAAATAATTTTCAGGCAAAGACATTTCTAGAAGCCATTTCTAAAATGACTTCTAAACGCGGAATGATTCGCCACAGCCACACTCATCCTTCGCGTTCGGATTATTGAATTTGAACCCTTCTTTTAAGCCTTCGCGCGCAAAATCCAGCTCAGTGCCATTCAGACACGCTAAACTTTTTGGATCGACGACCACTTTGACGCCATGACTTTCAAACACTTGATCTTCCGGCGCAAGCGCGTCGACATATTCAAGCGTGTACGCCAATCCAGAACATCCGGTGGTGCGCACGCCTAAACGTATTCCCAGGCTTTTGCCGCGGCGCAGCAAATATTTCTGTGCATGCTGCGCCGCTTTTTCGGTCAGCGTAATCGCCATTTCAATGGATCCATGATCTATGCAGCGGGGGCTTGCGTGACTTCAGCCTGCGCTTCCAATTCTCCCGCCGGTAGAGCCGCATCGCCGCGCCGCTTTTTTTGACGCCGTTTTTGATAATCCGCAATCGCTGCTTTAATTGCGTCTTCAGCCAAAATCGAGCAATGAATTTTGACCGGAGGCAACGCGAGTTCGGTGACGATATCCATGTTTTTGATCGCGAGCGCTTGATCCAGCGTTTTTCCTCTCACCCATTCTGTGACAAGCGAACTCGATGCAATCGCCGAACCGCATCCATATGCCTTAAACCGCGCATCTTTGATCACCCCGTTCTTACCGACCCGGATTTGCAATTTCATCACATCGCCGCACGCGGGCGCGCCGACCATGCCGGTCCCCACATCCTCCGCCTCTTTATCAAAGGACCCGACATTGCGCGGATTGTCATAATGATCGAGCACTTTTTCACTGTATGCCATTGTCTACTCCTTATACCTTTTCAGAACCTCATTTCAAATATCCTAATGTACGGCCCATTGCACTGAATTCAAATCAATACCTTCTTGATACATTTCCCATAATGGGGACAAATCACGCAGTTTGGCAATTTTCTGATTGACGAGGTTTACCACATAATCGATTTCCTGTTCCGTCGTAAAACGGCCGATTGAAAAGCGGATCGAGCTATGCGCCAACTCATCGTTCCGGCCCAACGCGCGCAAAACATAAGAGGGTTCAAGCGAAGCCGAGGTACAAGCGGAACCTGACGATACCGCCACATCTTTAGTCGCCATCATCAACGATTCGCCTTCGACAAAATTAAAGCTGATATTCAAGTTATGCGGTACACGACGTTCAAGATCGCCATTGACATAGACTTCTTCAAGCCCACTCAATCCCGCCCATAAACGGTTGCGCAACGCGCAGATGCGCATATTTTCACTCGCCATCTCTTCACGCGCTAAACGGAACGCTTCGCCCATACCGACAATCTGGTGCGTTGCCAACGTGCCGGAACGCATGCCCCGTTCATGGCCGCCGCCGTGCATCTGCGCCTCAAGACGCACGCGCGGTTTGCGCCGCACGTACAGAACGCCGATTCCTTTAGGGCCGTATACCTTGTGCGCAGAAAGAGACATCAGGTCAACGTTGAGCGCGTTCAAATCGATCTCAACCTTACCAGCCGCTTGAGCTGCATCAACGTGCAAGATAATGCCTTTACCACGGCAGACGGCACCAATCTGCTCGATGTCCTGGATCACGCCAATCTCATTGTTCACCATCATCACCGACACCAAAATTGTGTCGTCACGCAGCGCCTGTTTGAATCTCTCCATATCCAACAGGCCGTTCTCAAGCACATCTAGATAGGTAACCTCAAAGCCCTCTCGTTCGAGTGCGCGGCACGTATCCAACACCGCTTTATGTTCGGTCTTCAGCGTAACAATATGCTTACCTTTGCTTTGATAAAAATGCGCGGCGCCTTTTAAAGCGAGGTTGTCAGATTCAGTCGCGCCTGAGGTCCAAACAATTTCGCGCGGATCACAATGAACCAACGCAGCCACATGCGCCCGCGCATTTTCAACCGCGCGCTCCGCTTCCCAGCCATAGACATGGCTGCGCGAGGCGGGRTTGCCATACTGTTCTTGCAAATAAGGGAGCATTTTTTCGACCACACGCGGATCGGTCGGCGTCGTCGCGCTATAGTCCATATAGATCGGCAAATGCAGCGCAGATATGAGCGGTTTCAGGTTGTGCATGGCGCGCTCCGAAGCGTCGTGAGTCTGTTGTTCAACGTAGTGGGTCGGTATTGAATCAGTGCGGATTCTGAACGCTGCTGGTTGATTAAATCCTGCAAAGTCACCGACTCAAGATAGACCAATATGGTTCGATTCAGTGTTACCCATAGTTCATGCGTCATGCAGTGCCCGCCCTCAGGGGGGGCGCCATCACAACCGCCTCTGCCACCGCATCGGGTTGCGTCTAGATGTTCATCGACCGCAATCACAATATGAGCAACGGTAACCGATTCAGGCGGCTGTGCAAATGTATAGCCGCCGCCTGGCCCACGCACACTTTCAACAATCCCCGCGCGGCGCAATTTCCCAAATAATTGTTCGAGATAGGGCAAAGAAATATTCTGGCGTTGGCTGATGATTGAAAGCGCAACCGGGCCTACCCTCTGGTGAAGCGCTAGATCCAACATCGCAGTCACTGCAAAACGGCCTTTTGTCGTCAGTCTCATATACAGCACGCTATTTTCTATTTCCGACAGTATAAATAGCCGAGAAAATTAGTCAAGTATCTATAAATAAAAAACGAGGGCAAAAACGCCCTCGTTACTTGGTCTTAAACCATTGCTTGCTACGGCCTAATACTTCGTTTTCCCAGCATGCAACGTGGCAAAGTTTTACATATCCATACCCATACCGCCCATGCCACCGCCTGGCATACCGCCCGCCGGGCCTGGCGTTTCTTCTTTAGGCAACTCAAACACGGCGCAGTCAGTCATCAACAACAGGCCGGCAACAGAGGCGGCATTTTGTAGTGCTGTACGCGTGACTTTAGTGGGATCCACAACGCCCGCCTGCACTAGATCGCCATACGTGTTTGTTGCTGCGTTGTAGCCAAAATTGCCTGTGCCTTCGATGACTTTTGAAACGACAACGCTCGCTTCTTCTCCTCCATTTGTGACAATTTGACGCAGCGGCTCTTCCATTGCGCGCAGCACAATCCTGATTCCCGCTTGTTGATCGGTATTATCGCCCTTCAGGTTTGCAACGGCCTGACGTGCGCGAATGAGCGCGACACCGCCGCCTGGCACAATGCCTTCTTCGACCGCCGCGCGCGTTGCGTGCAGAGCGTCTTCGACGCGCGCTTTTTTCTCTTTCATTTCCACTTCGGTCGCCGCGCCGACTTTGATCACTGCGACACCGCCCGCCAATTTCGCAACGCGCTCTTGCAATTTTTCGCGGTCATAGTCAGAAGTGGCTGCCTCGATCTGCACCCGAATTTGTTTGATACGCGCTCCGATATTTTTGGAATCGCCCGCGCCATCAATAATCGTTGTGTGTTCTTTCGCAACTTCAATGCGCTTTGCCTGACCCAATTGGCTCAGCGCTGCTTTTTCGAGCGTTAGACCCGTCTCTTCGGTAATGACTTCACCGCCAGTCAGAATTGCAATATCTTCCAGCATCGCTTTACGGCGATCCCCGAAGCCCGGCGCCTTAATCGCAACCGACTTCAACAGCCCGCGCATATTGTTCAGAATCAGCGTTGCGAGCGCTTCGCCTTCGACATCTTCGGCAATAATGACCAGCGGGCGACCTGATTTGGCGACCTGGTCCAACAGCGGCAGCAAATCGCGAATGGTCGAGATTTTCTTATCATGCAACAGCACATAGGGGTCGTCGAGCACGGCCATTTGCCGGTCTTGGTTATTGATAAAGTACCCGGACAAATAGCCGCGGTCGAATTGCATCCCTTCGACGACATCCAGCTCATCCGCGAGCGATTTACCGTCTTCAACAGTAATGACGCCATCTTTGCCGACTTTATCCATCGCTTCGGCAATACGTTCTCCAATGGATTCATCACTATTGGCTGAGATTGCACCGACTTGTTTAATTTCCTTACTGGTCGTGCAGGGTTTGCTGATTTTGCGCAGCGCCTCAACAGCGGCTACCACCGCTTTATCGATGCCGCGTTTTAGATCCATCGGATTCATGCCCGAAACAACGTATTTCATGCCTTCATACACGATGGATTGGGTGAGCACGGTCGCCGTCGTCGTGCCATCTCCCGCGTTATCGCTGGTTTTCGATGCCACTTCTTTGACCGTTTGCGCTCCCATATTCTGCAGCTTGTTTTTCAGTTCGATTTCTTTTGCGACTGAAACGCCGTCCTTGGTCAAGGTCGGACCTCCAAAGCTGCGCTCGAGCATGACATAGCGGCCACGCGGACCGAGCGTCACTTTAACTGCATTGGTCAGAATATTGACGCCTTTGACGACTTCGGTGCGCGCCTGATCGCTGAATATGACTTCTTTAGCTGCCATCTTGTAACTCCTTGAATATTTTTTAACTAATCAATTGCAATTAAAATAAAAAGAGAACTGAGCTTTCTCTTGATGTTCAGGGAACGACAATGGCCATGATGTCTTCTTCACGCATCACGAGTAATTCTTCGCCATCGACCTTGACAGCCTGTCCCGCATATTGACCAAATAGCACAAGATCGTCCTCTTTGACATCCAATGGCATGGGGACACCCTTTTCATCCTTTTTACCGGGGCCAAAGGCCACCACCTTGCCTTGAACCGGCTTCTCAGAAGCCGCCTCAGGAATCACAAGACCTGATGGGGATTTAGTTTCATTACCTAGACGTTTGACAATCACGCGGTCGTGTAGGGGACGAAGTTTTTTCATATATTCTTCCTCTCGATTGAAATCAATACTGTGGAGCTTAGACAAAGCGAAAGACATGCTTCTTTTGTCAAAAAGCCGTTACTAGCACTCAACGCCAGCGAGTGCTGATTATATGGGCGCGCTGTCTTGAATTCAAGAACTTGTAAAATGCTCGTTGTGGGCGTTCATGAGTGTATGGTCTCAAGGTGTGGTGGATATGCGTTTCGCAAGTCTAGGCAGCGGTAGCGAAGGTAACGCGCTTCTGGTTGAAGCAAAAAGTAGAACGACCACCACCCGTGTTTTGATCGACTGCGGGTTTTCAATGCGCGAGGCTCAGAAGCGGTTGATGCGTCTAAACATTGATCCATTAACACTTGATGCGATTCTGGTGACGCATGAACATGCGGATCATATCAGCGGCGCGTACGCGCTTTCGTGTAGATTCAATCTTCCGCTCTTAATGAGCTGGGGAACTGCGCAGGCGACCGGCATTGCCCGGCCTGATTCGAATTGCCGCCTGTTGCGCGCAGGCGAAACGGTTGAAATAGGCGATTTAGAAATTCTTCCATATACCGTTCCGCACGACGCGCGCGAGCCATTACAGTTCGTATTGAGCGATGGTCGGCATCGACTCGGCATCTTGACCGATGCCGGAGAAATTACGCCGCATACGATCCAAACGCTGCATGGATGCGCAGCGCTAGTGCTTGAATGCAATCATGATCGGGATTTACTCGCCCGGAGTGCCTATCCGCCCCTATTAAAGGCGCGCATCGGCGGTTCTCACGGCCATTTAGCGAACGATGCGGCCGCCAGTCTATTGCGCGCGCTGGATTGTTCACAATTGAAACATTTAGTCGCCGCGCATTTAAGCGCGACAAATAATCGTCCTGAACTTGCACAAGCTGCGCTGGCAGCGGCACTGAACGCTCATCCAACTGAAATCTGCGTTGCAACGCAGAAGGAAGGTTCTGCGTGGTTGATGGTGTGATCAATATGCCGCGCTTTTTAAGCATTCAGAATTTGTGCAACTTCTAGAGCGAAGTACGTCAATATTCCATCCGCGCCCGCGCGTTTAAAAGCGAGCAGCGATTCGAGCATGACGCTGTTCTGATCTAGCCAGCCGTTGAGCGCAGCGGCTTTGATCATTGCATACTCGCCGCTGACCTGATAGACGTAGGTTGGAAAACGAAACGCGTCCTTGACGCGCCGGACAATATCAAGATACGCCATGCCGGGCTTGACCATTACCATATCGGCGCCTTCGTCGATATCCAGCGCAACTTCACGTAGCGCTTCATCGCTATTTGCGGGATCCATTTGGTACGTGCTCTTATTAGCCGTGCCAAGACATGCCGCAGATCCGACCGCTTCTCGAAAAGGGCTATAAAAGGCAGATGCATATTTAGCGGCATACGCCATGATGCGCGTGTGAATATAGCCTTCATTTTCGAGCATTTTCCGAATCGCGCCAATCCGGCCGTCCATCATGTCTGAGGGCGCGATGATGTCAACGCCTGCTTCGGCGTGAACGCGCGCCTGGGCAACCAGCTGCTCAACCGTTGCATCGTTTAATATCTCGCCAGCACTGTTGAGAACACCGTCTTGGCCGTGACTGGTATAGGGATCTAGCGCGATATCCGTGAGCACGCCCAGCTCTGGAAAATGTGTTTTCAGCGCACGCACGGCGCGCGGAATAAGTCCATCTAGGTTGACCGCCTCTTGGCCGTCTGGTGTTTTGAGTGAAGGGTCAAGTACAGGAAATAATGCCAGCGCTGGAATGCGCCATTTCATACAGCGTTCAGCGACACAGAGCAGTTGATGTTCTGGAATCCGTTCAACGCCTGGCATGGAAGTGATATTTTGGCGCGTTTGATGACCTTCAGTAATAAAGACGGGATAAATTAAATCGCTCGCAGTTAAAACACTTTCACGCATCAGGCGCCGGGAAAATTCATCGCGGCGCATCCGGCGCGGGCGGTAGAGGGGGTAGCGGTTCATGGGGTGGATTTTTAACAGATGACGAAACAAATTTACAAATCCTAAAAAGGGATATCATCATCCATATCCTCCGCTTCTTTCTTCCCTGAATGGGCAGGTGGGTTTGCGCCGCTTCGCGCGCTGCTTTGCCTCATAGTTCCACTGTTCTCCATTTCAGACGGGGCGGATGCGCTGCGTGATCCGAGCATCTGCATTTGATCGGCGACAATTTCGGTGAAGTATCGATCTTGTCCGCTTTGATCCTGCCATTTACGCGTGCGGATTTGCCCTTCCACATACACGGACGAGCCTTTCCTCAGATATTCGCCGGCAATCTCGGCCAGACGCCCAAAAAATACAATCCGGTGCCATTCGGTCAGCTCTTTCATTTCACCGCTGCTTTTATCTTTATAACGTGTTGTGGTTGCGATGCGGATATTGGTGACGGCATCCCCGCTGGGGAGCGCGCGCGTTTCAGGATCGGCGCCTAGATTGCCAATGAGAAGGACTTTGTTCAGTGAGGCCATATTTTTCTGCAAAAGATGTGATGTACTTGCTCTTCCCTTTTCCGCAAGCGTGAAGAGGTGGAGGTCGGAGTTTGCGAGATGCGGCACATACTTTCCTAGCGCATTTTTCAGTGCGCTTGCGACTGGCGCAAACGCATCGCTGCGCGGCGCAAGCCGCTGAAAAATGCGCTATTTCATGCGCACAGCGATGATAAGCCAGATCAACACAAGCGCCGCGCAGGCCCAAAACACCGGCTGCGTCCCGGTATTTTTGAACAGCCATCCGCCCGCCGCGCCGCCCATAAAGTAACCGAGCGCTTGAGCCGTATTGTAGACGCCCATCGCGGCGCCGCGCGTGTGACTTTGCGCGTGTTTTGAAACCAGCGCCGGTTGCGCTGCTTCAAGGATATTAAATCCTGTGAAGTAGACCAGCCATGCCGTTGCGATACCCCACAGGGTAGGCGTCAATTGAGTGAACAGCAATAGGCCAATCAGTGAACAGGTGATTGCGCCTAACATCAGCGTTTTAACTTGGCCCATTTTTTCTGCGGCGATGATCGCAGGCGTCATCAGCGCAAAGGATAAGCCCATCACGGGGAGATAAATTTTCCAATGCGATGCGATGGCTAAGCCAGCTGCTTCAAGCAAGCGCGGTGCGACCATGAACAGGGCAATCTGCGTCGCGTGCAATACAAATACGCCGAAATTCAGCTGCAATAGTTCTGTATCGCGCAGCGCATCCGCGAATGGTGCGAATAGGGCGGGGGACGACGCCACAGGCTGAGCGGGAACCCCCCATCGCAAAACGCCCAGCGCGGCGATCGCCAGTATGCCGATCGCCGCAAACAGGCCGCGCATGCCAATCCAAGCAAATAATACGGGCGCTGTCACAATGGCAAATGCGAACGATACACCAATACTGGCGCCGATCATTGCCATAGCTTTGACTCGGTGATGTTCCGCCGTCAGATCGGCGACAAATGCGCTGAGCGCGGACGAAATAGCGCCCGCGCCTTGCAATGCGCGGCCGGCGATCACCCATTCGATATTTGGCGCAGCAGCGGCAACCGCGCTGCCGAGCGCGAAAACCAGTAATCCAAAAGCAATCACGGGCTTGCGCCCGAAACGGTCAGAAGCTCTACCGTATGGAATATAAAAAATGGCCTGCATTAACCCATAGATACCCAGCGCAAGCCCAACCAGAAAGGGATTGTCCCCACCCGGAATATGCGGTGCATAAATTGAGAAGACAGGCGCGATCAAGAACAAGCCAAGCATACGCAGCGCAAAGATAGCGGCAAGCGCGGCCGTCGCACGGATCTCTTGAGGATTCATGTCCACACCTTACACTACCGTTTACTTGCTACATTTACTCCAAACGCTTGCTGCCGTAGCCGCGCAAGCTGGTCACGCGCTTGCGCGGCCTGTTCAAATTCAAGATTTTTGGCGTGTGCCAACATCTGTTTTTCAAGTTGCCGGATTTCCTTCGCGAGCTGCTTCTCGCTGAGCTGTCCGTATTTGGCGCTGTTTTGCGCCGCTTCAAGTGTGGCGCGCCGCTCAGTCTTGCCGTGATAGACACCATCGATGATGTCTTTAATGCGTTTCACCACGCCTTTCGGCGTAATCGCATGCGCAGCGTTATATGCGATCTGTTTAGCGCGCCGCCGCTCGGTTTCATCGATTGCGCGCTGCATCGAACCAGTCACGGTATCCGCATACAGAATCGCTTTGCCGTTCACATGGCGCGCCGCGCGGCCAATCGTCTGGATCAACGAGCGCTCGGAGCGCAGAAAGCCTTCTTTATCCGCATCCAGAATCGCAACCAGCGACGCTTCCGGAATATCTAGACCTTCGCGCATCAGATTAATCCCGACCAATACATCAAACAGGCCAAGCCGTAAATCGCGGATGATTTCGACGCGTTCGACGGTATCGATATCGCTGTGCAAATAGCGTACTTTGACGCCCTGCTCGGATAAAAATTCAGTTAACTGCTCGGCCAGTTTTTTCGTTAGCACCGTGACGAGTGTGCGCTCGCCCGCCGCAACCCGCATATGGATTTCAGCCAATACGTCATCCACTTGCGGCGTCGCGGGACGCACTTCGAGCGCTGGATCAACGAGGCCGGTCGGACGGACGAGCTGTTCGACGATTTGACCGGAGACACGCTGTTCATACTCCGCCGGCGTCGCCGATACAAAAATCGTCTGGCGCATCCGACGTTCAAATTCGTCAAACGTCAACGGTCGGTTATCGAGCGCGCACGGCAACCGGAAGCCATGTTCAACGAGATTTTCTTTGCGCGCGCGGTCACCGTTATACATACCGTTCAGTTGCCCGATCAATACATGCGATTCATCGAGAAACATCAATGCGTCGGACGGCAGATAATCGATCAGCGTCGGCGGCGGATCGCCGGGCGCGGCGCCGGATAAATGACGCGAGTAATTTTCAATCCCTTTGCAAAAACCAAGCTCTTGCAGCATTTCCAGATCAAAGCGCGTGCGTTGTTCAAGCCGCTGCGCTTCGACCAGTTTCGCTTCTCGCTGAAAGAATTCCAGCCGTTCGCGCAATTCAGCTTTGATCGTTTCGACCGCGCGCAGCACGGTATCGCGCGGCGTCACATAATGCGAAGAGGGATAGACGGTAAAACGCGCGAGCGTGCGTTGGACTTGACCGGTCAACGGATCGAATACATGCAGCGCTTCAATTTGATCGTCGAATAAATCAACGCGCAACGCCATTTCCGCGTGTTCGGCCGGAAAAATGTCGATCAGGTCGCCGCGCACGCGGAACGTCCCGCGCTGAAAATCCGTCTCGTTACGCGTGTATTGCATCGCAATCAGGCGCGCAATCACATCGCGCTGACCGATTGCGTCGCCCGCCCGCAGCGTCAGCACCATGCGGTGATATTCGGCCGGATTGCCGATGCCGTAAATCGCCGACACGCTCGCAACGATCACCGTATCGCGCCGCTCCAGCAGGCTCTTGGTCGCGGATAACCGCATCTGCTCGATATGCGCATTGATCGATGAGTCCTTCTCAATAAACAGGTCGCGCTGCGGCACATAGGCTTCCGGCTGATAGTAGTCGTAATACGAAACAAAGTACTCAACCGCATTGCGCGGAAAAAATTCGCGAAACTCAGCGTACAACTGCGCCGCAAGCGTTTTATTCGGTGCAAACACAAGCGCTGGCCGCCCCAGTTGCGCGATGGCATTCGCCATGGTGTATGTTTTTCCCGAACCTGTGACGCCGAGCAGCGTCTGAAACGATAACCCGCGGCGAATGCCCTCGACCAGGCGCTGGATCGCCTGCGATTGATCGCCGGCAAGCGGATAAGGCTGATGCAACTGGTAGGGTGAAGCGTCAAAAGTCACGAATTTTGACGCATCCCGTGGTTCGGAATGTAGAACGTGCGACTCGACCATTTTCATTAGAATGATGTGTTTAGCTCTTTTAGGGCCCTGCAATGACTCTATTTTCCGCGCTTACGCGCGCTCCACGCGATCCGATTCTAGGGTTGACTGAAGCCTTCAACGCCGATCCGCGCCCATCTAAAGTGAATCTCGGCGTCGGCGTCTATACCGATGATGAAGGTCGGCTGCCCTTGCTGCGCGCGGTGCGCGCCGCCGAACAACGCCTCTTCGAAGCGGCTGCGCCGCACGGCTATCAACCGATTGACGGCGACGCCGCATACAACGCCGCGGTTCAAAAGCTGCTATTCGGCGCGGATTCATCACTGATTGCACAACGCCGAATTGTGACTGTACAGGCGCTTGGCGGCACCGGCGCACTGAAAATCGGCGCAGACTTTCTGAAATTTTTAAATCCAGAAGCAAAAGTGGCGATCAGCCATCCCAGCTGGGAAAACCACCGCGCGCTGTTTGAATCGGCGGGATTTGAAGTCAGCGAGTACCCCTACTATGACGCAGCCACGCGCGGCGTGCAATTCGATGGCTTAAGCGATGCATTGCAGCGCATGACGCCGGGCACGGTGGTGGTATTCCATGCGTGCTGCCATAACCCGACCGGCGTCGATCTAAGCGATGCGCAATGGGCGCGCATCATCCAAATAGTCCGGCAACGCGAATCGATTCCGTTCATTGATATTGCCTATCAAGGCTTTGGCGCAGGCGTTGAGGCAGATGCGCACGCTGTGCGGCGCTTCGCCGCTGCGGATATCGCTTGCTTTGTCGCCAGCTCACTTTCCAAATCAATGTCATTGTATGGAGAGCGCGTTGGCGCGCTGTCTATTGTCACTTCAAATGCAGACGAAGCGGCGCGCGTTCTGTCGCGGCTAAAGCGTATCATCCGCACCAATTTTTCCAATCCGCCGATTTATGGCGCTGCGCTCGTCGCAACGGTTTTGACCCATGCGCACCTGCGCACGCAGTGGATTGAAGAACTCGAAGGCATGCGCGCGCGGCTGAACCAAATGCGCAACGCGCTGGCGGACAAGCTGACCCAGCTCGGCGCGGCGAGCCGTTTTGACTTTATCCGTCGCCAGCGCGGCATGTTTTCGTATTCCGGCTTGACCGCGCCGCAAGTTGAACGCCTGAAAACTGAATTCGGCATTTATGCGGTCAGTACAGGCCGCATTTGTCTGGCAGCGCTGAATACGAAAAACATCGATACCGTTGCGCAAGCGATCATCCGCGTGCTGGATTGATCCGGTTCGCTCTAAACAAGAATATAAATTTCTACAACCATTGATTAAAGGAGGATTTGATGAAATTGCCAACATTGTTTCTTTGCTCTGCCGTGTTATGCAGCGCTGCCTGGGCAAGCGCGTCCCAAACAGAAGAGAAGGACTGCATGGAAACCGCGCAAACCCAGGCCGAGATGAACCAGTGCGCGGCGTCGAAAGCGCGCGCGGCGGAGCGTGAATTAAACCAGCTTTATAAAGCGCTTCAAAAACAATACCAAGATGATCCGGCCTTCCTCAAGGCGCTAAAGAACGCGCAACGGGCCTGGGTTCAGTTTCGAGACGCCGAGATCGATCTGAAATATCCTAAGCATCCTGAAAACCCTATTTTTTATGGCTCCATCCTCCCTTTTTGCGTCAATTCTTATTATGAAGAACTCATACGCGCGCGGATTGCAACGCTCAAGGAATGGCAAACCGGCGTTGAAGAAGGCGATGTGTGCGCTGGCTCTATCCGCAGCACAGAGGATATTGGAAAAGGAAGGGCGAAGTCCGAATGAACTTTATCGAGCGCGCGCTGGTCGGCGCGATTTGGGGGGCGTCGTTTCTTTTTATGCGTATCAGCGTGCCTGAGTTCGGGCCGTTCGCGCTGGCCGCGCTGCGCGTTGCGATCGCAGCGCTGGTGCTATCGCCGGTCTTGTACTCGACCGCCGCGCGCACGCAGTTGGTCCAGCATATCAAGCCGCTCTTTATCGTCGGTATGACAAACTCGGCGGTGCCGTTTTGTCTGTTCGCTTACGCAATGCTGACCTTAAGCGCCGGTTTTGAGTCGATTCTGAATGCAACCGCGCCGCTTTGGGGCGCGCTGATTGCGTATCTGTGGCTGCGCATTCCGCTGACCTGGCTTCAGGCCGCGGGATTATTGATTGGGCTCGCCGGCGTTGTCACTCTAGTTGGGGATGGCAAAGGCGGCGAACACAGTCTTTCGGCATGGATTGCCATCATTGCGACGCTTGGCGCGACGTTGTGCTATGGATTTTCCGCGAATTACGCAAAGCAGCGGTTGACGCATGTTCTGCCAAGCGTTATTGCCTTCGGCGGACATTTTTCCGCTGCGCTTGTATTGTTACCGCTCGCCTTTTTATTCTGGCCCGCGCAGCCCGTCTCCGCCGCGGCGTGGCATGCCGTCGGCGCGCTCGGCATACTGTGCACCGGCATTGGCTTTATGCTCTATTTCCGGCTTGTTAAACGCGCCGGAGCCGCCTATGCGATGTCGTCCATTTTTCTCGTGCCGATGTTCGGCACGCTTTGGGGCATGTGTTTTCTCTGTGAACGGGTGACGCTGCGAATGATTCTCGGATGCGCAATCATTCTGATTGGAACGATGCTGGCTTCGGGTACTGTTAAATTGCCCGCACGCCCGGGCCCGGCAAGGCGCGTATGAAGCCGGCCATCGTCCGTCTGACCGCTTCTGCAACGCCCGTTTTGCCGCGCTGGATGCTGCGCGCGATCTGCGTTGTGTATGCCTTATCCGGACTGTGGGGGCGCGATCCGTGGAAAAATGAGGATGCCGCTGGATTCGGCGTCATGTGGACGCTCGCGAATGGCGAATGGCGAGATTGGCTATTTCCTAATCTGCTGGGAAAAGAAATCACCGACAGCGGACCGCTCGGCTACTGGCTGGGCGCCGCCGCCATACGTGTCTTTGCATTCTGGCTTGCCCCAGCGGACGCCGCGCGCATTGCAACGGCGCTTTTGTTCTGCGTCAGTTGCGCTTTTGTCTGGTACGGCAGTTATTTGCTCGGGCGTCGATCTGAAGTGCAACCCTTCAAATATGCATTTGGCGGCGAACCTGCACCGCGCGATTATGGCCGGACGCTCGCCGACGGCGCGCTGCTGATTTTGCTTGCCTGCTTCGGTCTTGCAGAACGCGGCCATGAAACAACGCCTGAAGTCGCGCAATTTGCGTGCGTCTCGATGTTGCTCTACGGCTTGATTCGCAGTCTCGACCGCCCTGTGCAAGGCGCGCTCTGGTGGGGCAGCGCGCTGGGCTTGCTTGCGCTCGCTTCAAATCCACCGCTTGCTGCTGCGCTGTTTTTAGGCAGCGTTTTGTTGATGTTGTTCACGCGTGAACTGCATCCGGCATCCTTATCCAAGATCGGGATTTCCATTGCGCTCGGTTCGGTTGTCCTTTGGCTCGGCGCTGTCTGGTTTGCTGTTCCAGAAGCTGCGCATCATTACTTACGCGCTTGGAGCACTGGCAATTTCGCGCATTTCAGCGCTTTTCCCGCGCGCGCGCTGATATATGCCATCAAAAATCTACCGCTCTTCGCTTGGCCCGCCTGGCCTTTGGCCATCTGGTCTTGGTATGGCTGGTCGGGACTGCGCCGCGCGCCGCATATTGCCGTGCCGTTGTCTGTCATTCTGCCGTTGCTGGTCCTCATCAGTCTGCAGACAGTGCAGACGAATCGGCTCTTCTTGCTGCTTTTGCCCGCCTTATCCGTGCTTGCAGCATTTAGCCTACCGACCCTTAAACGCGGCGCGATGAACGCGATAGACTGGTTTGCGATACTGAGTTTTACAGGGCTGTCCGCTTTCGTCTGGATGGTCTGGCTTGCGGCGCAAACAGGCTTTCCGCCGCCACTCGCCCGTAATTTAGCGCGTCTTGTGCCGGGGTTTCAGGCGCACTTTAATGCACCGGCATGCGTCATTGCCCTCAGTGCAACCGGCTGCTGGATCGCACTGGCGCGCTGGCGTCTGGCCTGCTATCCCAAAGCGCTTTGGCGCAGCGTTGTACTGTCCAGCGCGGGCACGACGTTGATGTGGGTGCTATTGATGACGTTATGGCTGCCGTTCGTCAATGACGGACGCACATATCGGGACGTTGCGATGCGTATTTCAGCGCATTTGCCCGCGCACTATCGCTGCATCCGTCCAATGCAGGTTGGCGATGCGCAGCTTGCGTCCTTCGCTTATTTGGGCCGGATGCGTTTTTCTTTGGACAATCCGAGCTGCGATGTTGTCCTGCGTCAGAGTACGCGTTACTATGCCCTGCCGCTCCTATCACCGTTGATCTGGAAACAGGTTTGGGAAGGTCATCGGCCTGCCGACCGCGATGAGCGTTTTCAACTCTATCTGCGCGTCGAGCGCACGCCGTAATGCCCGCATGAGCGGCCATATGTTTATCATTGTTGCGCCTTCCGGAGCAGGCAAGTCAACGCTGGTCAATGCCTTGCTTCAGCAAGATCCACAGCTTCATTTGTCGATTTCTTATACCACGCGCGCGCCGCGCCTGGGCGAAGCAAATGGGCGTGAATATCATTTTGTCAGTCTGGAAGAGTTTCTGACGCGCCAAGCGCGCGGTGAGTTTATCGAGAGCGCTGAAGTGCACGGTCATTATTACGCGACCGCGCGCCTCTGGATTGAAGAACGTTTGAGGCGCGGTCAAGATATATTGCTCGAAATTGACTGGCAAGGTGCGCGGAATGTACGTAAAGAGTGCCCTCATGCAGTCGGCATTTTCATCCTGCCGCCTTCACTGGAAGCGCTTGAAGAACGGCTTTACAAACGCGGCCAGGATGCGCCGGAGGCGATTAAACGCCGTCTGCGCGCAGCGCAAAGAGAGATGGCGCATGCACGGGAATTCGATTTCGTCGTCATCAATGATTCCTTTCCGGACGCGCTCAGGAAACTACAGAGTATTGTGACCGCGATGCGGCTACGCTTTGCCTCTGTGCGACTGCGTCATGCAGATCTCTTCACTCAGATGTGTATTGACCTTTAATCATAAAATACCGCCGCTTATTTATAATGTGTTACTGAAATTTCCGACCTTACTCGATCTTGTCATGGCTCGTATTACCATTGAAGACTGTCTGCGCTATATTTCCAACCCTTTCGATCTGATTCTGGTTGCGTCCAGCCGCGCGCGCCAGCTGATGAAAGGCCATGCGCCTAAATTAAACAGCCATAACAAACCGGCAGTGATGGCACTGCGCGAAATCGCCAGCGGTCAAGTCGGGATTGGAATGTTGAAAAAAGTGCCAACCTGAGCTTTTTTGCAAAGCCAGATCCGTGCACCCGGCGCGTTATACGTTGTCCTAATTTCTGCCAACTCAAGCGCCGGTGTCGTTTAGCCCCCCTAGGAGGCGAATATGCGTCCTGCTTCCTCACTAGAACCGGAAAGGCATCCGCTGCGCGCTGCTATTCGCACTGCCCGTCAACTCTCCGCCCGGCATTTGTTCGGGTCAATCGCCGCGCCTGAACAACCGCGTAAAGCGGCAGTCGTCTCACTTGCGCCGCTCACGGAACTTCTCTCTAAGTATTTAAAAAAATCTGAAATCGAAGCGGTCAAAGCGGCTTTCCAGTTTAGCGATCAAGCGCATCTTGGGCAGTACCGGCAAAGCGGCGAACCCTATATCACGCATCCCGTTGCAGTCGCTGAGATTTGCGCGCGCTGGCATTTGGATGCGCAATCCATTATGGCGGCGCTGCTGCACGATGTCATTGAAGATCAAGACGTCACAAAGGCCGCGCTCACCGGACATTTTGGAACGAAAGTGGCCGAGCTGGTTGATGGTTTATCCAAGCTCGACAAAATGGAGATGCGCCGCCGCAAAGACGTGCAGGCGGAAAATTTCCGCAAAATGATGCTGGCGATGGCGCGCGATGTGCGCGTGATGCTCATCAAACTGGCTGACCGTTTACACAATATGCGCACGCTGGACGCGGTACCGGAAGCAAAGCGTCTGCGCGTTGCGCGCGAAACGCTGGGTATTTACGCGCCGATTGCGCACCGGCTTGGATTGAATGCGACCTATCTGGAATTGCAGGACGCCAGTTTTGCGCATCTTTATCCCTATCGTTACGCGACACTTGAAAAAGCGGTCAAAGCAACGCGCGGTAATCGCCGGGAAGTGATCCGCAAAGTGCTGGAAGCCGTCAAACATGCATTATCCAATGCGCGGATCGATTGCGAGGTCACTGGCCGCGAGAAAACGATTTATAGCGTTTATAAAAAAATGCGCGACAAGCAACGCTCATTCTCGCAAGTTCTGGATGTATACGGCGTCCGGATCGTGGTTGAAAAGCCGCTTGAATGCTATTTATGCATGGGGGCGCTGCACGCTTTGTACAAACCGGTCCCCGGCAAAATTAAAGACTATATTGCGGTACCGAAAATCAACGGTTATCAATCATTGCATACGACGCTGGTCGGCCCGTTCGGTATGCCAATCGAATTTCAGATCCGGACCCGCAAAATGCACGCCATCGCCGAAGCGGGCGTTGCGGCGCACTGGATTTACAAGGGCGATGGCGAACGCTTAAGCGATATGCAGCAGCAGGCGCACTTATGGTTGAAGTCATTGCTGGATATCCAGCTTGAGGCGGGCGACGCCAGCGAGTTTCTTGAGCACGTCAAAATCGATTTGTTTCCAGATACGGTGTATGTGTTTACCGCGAATTCGGAAATCATGTCGTTGCCGCGCGGCGCAACCGCGCTTGATTTTGCCTATTCAGTGCATAGCGAACTGGGCAATCATTGCGTCGCAGTCAAAATTAACCATGAAAAACTCCCATTGCGCACGGAATTGCAAAGCGGCGATATTGTCGAAGTCATCAGCGCGCCCGACGCCAAGCCGAACCCCGCCTGGCTTGGTTTTGTGCGCACCCGCAAAGCGCGCACGGCGATTCGCCATTATTTAAAAACAATGTGCTTCGGTGAATCCGTGCAGTTGGGACAATACCTCGTGGATCGAGCGCTCAAGCGCCATCATTTATCGCTCGCGCAGTTGCCGCCGAATACCTGGAAAAAGCTCTTAGCCGAAACCGGTCATCGGGATGTCAACGAGATTTTTGCTGATATTGGTTTAGGCCGGGGCGCGGCGGTCGTCTTCGCAAAACGGATCAAATGCCTGATTCACAGTCACGAACATACAGGCGCGCGGGCCATGGATGGGCAAATGCCGGATGTTGGCTCCAGCGCCCAAATGCACGTGCCGGTCAGCGGCGCTGAAGGGATGTCGGTGCAATGGTCAACGTGCTGTTATCCCATTCCAGGCGACGACATCATGGGATACATCGGCATTGGCCTGGGGATGGCGATTCATACGACCGATTGCCGCGTTGCGCGGCGGATTCACCGGCGTGATCCCAACCAATGGATCGATGTCAGCTGGGCGCCCGCGCCCGGCCGTTTATTCGATGTCCGGATCCATGTGCTCGTACATCAATCGAAAGGAATTCTTGCGCGCCTCACCGCGGATATCGCCTCCGCTGGCGCCAATATTGCGCATATCTCCATGGATGAAGATTTCGTTCATAAATCGGCTGTTTTACGCCTGCTGATTCAAGTTCAAGACCGGGGGCATCTAGCGCGTGTGATGCGCCGCGTGCGCAACAATCCGGATGTGGTTCGGATCATGCGCACAAAACCATTTGAAAAAGAGCATATCCAGCGTGCACACCATGTATCGCTCGATGACGCGCACACTCATCCACACGCGTCCAGTTTGAGAACGCATTAAAAATGCTCTAGCCAGATGGCGAATCCGTAAAAAGCTTATAGGTGGCGCGAAAGCTTCGTGCTAGAGTGATTCCATACAGCTTTTACAGGCGAACGATGAAAATGAACAAAGTACTTCAAAATATGCAATCCGTCGCTGGCATCCTCAAAAATCTGCCCGTACAGGATGTCAAACGGAATCTGAAAGCAACGCTTAGACAACGCATCTCAAAATATGGATTTGTCAGCCATGAAGCGTTTGATATTCAAACACAAGTCCTCTTGCGCACGCGCGCAAAACTCGAAGCGCTTGAGCGGCGTCTGGCTCAATTCGAGGAGGAGAATAATCGCTCCAAAAAACATGAGCGCGTTTTCTAGAAGCACAACAGGATGCGCTAAGGCGAGGAAGTGGAATATGGAATGTCAATCGCCATTGTGCGCAGCCGGGCGTTAACGGCGGCGAGCGCGCCCGAAGTGACGGTCGAAGCGCATCTTACAAATGGACTGCCGTCTTTTTCAATGGTTGGATTACCCGACCTTGAAGTTCGGGAAAGCCGGGAGCGGGTGCGCGCCGCGCTTCAGAACTGCCATTTTGAATTTCCGCTGCGCCGTATCACCGTCAACCTTGCGCCCGCCGATCTGCCTAAAGAGTCCGGTCATTTCGATCTCCCAATCGCGCTTGGCATTCTGGCGGCCAGCGGGCAATTGACATTGGATGCGCTGCAAGCGAGGGAATTTGCCGGTGAATTATCATTCACCGGCATGCTGCGACCGATCCGCGGCGCGTTTGCAATGGCCTGCGGCTTAGCCCGTCAATTTCAACATCGCTCTGATGCGCATACCGGGCGGCCGGAATTGTATTTGCCGCTGACCAATGCCGCTGAAGCGGCGCTGATCCCGGGCATCGCGGTTTTCGGCGCGCCCGATCTTCTCACTCTGTGCGCGCATCTGTCTGGCGTTCCAGATCAAATATTACGGCCGGTTGCACCCGCCGCAACCGCATTGGCCGAGCCGTTTCCCGATCTGTCCGAAGTGATCGGGCAAAGCGCAGCCAAGCGTGCGCTTGAGATTGCCGCCGCGGGCGCGCATCACTTATTAATGATCGGCCCGCCTGGCGCCGGAAAATCTATGTTAGCGATGCGTCTGGCGGGCATTTTGCCGCCGATGACCGACGAAGAAGCATTGACTTCCGCCGCATTACTGAGTGCCAGCACCAGCGGGTTTACGCTTGCGCAATGGCGGCGCCGTCCATTTCGCGCGCCGCATCATTGCGCCAGCGCCGCCGCGCTGGCAGGCGGAGGAAATCCCCCGCATCCAGGTGAAATCACGCTGGCCCATCATGGCGTACTGTTTTTGGACGAACTCCCGGAATTCGACCGGCGCGCGCTTGAGATGCTGCGCGAACCGTTAGAAACAGGCTTGATCACCCTTTCGCGCGCCGCGCGGCGCGCCGAATTTCCTGCGGCATGCCAGTTAGTCGCGGCGATGAATCCATGCCCGTGCGGGTGGCTTGGAGATGCCAGCGGACGATGCCGCTGCACGCCCAACGCGGTGGCGCGCTATCAGCGCAAACTTTCCGGCCCCTTAATGGAACGGATTGATCTTCAAATCGAAGTGCCAGCGCTTGCACCCGCTGAACTGGTTGACCATCCGGCTGCTGAAACCAGCGCCGTAGTCGCCGCGCGGGTTCAGGCTGCTTACGCGCGCCAGATAGAGCGGCAGCAATGTTCCAATCGCGCGTTGACTCACCCTCAAATAGAACGCTTGTGCCAGCCTAGTCCATCCGGCAAAGCGCTTCTGCACAAAGCGGGGATGCGCCTCGGATGGTCCGCGCGCACCTATTACCGTGTCCTCAAGGTTGCCCGTACCATCGCCGATCTAGCCGCGGCTGAACAACCAGACGCAATGCATATTGCTGAAGCCATCCAATATCGCCGCGCCCTGCCAGAGCATTTTGATCTGCGGATTGCGCATCACAAAATATCATGAGCAAATCATTTGTTTAGGCAAGTGCTCATTTACCGAGGTTACCGAGGCACCGTTTCATAGGCAGGCAATCTATACAACGTGCGCAATGCCTATAATTAGGGGTTTCATTCAAGGCTGGCGTTTCCTTTTCCATGCAATTGTTCGCTATCGGCATCAACCATCGTACGGCGCCGGTTGCACTTCGCGAACGCGTTGTTTTTCCGCTAGAGCAGATCAAATCCGCGTTGCAGATGCTCAGAGCACACTGGAGCGCAGATCACTCATCCAGCCAAGCTACCGCGCCGCTCGCTGAGGCGGCTATTTTGTCCACCTGCAACCGGACTGAAATTTACGGCGCCGCTCTGACGGACAACACATCTTCCATGCATATTCCAATAGACGCCAGCTATCTACAATGCGCTGCACGCTGGTTATCCGCCTATCACCGGATTCCGGTGAGCGAATTGGCGCCGCACCTTTATACGCATCCGCATTCCAATGCGGTCCGTCATGCCTTTCGCGTTGCATCTGGATTGGATTCGATGGTACTGGGAGAGACGCAAATTCTCGGCCAGCTGAAAGCGGCAGCGCGCGCGGCGCTTGATACGGGCGCGCTCGGCGTCTATTTGAACCGCTTATTCCAGCACAGTTTTTCAGCCGCAAAAGAGGTGCGTGGACAAACCCAAATTAGCGCGCATTCGGTTTCAATCGCATCCGCCGCCGTGCGGCTCGCGCAGCGCATTTTTGAACAATGGTCAAGCCAGCGCGTATTGCTGATTGGCGCCGGGACCATGATTGAAGGATGCGCAACGCATTTTGCCGCGCAGCATCCGCATACTCTGGTGATCGCTAATCGTACCGTCGAACGCGGTCTGAAATTAGCCGAACGCGTGCATGGGACGGCCATTGCACTCGCTGCTTTGCCCGCGCGGTTTCATGAATTCGATATCGTTGTGTCGTGTACAGCGAGCGCTTTACCAATTATTGGTTTAGGCGCGGTTGAACGCGCGCTGCGCGCCCGCAAACGGCGGCCGATGTTGATGGTCGATCTTGCGGTGCCGCGTGACATCGAGGCGGAAGTCGCGCAATTGCAGGATGTGTTTCTCTATACCTTGGACGACTTAGGCGCAGCCGTACAGAAAGGTCATGCACAGCGTCAAGCCGCAGCCACACAGGCGGAAGCGATCATCGAGACGCACGTAGAGCGCTTTATGCGCTGGATGGATGCGCGCCGCAGCGCGCCGGTGATTTGCAAATTGCACAATGAAGCGCACCGCCTGCGCATCTCTGCGCTTCTCCGCGCACAGCAAAAACTCGCACGCGGAGAAGCGCCCAAGGCTGTCCTTGAAGCCTTCTCATATGCTTTGACCCATACTTTATTGCACGCTCCGACCCGTGCTTTCACTCAGATGCACGACGATGAGCGCGTACGCTTTGCACAATTGTTGGACATATCTCTAGAAAAAAATCCTCTAGACGCATGAAAGAAAGTATGCGCCACAAACTCGAGCAGATCTCGCAGCGGCTCGATGAACTGAATCAAATGCTGAGCCAGGCAGATGTCACATCGAATCTCGATGGATACCGCGCCTTGACACGCGAGCATGCCGAACTGGCGCCGCTGGTTGAACGCTATGCGCAATGGCGGCAAGCGCACTCCGACGAACAGACGGCGTGCAACATGTTGAACGACCCCGCATTGCGGGATTTTGCTGCAGACGAAGCGCGCGCAGCGCGTGATCGAATGGCGCAGCTTGAAGCGAAGTTGCAGACCCTGCTTCTTCCTAAAGATCCGAACGATGCGCGCAATATTTTTGTTGAAATCCGCGCCGGCACAGGCGGCGAGGAAAGCGCGCTGTTCGCAGGCGTGTTATTGCGGATGTATTTGCGCTACGCCGAACGCCAGCGCTGGCAAGTCGAAATTCTTTCTGAAAGTGGGTCTGAATCCGGCGGTTATAAAGAAGTGATTGCGCGGATTGCCGGAGATGGCACGTATTCGCGTCTGAAATTTGAATCAGGCGGGCATCGCGTGCAGCGCGTGCCGGAAACCGAAGCGCAAGGACGCATCCATACCTCGGCCTGTACCGTTGCGGTGTTGCCGGAAGTGGATCAAATCGGCGAAGTGGATATTCACCCGGCCGATCTGCGGATCGATACCTTCCGCGCGTCCGGCGCGGGCGGCCAACACGTCAATAAAACCGATTCGGCGGTGCGTATGACACATTTGCCCACCGGACTGGTCGTTGAATGCCAGGACGATCGCTCGCAGCACCGGAACCGGGAGCGTGCGCTGCAAGTGCTTGCCGCACGGTTGAAGGACCGGCAGATCCAGGCACAGAACAGCGCGATTTCGGCTACGCGCAAGCGTTTGATCGGCTCCGGAGACCGCTCCGAACGCATCCGCACCTATAACTTCCCGCAAGGCCGCATGACCGATCATCGTATCCATCTGACCCTGTACAAACTCGATGCCATCCTCGACGGCGAACTCGATGCATTGATCGACGCGCTCGTCAGTGAACATCAGGCGGAACTGCTCGCGGCCAATGACGATGAATAACGGCGTCACCGCGGGCGATCTATTGCGCGCATCCACATTGGACGCTGCCGATGCGCGTATTTTGCTCGCGCATGCGCTGGGCTGGCCGCGCACTGAGTTGATGACACGCGCGCATGAGGCGCTCCCTCCAGCTCAGGTCAACGTCTTCCGGCATTTGGAACAACGACGCTATCACGGGGAGCCGATCGCCTATTTGGTCGGAAAACGCGAATTTTTTGGGCTTGATTTTGAGATCACGCCCGATGTATTGATTCCGCGTCCCGAAACAGAATTGCTGGTGGAGTGCGCGCTGAATGCCATTGTATCGATAGAGGCGCCGCGCGTGCTGGATTTAGGCACCGGCAGCGGCGCGATTGCGATTGCTATCGCGCATCAGCGCCCGGAGGCATCGATCATTGCAACCGACGATTCGCGCCGAGCGCTCGCGCTGGCTGCACTGAACGCGCAGCGCTTGTTGTCTAGCCGCCGCTGCGGCGGAGCACTGCGTTTTATCGCCGGAGACTGGTATCAGGCGTTGACCGGTCTCGATATGCAGTTCGACGCGATCGTCAGTAATCCGCCTTATTTAGCGGTGGATGATCCCCATCTGCGCACAGGCGATCTGCGCTTTGAACCGCGCCGCGCGCTCACGGACGGCGCGCATGGTTTAACAGCGCTCAAAACGGTAATGGCAGGCGCATGCAAATATCTCAAAAAAGGCGGCGCGCTCTGGCTTGAACACGGCTATGATCAAGCAAATGCCGTTCGGGCCAAATTAGCGGCGCACGGTTTTACGCAAGTGCGTTCAATGCGTGATTTGGCATGGATCGAGCGCGTCAGCGGCGGCGTTGCAATGCGATTTGAAAAGGCGCCCAATTTTTGAAAAATTTAGATTGAGATTGAATCGCTATGAATACACAACAATGCATCCAGCAGTTGATTGCCGAGCATCCGGTGGTGCTCTTTATGAAAGGAACGCCGCAGTTTCCGATGTGCGGGTTTTCGGGCCGCGCGGTTCAGATTTTGAAGGCGTGCGGGGCCAAGCGTATTCATACCGTTGATGTACTAAGAGATGAGGCGATCCGTCAGGGTGTGAAGGAATTTTCCAACTGGCCGACGATTCCCCAGCTCTATGTGAACGGAGAGTTTATCGGCGGCGTGGATATTATGGCGGAAATGGCGCAGTCCGGCGAACTGCGACAGTTATTCAGCGCTCAGGAAGATACTTAATCCTCCTAATTCGATCCAGAATATTCCAGCGCATTTTTCATGAGCTGAAAAATGCGCTAATTGCTGCGGCTATCCATTTGTTTAAAAATATCGATCAATTCCACATCGTTTCTTGCGCCGAGCTTTTTCATCGCACTCTGTTTCTGAGCGCTGATGGTTTTCATGCTGCGTTTTGCACGCTGTGCGATCTGCGTGATGCTCATGCCTTGAACATAATGCCGCATGACCTCCATTTCACGTCCCGAGAGCAATGTGTCAGCCGGCCGGTTGACGCCTCCGGCATCCAACATATAGCCGACTAACATCTTCGATGTCTCAGGATCGACGTATTTCACCCCGCGCAGCACCTCTTCAATCGCGAAAGGCAATATCTGAATCGCGCTGGATTTGCTGACAAAACCCCAGCCGCCAGAGGTCATTATGCGTTTGACCCGCGCCAGATCGTCATGCTGCGAGACGACGATGACTTTGACATCCGGAAAACGGCGCACCACTTTTTCGAACATCATCAAACCATCCGGCTCAGGATCTCTGTCAAATGAAAAGTCGCAGATCAATACGTCGCAATGCGTCTGCGCAAGCGCGTCGAACATCTCTTTAACAGAACGAACTGCGGCGACCACTGTGCAATTGGGAAGATTTTCCAGCACCTTGGTCAAGCCTGCGATCACGACAGGATGGTCATCCGCGACAATCACTTGAATCTGCTTGGAATTCATTTCCATGCCCCCTAATATTTCAGCAATCGGAAATTTGCGCCCAAACCGACACGCTTATTTATAAGCTGTGTAACCACAGTGCGCACGCGTTTAATGCAGGACTTTTGCAAGAAACTCCTTGGCGCGATCCGTTTTCGGATGCTCAAAAAATTCTTCTTTGTGTACATCTTCGAGAATCGAACCATGATCGATAAAAATCATCCGATGCGCGACTTTCTTTGCAAAGCCCATCTCATGCGTGACACACATCATCGTCATCCCTTCGTGCGCGAGTTCGACCATCACATCGAGCACATCATTAATCATTTCCGGATCGAGCGCCGAAGTCGGTTCGTCAAACAACATCGCAATCGGATCCATTGAGAGCGCGCGTGCAATCGCAACGCGCTGCTGCTGTCCGCCGGATAAATGGCTCGGATATTTATCCGCATGCGCGCGCAAGCCGACGCGATCCAACAGCCGCATTCCTTTGTCCGTCGCTTCTTCCTCACTCCGGCCTAACACCTTGATCTGCGCGAGTGTCAGATTCCGAATAATCGATAGATGCGGAAAGAGTTCAAAATGCTGGAAAACCATCCCGACCTTTGCGCGCAACTTTGACAAATTCGTTTGACGCGCATCCACGATTTGCCCATTGACCGTGATTGCGCCCTCATTCACCGGCTCAAGGCCATTGACCGTTTTAATCAGGGTGGATTTTCCAGAGCCGGACGGACCGCATATGACGACCACTTCGCCTTTACGGACTTCAGTGCTGCAATGATTCAACACGCGAACCTTCCCATACCATTTCGACACATTTTGAATTGAAATCATTTTGCGGCTCTTTTTTCAAAGCGGGCAACCAGGCTTGAGGCCAACGCACAGATCACAAAATAACTGGCCCCTGCAAATAGAATCATTTCAACCGGGCGGCCGTCACGATCGCCGATATTCGATGCGGTCCGGAAAAAATCAGCCAGGCCAATCACATAGACCAAGGAAGTGTCTTGAAACAGGACGATGCCCTGCGTCAACAGCAACGGCACCATCGCGCGGAACGCCTGCGGCAATATAATCAGGCGCATCGACTGACCATAGTGCATGCCTAAGGCTTTGGCGGCGTCCATCTGTCCGCGCGGCACACTGCGAATGCCGGCGCGAATGATTTCCGAATAATACGCGGCTTCAAATAATGAAAATGCAGCCAGCGCGGAAATGAAACGGATATCGACATTCGGCGACAAATTGAACAGTGTCTGCAACACGTGCGGCACGATCAGGAAAAACCATAGCAGCACCATCACCAGCGGGATTGAACGGAAGAAGGTGACGTAGAGCGTTGCACACCATGAGAGCAGTTTAATCCCTGAAAGACGGAAAGCGGCAAGCAACGTCCCCCACAGAATACCCGCTACGACTGCCACGCCCGTGATTTGGAGCGTGATTAGAGCGCCCGCGCCGAGCGTGGGCAACGCAGCCGGAATGCTGCTCCACTCGAACGCGTACATTTATGGTCTCCCGATATAGGCCGGCAAGCGTGACTTTTTCTCGATCCAGCTCATCAGGATAATCATCATGATATTGATTAAAAAATATGCGAACGTTACCGAAATGAAGGCTTCATAAGCCTGCGCGGTATAGTCCACTATTTGACGCGCCTGCGCGGAAAGCTCCAGCAAGCCGATGGTTGAAGCGACGGCTGAGTTTTTGAAGGTATTGAGTAATTCGGAAGTCAGCGGCGGCACGATGATACGGTAAGCATTCGGCAGCAAGATATAGCGGTACGTTTGCGGCAAGGTCAATCCAAGCGCATACGCTGCCGCTTTCTGGCCGCGCGGCAAGGCTTCGATGCTCGCGCGCACTTGTTCACACACGCGCGCGCCGGTAAACAAACTCAGACAAATGATCGATGCTGAGAAGAACTGGACAACCGGCGGCAATTGCTTGAACCACATCCCCAATATGGGCGGCGCAAGGTCGGGGATAACCAAGTACCAAATAAAAAACTGCACAATCAATGGAATATTACGGAAAATAGCCGTATAAACAGCGCCAACGCTTGCCAAACCTCGGTTCGGCAAGGTACGCATCACGCCGAATAATGAACCTGCGAGCAATGCGATCACCCAGCTAGACAATGACACTGCAAGGGTGAATTCTAAGCCAGCGATGAGCCAGCCCAGATAGGTCGTCGGGTCACCCGTCGGTACAGCGCTGAGCAGATTGCCCCAGTCCCAGTGATAACTCATCAAATCTGAAACCTTAGTTCATCACCTGATCGTTCGGGTTCTCAAAGAGCGCCCTGAGTTGATCAATCATTGGAAAATTGAGATTGATGCCCAGCGGTGGAATAGGCGACTCGAACCATTTCTTGTAAAGCGCCTCCGCTTCGCCGGATTTCTGGAGCTGTGCAATCGTCGCATCCATAATGCGCTTGAATTCAGGATTATTTTTACGCAACATGCAGCCGTACACTTCATATGACTGCGGCGTTCCAACAATCACGAAGTCTTGCGGCTTTTTCGCTTTGGCGCGGTCGCCGGCAAGCAATACATCATCCATCATCCACGCCTGAGCGCGCTTTGTTTCCAGCATCAAAAAGGCATCGCTATGATCTTTCGCGCTAATCACAGACATGCCCATTTTTTTCTTGGCGTTCATCGTTCTTAGAATGCGTTCGGATGTCGTGCCTGCGGTCGTCACCACTATTTTGCCTTTTAGGTCTGGGAAGTCTTGGATGCCGGAATCCTTACGAGTGAGTAAACGCGTACCGACGATAAAGAATGAATTTGAAAAATTGGCTTGTTTTTGCCGTTCGAGATTGTGCGTTGTCGAGCCGCACTCAAAATCAATGGTGCGATTCTGAAGCAGTGCAATCCGGTTTTGTGAAGTAATCGGCATCATCTTCACGTTCAATTTGTCGAGTTTGAGTTCCTGCTTAACGGCATCGACAATTTTCATCTCAATATCATGCGCATAACCCACCACTTTCTGGTGCTGCGCATAATACGAAAAGGGAATCGATGATTCCCGATGTCCAACCGCAATCACCTTGTATTTCTTGATTTTTTGAAGGGTATCGTCTAATTGTGACTGCGCATTCGCGCCGCCAGTCACCAAGCATCCAAATACGACACATAAAGAAACAATTCTCTTGAGCTTCATAGAAATCTCCCTTTCTTTTGGAAAAGCGCTTGGAATACACAGATCGAGTATTTATGGATACAGCCCGCGCATTTCACGCGCCATTAAAATACGTGTACACGCCACAATGTAGGCAGCGGTGCGCACTGAGACGCGATGCTCTTGAGCCACTTGCCATACGGCGGCAAATGCATCGCACATGATCCGCTCAAGGCGGTGATTAATTTCAGTTTCGGTCCAGAAAAAACTTGAAAAGTCTTGCACCCATTCAAAATATGAAACGGTGACCCCTCCCGCGTTTGCAATCACGTCCGGAATCACAAGAATGCCATGCTCGTTCAGAATGTCGTCGGCCGCCGGTGTCGTCGGGCCGTTCGCGCCTTCCACGATAATTTTTGTCCGGATGCGCGGCGCGTTTTTCTCGCTAATTTGTCCTTCAAGCGCGGCGGGAATCAGAAGATCCGTCTCAAGTTCCCAGAACTCTTCGCTATTGAGTGTTTGCACACCTTCAAAACCCGCAATAGCGCCATGCCGCGCGGCATGCGTCAGCAGTTGTATGATATCGATACCGGTTGGCTGATAAAGCGTCCCCGTATGATCCTGGATCGCAATCACTTTTGCCCCCGCTTCGTTGAACAGCCGCGCCGCAACGCTTCCGACATTGCCAAAACCCTGCACGGCGACGCGCGCGCCTGCCGCAATATCCAGCCCTTTCCGACGCGCCGCTTCACTGCTCGCGATAAAGACGCCGCGCCCCGTCGCTTCTTTGCGGCCCAGGCTGCCGCCAAGCGCAACCGGCTTGCCCGTTACGACGCCCATCACCGTGCGCCCCTGATGCATCGAATAGGTATCCATCATCCACGCCATCACCTGTTCGTTGGCATTCACATCTGGTGCCGGGATATCGCTATTCGGCCCGATCACCATTTTGATTTCACTGGTATAGCGGCGTGCGATGCGCTCGATTTCTTTGTTGGAAAGCGTATGGGGATTGACGCGAACGCCGCCTTTCGCTCCGCCGTATGGCAAATTGACGGCGGCGTTCTTAATGGACATCCAGGCCGCGAGCGCCATCACTTCCGACAGAGTGACCTCTTGATGAAAACGCACCCCGCCTTTACCGGGGCCGCGCGAAGTGTTGTGCTGAACACGGTACCCTTCAAAATGCGCGATGGTCCCGTCATCGAGCTCAACCGGCACATCGACAATCATCGACCTTTTGGGACGCTTCAGTGTTTCAATCCAACGGGATAATTTCCCAAGATAGGGGACAACCCGATCGATCTGTTGCAGATAAGTGCCCCACGGCCCCAGTTTATCTGGCTGAAGGTATGAAAGATCCTGTTCTAGCATAAATTCTCAACCCTATGAGCTTGTATCAACAAGAAGCTGCCATTATCAGAACAGTAGACATAGAGCGCCCCTAAATTTTTGATCTTGATAATCCTTGACAATTCATATTTTTTTGATCTCGCCTGATATCAAGGAATATGCAAGAATTTTCTGAAGAACCGCTTTAACTAAATGCCAATGATGTACAGATCAAACTGAATCCCCCGCTTGATATTTATAAACTATATACGATAAGTATAACTTTTGTAAGAGAAGAATCCTGTGGAAACGCCCGCTCTACCTGAAGGCCTTTTCCTTTGGGAGAGAGCGGGGGTGTAATTTGAGGGGAGGGTTAAGAAGAGCGTTGCGCAAAAGCTCAGAGCGGGGAAAAGCAATAGGCAGTCCATCAGCTCAAAGAGCGCGCTTCCTCTATCAAGCGGATTTTGCCTGTTCCAATATCATACACAGCCCCGACGACTTTGATTTTTCCTTGCTGGATAAAACGCTTGAAGATCGGCTCGGCGGTTTCGAGACGTTGAACATTCAGCCGGACATTTTCAACTGTCGCGCGTTCAACTAAATCCGGCGCGGAAGGGTCTATTTTTTTAACATTCTTTACGGCTGGCTTGATGGACTTGATAAGCTGAGGCAAATGCCCAGGCAGCACGGTATTTTCCTTGATGATTTGTAAAGCAGACTTGACCGCGCCGCAGTTGCTATGTCCCAAAACCATCACAAGAGGGACGGATAAAAATTTGATTGCATATTCCAGACTGGCTAAGCCATCTTCATTCACAAAATTACCCGCCAGACGGACCATAAAAAGATCGCCTGGGCCTTGATCAAACACCAGCTCGGGCGCAACGCGCGAATCCGCGCACGCTAGAATCGCCGCAATCGGGTGCTGCGCTTTCGCGCGGGCCGCGCGGCCCGCCGAAAAATCCTTATTCTTCAATATATTTGACACATAACGCGCATTGCCTTCCATTAAGCGCTGCAAAGCCGCGTCCGGCGTGATTGCATTTTGCGGCTTCGAATTTTCCTCCGATGCTGCGAAAGCGCGGCTCAGCGGCACAGCAGAGGCGGATAAAGCAGCCGCGCCTGTGAGCAGGAAATGGCGGCGAGAAACAGATGGCATAACAGAGTTCATAACATTCCTCCCGATGAGCAAGTATGCGAACTAGCGATCAACAGACGAGTCTTGCAATGCCAGATACCCTCTTCTGTGGATGAGACATTATCATCGATGTTGAAGCGGGATATTTCAATTTAAGCAAGAAAATCCTCTGTAAATATTGATCGCATCGCGCATCCGCTGCGCCGTGCGCGCGGCAGCAAGCGCGAAGTCCGCCCCATTTCCCGCATATAGAACCGCACGCGATACATTGATCAACAGACCTGCGCCCTGTCGCGTACGGCCAACCTGAACCGCCGCACCTATTTCTCCGCCCTGCACACCAACGCCCGGCACCAGCAGCGGCACTTCATCGCCCGCAATCCGGCGCACCGCAGCGATTTCTGCTGGAAAAGTCGCGCCGACCACCAGACCCAATTGCCCGTTCGTATTCCATTGCTCAACCGCGCGCCGCGCAATGATCTGATAGAGGCAAGCATCCCCCACCCTTTGAAGCTGCACCTCGGCACCGCCCGCATTGGATGTGCGGCAGAGCACAATGACGCCTTTATCCGAATACGCAAAGTACGGCACGATCGAATCCCCGCCGAGATAGGGATTCACGGTCAGCGCATCGGCGCGGTAGCGCTCAAAGGCTTCGCGCGCATAGAGCGCCGCCGTACTGCCAATATCGCCGCGTTTCGCATCCAGAACGACCGGAATGCCCGGATACTGCGCGTGGATATACGCAATCAGCGCTTCCAGTTGCGCTTCGGCGCGATACGCCGAGAAATAGGCGATTTGCGGCTTGAAGGCGCATGCATAGGGTGCGGTTGCATCGACAATGGCGCGGCAAAATTCAAAAATTGCATCGGCGCGGCCTGCAAGCGGCGGCGGAAAACGCGCCGGTTCCGGATCAAGACCGACGCACAGCATGGAGCCGGTCCGCCGCCACGCCGCATTGAGCATTTGGATGAACGTCATGACTACGCTGCCGCCGCGTTGCACAAGAAATTCTTCAGCAACGCATGACCATACTCGCTCAAAATCGATTCAGGATGAAACTGCACGCCTTCAATCGGATAATGCGCGTGCCGCACGCCCATAATTTCGCCGTCCGAAGTCCATGCGGTGATTTCGAGACACACGGGTAAACGCGCGCGCTCAAGCGCGAGCGAGTGGTAGCGCGTCACCATAAAACGCTTCGGCAAACCGGCGAATACGCCGCGGCCATTGGTTTCAATTGCGCTGGTTTTGCCGTGCATGATCGATTGCGCGCGCACGACGCGGCCGCCAAACGCTGCGCCAATCGCCTGATGCCCTAGACAAACGCCGAGTATTGGCATCCGACCCGCGTATGCGCGCACCACATCAAGTGTGATGCCAGCATGCCGCGGATCGCTCGGCCCCGGCGACAAACAAATGCGGCTTGGCTTCAGCGCGGCGATTTCATCGAGGGTGATTTCATCATTGCGCACCGTTCGCACCCTCTCGCCTAACTCGCCGAAGTACTGAACCAGGTTGTAGGTGAATGAATCATAGTGATCGATCATCAACAACATCTCATTTTCCTGCCGCGAGCATTTCTTCCGCATGCCGGCGAGTCGTTTGAGTGATTTGGACGCCGCCCAGCATGCGGGCGATTTCCTCAATCCGTCCGGCTTGATCCAACGGGTCAATATGGCTGACGGTATGGTTATCTCCGCGTTCCTTAGCGACGCGCCAATGGATGGTGGCACATACGGCGACCTGCGGCAGATGCGTGACGCACAACACCTGACGGCGCTGCGCAAGCTGGCGCAGCAGCCGGCCCMCGACTTCMSCCMSSNCMCCGCCGATGCCGCTATCGACTTCATCAAAAATCAACGTTGGGGTCGGATCTGCAGTGCTGGCAATGACGGCTAACGCCAAACCAATCCGGGCCAGTTCGCCGCCGGAGGCCGTTTTTGCGAGCGCGCGCACCGGCGCGCCTGGATGCGCGGCCACGCGAAATTCAACTTGCTCTCGCCCGTGCGCATTGCCTTCAGCCAATGGAATCAGTGCCGCTTCAAAGCATCCTCCGGCCATCGCGAGCGTTTGCATGCTTTGAGTGACCGCCTCGCTCAATGCGCGCGCGGCCTGCGCGCGCGCGTTGGACAAACGCCGCGCAGCATCGTTGTACCTCTCCTTCGCCCGCGCGCATGCGGCTTGCAGCGCATCGACATCGACCGCCGCGTCAAGCGCGGCCAGACGCGTGCGAAGCACGGCGTGCGCGTCGGACAATGTGTGCGGCGGTGCGCGCAGTTTGCGGGCGCACGCGTGAAGCGCGTCAAGCCGCGCTTCAATCTGCGCGAGCTGTTGCGGATCGAGTTCGACGTTGCGTGAATAGTGTTTCAATGTATAGACCGCTTCGCGCAACTGAATTTCAGCCGACTCAAGCGCTGCAAGCGCATCATTCAGCGCGTTGTCTATCCGCGCCAGTTCGCGCATGCGCGCGATGAATGCGCCTAGACGCGCAAGCAGCGCGTCATCGGCACTAAACAGCGCATCGAGCGCGCTGTGCAATCCAGCGGTCAAATCAGCCGCATGCGATAAGCGCCGATGCTCGGCATTCACGGCCTCCCATTCGTGCGGCGCAGGCGCAAGTGCGTCCAATTCAGACAATTGCCAAATCAGCTGCTCCCGCTCCCGCTGCATTTCATGCGCCGCGGTTTGTGCGCGCTGCACCGCGTCAAGCGCTGCGCGCCAGGCGCGCCATGCTTGGGCCGTTTCCTCTGCGAGCGATTGCGCATTCGCATAAGCGTCTAGCAATGCGCGCTGCGCACGCGCGTGCAGCCATTGCTGATGCGCGTGTTGACCGTGAATATCGACCAGAAAAGCGCCGATTTCACGCATCTGCGCGAGCGCCACCGGTGTGCCGTTGATGAACGCGCGCGACCGGCCATTTGCATCAATCGCGCGCCGCAGCTGCACGGTGTCGGGTTCAGAATCCGTATCCAGCGCCTGCGTCGCCAACCAGCGGCGGGCGGGKTCGGGGAGCGCAAACTCCGCGCTCAATTGCGCGCGCGTGCAACCTGCGCAGACAACGCCGGCTTCGGCGCGCGCCCCCAATAGCAAAGAGAGTGCGTTGATTAAAATGGATTTGCCCGCGCCCGTCTCGCCGGAGAACACGGTAAACCCCGCCCCGAATTCCATTTCGAGCGCGGTCACAATCACAAAATCTTGAATCGATAAGCGGCGCAGCATTTCAGTCTGAATCTGGACAGCGCGCGGCGCGCGAAAGTTGTTCGTGCCAGCCCAGTTTGCCGCGCAATGTGGCGTAATAACTATGGCCAGCTGGATGCAGAAACGGCACGGTATAACGCGAGCGGCGCACTTCGACGACATCTTCCAGCTGAAGCTCGGTAAACGAGTGAGTGTCGAAGTTCACGTTCATTTCACGCCCGTCAACGATTTGAATCTCAATCTGCACACTATCCGGCAGAACAATGGGGCGGTTCGATAAAGTGTGCGGTGCAATTGGCACCAATACGATGCCCGCCAGCTGCGGATGCAGAATCGGTCCCTGTGACGATAAAGCGTAAGCGGTTGAACCGGTCGGTGTTGCAGCAATCAAACCATCCGAACGCTGCCGGTACATAAAGCAACCGTCCACGTGCACGCTCAATTCCACCATGCCGGAAATACCGCTGCGATTCACGACGACGTCATTGAAGGCGCGCGTATGATAAATCGGCGCGCCTGCGCGCAGCACGCGCGCATCCAGTAACGTCCGTTCTTCGCGTACAACTTGGCCCGCAAGCATTTCAGGGACCACGCGCAGCATGTCACGGATTGGAACATCGGTGATAAAGCCGAGCCGTCCGTGGTTGACGCCAATCAAGGGCGTGCCATACGGCGCCAACTGACGCCCTGCCCTCAGCATCGTGCCATCGCCGCCAATCACAACCGCAACATCCGCACGCGCGCCGATTTCGCTCGCCGGAAGCTGCGGATATTCGGTTAAACCGGCGGCGCGCGCCGTCTGCGTCTCACAAGCGACCTCAAAGCCGCGCTGCCGGATGCAGCGGGCAAGCAGGGTCAGCAATGCGCGTAAATCTGGAATATTCGTGCGGCCAACCAGCGCAATCGTTTTAAAGGGACAGGTATGGTTCATATCACTGCATGCGCCCTATACACTCTTCAGGCGCTTTTATTCATATTATTGTGATAAATTCATCTTACTTGTTTATCCATTGAGAATACGAACAAAGCCACCATGAGCGAACACAACACAATTAAAACCGTCAGCGATGCCTCCTTTGAAAGCGATGTCCTCCAAGCCGGCCAGCCCGTTCTACTGGATTTCTGGGCGGAATGGTGCGGTCCTTGCAAGCAGATTGCCCCTATTCTTGAAGAACTTGCGCGGACTTACAGCGCACGCGTGCAGATCGCAAAAATCAATGTTGAACAAAATCCAGCAACGGCTGCACGGTTCGGCGTACGCGGCATTCCAACGCTCATTCTGTTTAAGAACGGCGCGGTTGTCGAACAAATCGTAGGCGCTCCTTCAAAAACTAAACTGGCGGCTTTTCTTGATCAGCATCTTTAGAACCTGCCCGCAAACTGCAGCGAGGGGCCGGGTCTATTTCTGCTTATCCAGGTTGAACATCAAACCCGTGCTGCCTCAGCAACGCCAGCACACCGCGCGGTCCGCCTAGATGCAATGCGCCGATAGCAGCGAATAACGGCACTTCAGGCTCGGCCATTAAAAGAAGACGCGCTGTAAAACGCCGGTTGCGCTGGTAGAGCGTTTTTTCATCGATCGCCTCGGAGATCAGCCGTGAATGCGCCAGTTTTCCAGTCATTTTGGTTTGCCAAACCGCCAGTTGGTCCGCATCTCCAGCCCGCCACAGGAGATACAATTCGCGCATATCGGCTGCGCTTTGTTCAGGGGTTTGTGCAAGGCTTTGCGCCAGCATTTCTGATTGCTCGGCGCGGCTTAGGCGAGCGAAAGCGAGTATTTGCTCGTTTAGGGTTTCAAGCCCGACGATGCGTCCCATCGTATAGACATTCTCCAGTTGCGCCTCAGTGCCGTATTCAGTCTGCAAACCGGCCGCCACTGCAGCCAGCGTATCCATTAACAGCGCGGCAAGCCAAGGGCGGGTCTTCTTAATTTCAGCAAACGCCGCTGGATTGCCGCGCAAACGCGCCGCGAGCCGGCGCCATAGCGTTGCCGATATGAGGCGCGGCAGACAGCTATATGCACACCCCCCATAACGCTGGACATCATCCTGAGAAAGAATGAGATCGTCTGGCGAGAGTTCAAATGCAAGGATCGGAGAGGCCTTCAGCGCCGCCCGGATCGCCGGCCGGAAACGCTTGGGGAACGGATAATCACTAGCTTCGCCGACATGTAGCGTTCCGAGCAAGTAAAAGGTGATGTGTCCTTTGCGGGCGATATAAAATGGCAAATGCGGCGCCGCGCGCGACTTTGCAACAATAGAGGAAGGGGTAGAAGGCGCCGAATCCGTGGCAGTGAAGAACTTGGGCAAGCGCTTCGCGATCGCGCCCGTTGCAAACGGGCTTACCCAAATATAGAAGAGTATGCAGCCCCATTGCAATGGGGTTGAGAAACACTTGAGCACGCGCATACTGGCGCATTTTTCAGTGAGATTGCGACCGGCCCGAGCGCATCGTTGCGCCGTGCAATCCGCTGAAGAATGCGCTCGCAAAGTGTTATGTGTCACTCAGATCTTCTACACGGTGACAGGCGATGCGCCGTTGCGCAACGTTGCGTAGTGGTGGCACTTCACTGCGGCAGCGCTCGACCGCGTGTGGACAACGCTGATGAAATGCACAACCGCCTGGTAAATTGAGCGGCGATGGCAGCTCGCCCTCCAGGCGTGTTTTTCTTTCATCCATCCGTTCAGTTGTTCGAATCATCGGCGCAGCAGACATCAATGCCCGCGTGTACGGATGGCGCGGGCGCTCAAATAACGCCTTTGTATCTCCAAACTCAACGATTCCGCCTAGATACATGACCATGACTGTATGCGCAATATGTCTAGCAACCGCCAAATTATGCGTAATAAATACATAGCTGGTGCCGAAGCGTTCCTGCAAATCCATAAATAGATTCAAAATTTGCGCTTGAATCGAAACGTCGAGCGCAGAAACGGGTTCATCGGCAACAGCAATGTCTGGTTCAAGAATCATCGCGCGCGCGATCGCAATCCTTTGCCGCTGGCCGCCTGAAAACATATGAGGATAGCGTTTTCTATATTCGGATCGCAAACCGACGGCTTGCATCGCCGCTTCGATCCGCGCCGCGCGTTGTTGAGTGTTCAACGAGGTATTGACGATCAGCGGTTCAGCCAGGGTGGCTTCGACCGTTTTTCTCGGATTAAGCGAGGCAAAGGGATTCTGGAACACGATTTGCACCCGCCGCCGCAGAGCGGCGCGCTGCGCGCGATCCGCCTGAGCGACATCGCATCCATCGATCAGCAGCCGGCCGGAGGTCGGTGTCTCGATCATCGTCAGCTGCCGCGCGAGCGTCGATTTGCCGCAGCCGGACTCTCCCACTACCGCAAGCGTTTTGCCTGCCTCTAATGAAAACGACACATCATTCAGCGCTTTGACAACGCCGTGCCCGAACAGGCCGCGGCGGATCCGGTAATGCTTGGTGAGATGCTCTGCGACGAGCACAGGCGTGGAAGATGTCTGCGTAAATGCGGAGACAACATTCATGACGCGGTTCCAGGGCATTCATAGGGTTGAAAGTGAAGCGGATGGATGCACCGCACCAGTCCGGTCGCATGCACAGCGTATTCAGGGCGCTGCGGCAAGCAAACATCCGTGACATAGCGGCAGCGTGGTGCGAACAGACATCCAGAAGGCCGGTCCTCGCGCCCTGGCACTAACCCTGGCAACGCCGCCAGATGGGCCGCACTGGAATTGCGCTCCGGAATCGCAGCGAGCAACGCTTCGGTATATGGATGATGCGGCGTCTTGAAAATATCGGGCACCCGGTTAGTTTCAATAATCTCACCGGCGTACATGACAACGACGCGCTGCACCACTTCCGAGACCACCGCCAAATCGTGTGAAATTAGAATCAACGCCATGCCGCGCTGCTTTTGCAACGCCATCAGCAGCCGTATAATCTGCGCCTGAATGGTGACATCCAGCGCCGTCGTCGGCTCATCCGCAATCAGCAATTTTGGATTGCAGGCAATCGCCATCGCAATCATCACGCGCTGATTCATTCCTCCGGAGAGTTGATGCGGGTAACTGCCGATTCGGTTTTTCGCGTCCGGAATACCGACCTGATCGAGCAACTCAAGTGTGCGCGCATGCAATGCGCGCCCGTGCAGCCCCTCATGCGTGCGCAAGACTTCCTTGATTTGCATGCCAATCGTATAACTGGGGTTCAGGCTCGCTTGCGCATCCTGAAACACCATCGAAATGTCTTTGCCAATGATTTTCCGGCGCGCGCGCGGCGACAGTCGCAGCAAATTCTGACCATTAAAGCGCATCTCATCTGCGCGCACTCTGCCCGGAGGGTCAACCAACCCCATCACCGCGAGCATCGCAATGCTCTTACCGGAGCCGGATTCACCCACAATACCGACGACTTCGCCCGGGGCCATATTGAGATCGATATGATCCACCACAGGCGCGTCGCCGAAATCGACGACCAGTTTTTTTAGAGTGAGCAGAGACGCTTTCATTGAATTCGTCTCAGTTTCGGATCGAGCGCGTCACGCAACGCGTCGCCGAGCACATTGACCGAAAGAACCGTGACAAGAATGGCAATCCCGGGCATGGTCACGATCCACCAAGCGCTATCTATATAATCGCGCGCGCTCGCCAGCATCAAGCCCCACTCGGCAAGCGGCGGTTGCACGCCGATCCCGAGAAAGCCCAGCGCGGCCGCCTCCAGAATGGCGGTTGAAAAGCCAAGCGTTGCTTGCACGATCAACGGCGCTGCGCAGTTTGGCAGCACTTGAGAAAACATCAGCCGCAATGTGCTCGCGCCCGCAAGGCGCGAGGCGGTGACATATTCCTTTTGCAGCTCGCCGAGCGCGGAGCCGCGCACCAACCGCACATAACTCGGCAGGCTGCTAAGTGCGATCGCAAACATCATATTCATCAGGCCCGGGCCAAGAACCGCAATGACCGCGATCGCCAGCAATAGGGCCGGCAGGGCAAGCAAGACATCGGTTAAACGCATCACCAGCGTATCCAGCCAACTGAAAAAGGCCGCCGCCAAGCCCAATACAGTGCCCCAAAAAAGCGCAATGAGCACAGAAACCGCGCTAATCCAGAAGGACAGGCGCGCGCCGTACATCAATCGCGACAACATATCGCGTCCCGCCTCGTCGGTTCCCAGCACAAAGCGCCATCTTCCCCCTTCAAGCCAAGCGGGTGGAATCCTAATGGCATCCCGATATTGCTCAATCGGGTTGTGCGGCGCGAGCAGCGGCGCGCAGATCGCACACAGAAGAATGACCGAAAGCACGAGCAATGCGCCGCGGTGTGCGTGCAAACTTTGGAAAATCGTGTTCAACTCAACCTCGCGTGCCGGATGCGCGGATTCAGTGCGCTATACAGTACATCAATGAACAGGTTGACCCCAATGATCAAGGTTGCAATCAGCAGAATGCCGCCTTGCACTACTGGATAATCGCGCCGACCAATGGCATCGATCATCCATTTGCCAATCCCCGGCCATGAAAATATCGTTTCGGTCAATACCGCGCCGGCCAGCAAGGTGCCCATTTGCAAACCAATCACGGTCACGACCGGAATCAGCGCATTACGCAATGCATGCACCACAATGACACGCAACGGCGAGAGTCCCTTGGCGCGCGCGGCGCGGATATAATCTTCGCGCAATACCTCAAGCATTGAAGAACGCGTCATGCGCGCAATCACTGCTAATGGAATGGTGCCGAGCACAATGGAAGGCAGAATCAAATGCTTCACAGCTGACATAAACGCGCCCGTTCCGTCTGACAGAAGGGTATCTATCAACAGCAAACCCGTCACGGAGGGCATATCATATTCAATCGCAATCCGGCCGGACACAGGCGTGATGCCGAGCTTCACTGAAAAAAACATAATCAGCAGTAAGCCCCACCAGAAAATCGGCATTGAATATCCGGTCAGCGCGGCCGTCATCACGCTGTGGTCCAGGAGAGAGCCTCGCTTGAGCGCAGCGGAGATGCCTGCGGGTAAACCAATGACAAGTGCGAATATCAGCGCGCACAGCGAGAGTTCGATCGTTGCCGGAAAACGCGCGAGGAATTCCGAAAGCACGCTGGCATTGCTGACCAGTGAAGCGCCCAGATCACCGTGCACTGCTTTTAACAAATAGCGTACATATTGCACTGGCAGCGGTAAGTCGAGACCGAGCCGGTGCCTGGCTTCAGCAAGATATTCAGGATCGCCGCCGCGTTCGCCCATCATAATTTCGACCGGATCACCTGGAATGAGGTGAATCAATGCAAAGGCAAGAATCGTGATGCCTAAAAAAGTCGGCGCCACCATGCTAAAACGGCGCAACAGAAATCGGAACATGGCGGTCCAGGCAGAGTCCGGGGTAAAGTCGGAGGGAAGCGGATGCGTTGCGCTGTCCGCCGCAAGTTCAGGGTTTTATGGCGACGCCACGAAATACCGTCGGATCAAATGGATTGATCTTGAAACCGATGACATTTTTGCGGATCGGCTGAAAGGCAGCGGGATAAGCAATCGACGTAAACGGCTGCTCGTCTTTAAAAATCTTCTGCGCTTCAATATAAAGCCGGGTGCGTTCGTTTTCCTCAGAAGTGTGCGCCGCTTTCTGGAGCAGTGCCTCGAAACGCGTGTTGCACCACTTCGCCTGATTGGCTGTGTGCACCGCCGCGCAACTGAGCAGCGGGCTGAGCCAATTGTCGGGATCCCCATTATCGCCATTCCAGCCGAAGAGTCCCGTATCATGCTCGCCCTGGCGGGCGCGCTTCAGATACTCGGCCCACTCATAGGTGACGATCTTCGCCTTGACGCCGATCTTCGCCCAGTCGGACTGAATCATCTCAGCCATCAAGCGGGCGTTTGGATTATAGGGACGCTGAACCGGCGGCGCCCAGAGCGAGAGGGTAAAGCCATTCGGATAACCCGCTTGCGCCAGTAATTCTTTCGCTCGCTTTAAATCACGCGGCGCGTCTTGAAGCGTCTTGTCATACGACCATTGCAGCGGCGGCATCGGAGCGACGGCGATTTGCGCATGGCCTTCATAGACGGCATCGATAATGGCCTTTTTATTGACTGCCATATCGAGCGCGCGCCGCACCCGCACATCATTCAGCGGTTGATGCTGCACGTTATATGCCAGATAACCCATACTAAAGCCTGGCTGACTGAGCAGCCGAAGATGGGGATCCGCTTTAAACGGCGCAAGATCGGATGGACGCGGATATACACTGACCTGGCATTCATTGCGCTTCATTTTTTGCAAACGCACTGCGGCATCCGGCGTAATTGAAAAAATCAGCCTGGAAAGTTGCACATCCGCCGGCTTCCAGTAGTTGGCGTTACCGACGAATTGGATCATCATATCTTTTACATACCGGTGGAAAATAAATGGGCCGGTGCCAATAGGCTGCTGGTTGATCTGTGCGGGCTTGCCCGCCTTTAATAATTGCGCCGCATATTCCGCCGAGTGAATCGATGCAAATGGTACAGCCAGATTGTGCAGAAAACCTGCATTGGGTTCCTTCAGCGTAAACCGGACCGCCATCTGCTCAGCCCCAACCGCTTCGATCTTCTCGACAATTCGGTCGAGTCCTGTACCGTGCCAATAAGGAAATTCGGTGGGATAAGCGCGCCGGAATGCCATATTCGGGTCACGCATCCGGTTGAAGGTAAACAGCACATCCTCTACGTTAAATTCGCGCGTCGGCTTAAACCACGGCGTAGTATGAAATTTCACGCCGCGTCGTAAATAAAAGGTGTATTCCCGTCCGTTTTCCGAAATCTCCCAGCGCTCGGCAAGGGAAGGAACGAGCTTTGTTGTGCCACGCTTAAAATCAACCAGTCGGTTATAGACCGTTTCCGCGCTTGCCGTGAATTCAACGCCGCTGGTATACAAACCTGGGTCAAACCCAGCCGGACTGCCCTCGGAACAGTAGACCAGTGTTTTGTCAGAGGCTGCATATGGGGCAATGCTGGCCGCGCCGAAAATCAATGCCGCAACGCCATGTAGAGTTTTTAAAAAAAGCCCGCGGCCAGCATGCCTATTCTGAAAAATTGTTGCCATTGAAAAACCTCGCTGAAGTGTTATTCCAAGCCGACGCCATTAAAAACCATGTGTCCAAACGGATCAATCTTGAAATTCTTCACATTTTTCCGGATGGGCTGATGCTCAATCACACTGAAAAGAGGCGTAAATGGCTGCGCGCGCTTAAAAATACGCTGCGCTTCCCGGTAGAGCCGGGTGCGCTGCTGGATATCTGTCGTGCGCACCGCCTGCTGAATCACCTTTTCAAAGGACGGATCACACCATTTTGAGAAATTGCTGCCGCGCACTGCGCTGCATCCGAGGTTCGGCGTGAGCCAATTATCAGGGTCGCCGTTATCGCTCAACCAAATCACCGTCATCACATCGTGTTCCCCGCTATGGGCACGTTTTAGATATTCACCGAACTCATACGTCATGAGTTCGGCTTTAACGCCGATCTTCGCCCAGTCGGCCTGGATCATTTCCGCCATCAAACGGGGATTGGGATTCTTGCCCGGCTTCGGATGGTGCCAAAATTTAATCGTAAAACCGTCTGGATAGCCCGATTGCGCAAGCAGGTCCTTGGCCTTCTTCAAATCGCGCGGCGCGTCCCGCAAGCTTTTGTCATACGACCATTGAGACGGCGGCATCGGCGCCGCAACGGATTGTGCGCGGCCTTCAAAGACAGCTTGAAGAATCGCTTTTTTATCGATGGCCATGCCGAGCGCGCGCCGCACTCGTGGGTCATCCAGCGGTTTATGCGAAACGTTATAGGCCAGTTGTATCAAATTCAGACTTGGCCCGCTCAAAATTTCGATATTGGGATCCGATTTCAGCACCACAAGATCGACCGGGCGCGGATTGGCGCTGACTTGGCATTCATTCTGTCTGAGTTTTTGAAGGCGCACGGCTGGATCGAGCGTAATGGCGAACACCAACTTGGAAAGCCGCACCTCCTCCGGCTTCCAGTAATCCGGATTGCCGGCGAACCGGATCGTTGCGTCCTTGGTATAGCTGCGGAATATAAAAGGGCCAGTGCCAACCGGCTTTTGGTTGATCTCTGATGCCTTACCCTCTTTCAACAATTGAGTCGCATATTCAGCGGACAGGATGGAGAACGCACCAATCGCCACATTACTCAGAAAAGTCGCATTGGGTTCCTTCAGTGTAAACCGGACCGCCATCCGGTCAGCGCCAAGCGCTTCGATTTTCTGCACAATCCGGTTGAGCCCGGTATCGTGCCAATAAGGGAATTCAGTGGGATAAGCGCGCCGGAACGGCATGCTCGGGTCGCGCATTCGGTTAAAGGTAAACAGCACATCATCCGCGTTCAATTCACGCGCCGGTTTGAACCACGGCGTGGTATGAAATTTCACGCCGCGCCGTAAATAAAATGTGTACGCCCGTCCGTCCTCCGAAATCTCCCAGCGCTCGGCAAGGGAAGGAGTCAGCTTTGTTGCGCCGCGTTCAAAATCAATCTCAATCAGCCGGTTATAAATCGTCATCGAAGCCGCATTCTGCGTATACGTGCCTGTATATAACCCCGGATCGAACCCTTCCGGCGCGCCCTGCGCGCAAAAAACCAGCGTTTTATTGGGAATCGCGGCGCGCGCTGGATGATTGATCGCGCCCAAGCCGAATGCGCATGCCGCAGCGCTTTGCATGATGAAAGTTAAGCAATGCGCAACGCGCTGCCTGACTGGAACGAAGGCACTCATTGAAAACCTCACTTTTATTTTTTGAGTTTTAAATACCTCTAAATACATCTTTTGGTAGAAAATTAGCGCGACAACGCTCAAAGGTTGGGGCTGCGGCCTCCAAGTATAAGCCAAGCCAACAGCCATGAGATTAAGCTATACAGAATGGATCCGAACAACGCGGACCAGAAATCCGCGACCTCAAAACCTTTTAAGATCCAAGCGGCAAACTGGAAGAGCAATGCGTTAATGACAAAAATAAAAAGCCCCAACGTGAGAACTGTCACAGGCAATGTGAGCAGCACAAGCAGCGGCCGGATCAATGCATTAATCAAACCAAGCACAACCGCTGCGGCTAAAGCGGTGCCAAAACCGCGGATTTGAATAGACGGAATGATATACGGCAGAATTAACAAAGCGAGTGCGTTAATCAGCCAAGTAATGAGTATGCGCATGATGGATTCCTCCGATCATCAGTTAAAACGATATCCTAAAAAAACAATATCATATTACCCTGCACTAGGCATTTCGGGGCGATGCTAGAATCGCTCTACTGTTCTGTTTCAACGGAGATTGCACGTGTCTTTTATTTCTTCCGCCTTCGCGCAAAACGCGATATCCTCCCAGTCTGGCTTGATGAGTTTTTTACCGCTGATTGCGATGTTTGCGGTTCTATATTTCATCATGATCCGCCCGCAAATGAAGCGTCATAAAGAGCATCGCACCCTGCTGGCCTCCTTGGCGAAAGGCGATGAAGTGACGACCGGCGGCGGTTTGATCGGCAAAGTGACTCAGGCGGGCGAGACTTATATCCGTCTTGAAATTGCCGAAGGGGTTGAAATTACGCTGCAGAAAAGCGCGATCACGGCGATTTTGCCTAAAGGGACAATGAAATCGATCTAGGCCAATGAACCGTTATTCCGCATGGAAATATCTGGTGATGGCCGCTGCGCTGGTCCTTGGATTCTTCTACACGCTCCCCAATTTCTTCGGCGAATTGCCCGCTGTGCAAATCTCAAGCGCCAAAGCGACCGTCAAAGTCGGCGTGGACGTTTTGCAGAAGGTCGAACAAACGCTTGCCTCGAACCGCATCCAGACACGCGGCATCACTTTTGAACGTTTGACTCCAAACCCAAGCCTATGGGTTCGGCTGGCAGAGTCCGATACGCAACTGCGCGTGAAAGAGCGGCTGTCAAACACCCTGAATCCAGACCCATCCGATCCGGCGTATACTGTCGCGCTCAACCTGCAAAGCGCATCTCCTGCCTGGCTGACAGCGCTGTATGCGCGCCCCATGTATTTAGGGCTCGATTTGCGCGGCGGCGTGCATTTCCAATTGCAGATCGATATGGCGGGCGCGCTGGCTAAAAAGTTGGATGCGGTTGCATCCAGCGCGCGCGTTCTGCTGCGCGACCGCGCGCTGCGCAGCGGCGGCATCCGCCGCGTCGATCAACAGGTGGTGATTCTTTTCACAAACCGCGCTTCCGCAGAAAAAGCACGTATTCTGCTTGCCAGCGGAATCAGTGAATTGCAATGGCGTGTGTCAGAGGCGAACAACGGCATTTCACTGACCGGCATGCTGGCGCCTGAAGCGCGCGCCGCGATGCAGAAAAACGCGCTTAAACAAAATATCCTCACCTTGTCTAACCGTGTCAACGAACTAGGCGTCGCCGAACCAGTCGTTCAGCAACAAGGGGAGGATCGCATTATCGTCGAATTGCCGGGTGTGCAAGATACCGCTAAAGCAAAGGATATTATTGGACGCACCGCAACGCTCGAAGCACGTCTTGTCGATCCGGATGCGCCGCGTTTTCCAAATCCGGATGATCCCGTGCCGCCTGGCGATGACTTGTTCACGCACGGGCGCGATACGCCGGTGCTGCTGAAAAAAGAAGTCATTTTTTCCGGCGAGCGGATCATCGATGCGGCGGCGGGCTTTGACGAGCGCCASCAGCCTGTCGTCAGAATCCGCCTCGACGGCGCCGGCGGGGGCGCATTGCGCCGCGTGTCTCGCGACCATATTGGCAAACCGATGGCGATGGTACTGTTTGAAAAAGGCAAAGGCGAAGTGCTGACCGTCGCAACGATTCAATCTGAACTGGGCGAAAATTTTCAAATTACCGGCCTTGCTTCAACCGAGGCCGCCAATGATCTGGCGCTTCTGCTGCGCGCCGGATCGCTCGCTGCCCCAATGGAGATCATCGAAGAGCGCACGATCGGCCCTAGTCTGGGCAAAGACAATATTCAAAAAGGCTTTGATGCTGTCCTCTACGGTTTTGCGGCGATTACGCTGTTTATGATCGCGTATTACGCGCTGTTTGGCGTATTCTCAGTCCTCGCGCTCGCGTTAAACCTGCTCTTGCTGGTCGCGACCTTGTCCGTGTTACAGGCAACGTTAACATTGCCCGGCATTGCCGCCATCGCACTGACGCTTGGCATGGCGATTGACGCGAATGTATTGATCAACGAACGGATCCGTGAAGAACTGCGCGCGGGCGCGGCGCCGCAGCACGCGATCTCGCTCGGCTTTAAAAATGCGTGGGCGACGATCTTTGATTCCAACGTCACCACACTGATTGCCGGATTGGCATTGCTCGCGTTTGGCTCCGGACCGGTGCGCGGCTTTGCGGTCGTTCATTGCATTGGCATTCTGACCTCGATGTTCTCAGCGGTCTTTTTTGCACGCGGTCTGGCCAACCTCTGGTATGGCCACCGCCGTGGATTGAAATCGCTCGCGATTGGTCAGGTCTGGCGTCCCGATCACACTTTGCCCTACTGAAGCACAGTGTTCCTATTTATGCCCCCTTTGTAAGTCAACTATGGAATTTTTCCGTTTGCGCAACGATATTCCATTCATGCAGCGCGCGCTGATGTTCAACATGATCTCCCTGTTGACGTTCATCGCGGCGGTATTCTTTTTACTGAGCCGCGGGCTGCATCTATCGATTGAATTTACCGGCGGCACAGTGCTCGAAGTCCAATATTCGCATCCGGTGCAACTGGAACCCGTGCGCGCAACACTGAGCGCGCTTGGCTATCGCGATGCGCAAGTGCAGACATTTGGCACTTCACGGGACGTGTTGATCCGTTTGCCGCTTAAACCAGGTCTTTCTTCTGCGCGGCAAAGCGCGCAAGTGATGGCAGCGCTGAATGCACAACCGCCGCATGCAGTGCGGTTGCAACGGGTTGAGTTTGTCGGTCCGCAGATCGGCAAAGAACTGGCAATCAACGGTCTGCTCGCATTGCTGTGCGTCGTCATTGGCATCGGGATTTATCTATCGATCCGTTTTGAATGGAAATACGCGGTTGCGGGCATTATTGCCAACCTGCACGATGTCGTCATCATTCTGGGCTTTTTTGCGTTTTTCCAATGGGAATTCTCGCTGTCCGTACTGGCGGCGGTGCTCGCCGTGCTCGGCTATTCAGTGAACGAATCGGTGGTGATTTTCGACCGGATCCGCGAGACTTTCCGCAAAAATAAAAGGATGACAGTCGTCGAAGTCATTAATCACGCGATTACCCGTACGATGTCGCGCACGATCATCACGCACGGCAGTACGCAAATGATGGTGATATCAATGCTGTTATTCGGCGGGCCGACACTGCACTTTTTCGCCCTTGCATTAACAATCGGTATTTTGTTCGGTATTTATTCATCGGTCTTTATCGCGGCCGCGCTCGCGATGTGGCTCGGCGTCAAGCGTGAGGATTTGATCCGCGCAAAATCGCCTCAAGCCGACCCAAATGATCCAAATGCGGGCGCGCAAGTGTGAATTCAGGAAGAAGTCAAGGACCGCCGTGATAGAATTTTTAAGATAAGGAGAATGAATGTATGGCGCTTCCCGCTTTTGATACGCTCAAAGTCGCCAACCGGCTCAAAGCCGTGGGCGTTCCTTCCGCACAAGCTGAAGCGGAAGCAGAGGTGCTCTCTGAAATCTTTGAAGTCAACCTGAAAGAATTAGCGACTAAAGAAGATTTACGCCGTGAAATCAGCGGTGTGCACAACGAAATCAGCGGTGTGCGCCGTGAAATCAACGATTTGCGCGAGGATATGAATGCCAAGTTCGCAAACATAGATGCCAAGTTTGCCTTCATGGAAGAGCGCTCTGATGCCAAATATGAATCGTTGCGCAAGGACATGGATATCAAGCACGAATCGCTGCGCAAGGACATGGATACTAAATTTGTCAGCATGGAGGCTAAATTTGATGTTTTGCGCGCCGAGCTAGCCGCAATTAAATGGGGCTTAGGTATCACGAGCGCAGGCATTGTTGCGATTCTTGTTAAAACATTTTTCTAATTTACTTACGCTTCCCTTCTTTCGCTCCTTTATCTGATGAGCGATGGGTATTTTTAACCCAAATGTGATACAGCATTCGTTTTTCAAGAACAATCCCAGAGCGTAAATCCATGGTGCGAGAAGTGGGAGTCGAACCCACACGCCATTGCTGGCGCCAGGACCTAAACCTGGTGCGTCTGCCTATTCCGCCATCCTCGCTGTCATACACCCGCGCGGCCAATATTATTTTTCTAGGGCTGCGCATTTTACGCCTTTCTAAGAACCTGTCCACATTCCGAGCACCGCCCGACACCGCATGGCGCCCGCGCAGTAGAAGATTTGTGGACGGGTTCTAACGCCTTGCAGCCAGCTGACATTTACGCACGCATTTCAGACGCCTAAAATGAAGCATTGCATTTATTCTTCTATTGATCTCACAAGGACACTTTCTGATGAAACATACCTTACCCGATCTGCCCTACCCCAAAAATGCGCTTGCACCCTATATCTCTGAAGAAACGCTGGAGTATCACCATGGCAAGCATCATCAAACTTATGTCACCACGCTTAACACACTGATTCCAGGCACCGAATTTGAAAACTTGTCGCTAGACGCAATCATCAAAAAAGCATCCGGGCCGATTTTTAACAACGCCGCGCAAGTCTGGAATCATACTTTTTTCTGGAGTTGCCTTACGCCACAGGGCACGCGTTCACCAGACGGCGCACTGAGCGATGCGATTCAAGCCAAATGGGGATCGTATGAGGCCTTTAAAGAAGCGTTCACAAAACTGGCGCTCGGCACTTTTGGCTCTGGCTGGGCTTGGCTGGTCAAGCAACCGGATGGTTCGCTCGATCTTGTTTCAACCAGCAACGCGGCAACGCCGCTGACCACCGCTGCCAAGCCGCTGCTCACGCTCGATGTATGGGAGCATGCCTATTACATCGATTATCGCAACGCGCGCGCGAAATTCGTTGAAGCGTTCTGGAATATCGTGAACTGGGCGTTTGCCGAGCAGAATTTTAATCATGCATGAGGTTTAGTACACGTGATTGTCCTCACGCCCTCCGGCGTTCCCAACAAGCACACATCGGCGCGCCGCTGCGCAAACAGGCCGACAGTGACCACCCCCGGCCAGGCGCTGAGTTCCCTCTCCAGCGCCTGTGGCACATCCATCTTTAAACCCGCGACATCCATCACTTGATGGCCGTAATCGGTTAAATACGGTGCGCCGTCCGGCATGCGGCGCAGCGTCGGCGCGCCGCCGCGCGCAGCGAATCTCCGGCTGAGCGCAGCGCATGCCATCGGTATGACCTCAACTGGCAATGCAAAACGGCAAAGCAGCGGAACATACTTTGAAACATCTGCGATACATACAAATGCTTCGGCGGCCATCGCGACAATTTTTTCGCCGGTCAATGCACCGCCGCCGCCTTTGATCATCTGGCCGTGCGGATCGATTTCATCTGCGCCATCGATATAGAGCGGTAAAGCGTCGACCTGATTCAAATCAAAAACCGGAATGCGATGCGATTCGAGAAGCGCGGTCGTCGCCCGCGAGCTTGAGACTGCGCCCCGGAAATACCGCTCAAAGGCCTTTTGCGCCACCAGCGTATCGATCAATACATTCACGGTTGAGCCGGTGCCAACCCCAAGTACAGCGCCTTTCGGCACATGCGTAAGTACGTAATCAGCGCCCGCTATTGCCGCACGCTGTTTAAGCGTGTGTTGATCCATTGATTAAATCCTTTTCAAACGCTGCCGCACGGCTTCAAACAAACAAATGCCGCTCGCGACCGATACATTCAAACTCTCCACATGACCGGCAAGCGGAATCCGCGCGACCCCATCGCACTGTTCGCGCGTCAGCCGCCGCAGTCCTGCGCCTTCCGCGCCCATCACCAGCGCCAGCGCACCGCTGAGCTGAACATCGAACAAACGGGTCGTTGCATCGCTTGCCGTCCCGATCACCTGTATGCCGGCATCTTTCAGTTCGCGCAACGCACGCACGAGGTTGGTCACGGTTAAATAGGGAATCGTTTCCGCCGCGCCACTGGCCGCTTTTGCTGCGGTCGCAGTCAAACCGGCGGCGCGGCGGCGTGGTGCGATCACCGCGTGCGCACCCGCGCCAGCAGCGACGCGCAAGCATGCGCCTAGGTTGTGCGGGTCGGTCACGCCGTCGAGCACGAGCAATAATGGCGGGCCTTCGATGGTGCTGAGCAATGACTCTAATGAGTGCGCGCGCGGCGCATCCGCTACGCGCGCAACGACGCCCTGATGGCGTTCGTCGCCGGTCAGCGCGTTCAATCGAGCCGCATCCGCAGCAGTCAACCGCATATTCACAGCCGCGGCAAGATGCAAAAACGCGCGCATGCGTGCATCGCGCCGCGTCGGGTCGTACCACACTTCATCGACCGTCGCTGGAGATGCGCTTAGCCGCGCCGTAACGGCGTGAAAGCCGTATAACAGTTTGAGGCGGGTCATTCAGTACATACGCTTTTCTTGCGTGCACGCGATTTTTTCGCAGAAGAAGTGGATGAATTAGAAGGCGCTTCTATACGGGAATGTGCACGCGCCGGCATCGGAAGACGCTCCACCAACAGAAAATCAATCTTGCGCGCATCGGGATCGACCCGGCTCACTTGGACCCGCAGGCGATCGGATAAACCGTAACGCGCGCCTGTGTGCGCGCGCAATTCATTTTTAATTTCATCGTATTCCAAATATCCCGAGCCGAGCGTGCTGATATGCACCAGCCCTTCAACGAAGAGCGTATCAAGCGTCACGAACAAGCCAAACGATGTGACGCCGCTGACCATACCTTCATAAATCTCGCCCCGCTTGTCGAGCATGAAATGACACTTGAGCCACGCTTCAACATCGCGCGTCGCCTCATCGACGCGCCGTTCATTCGCCGAGCAATGTAGTCCCAACGTCTGCCAAACGGATGTCTTCGCCCGCAGTGATGAAGCAGGCAAATGCCGTAATACATCCGATTTGCGCGGCCGATATTGACGCCCATTCAGGATCGCGCGAAGCGCGCGGTGAACCAGCAAATCCGGATAACGCCGGATCGGGCTTGTAAAGTGGGTATATGCGGAATACGCTAGGCCAAAATGGCCGATATTGTCTGGACTGTAAGCCGCCTGTTGCAGCGAGCGCAGCAGCATGGTTTGTAACATCTGCGCATCGGGCCGCGCGCGCACCTGAGCGATTAATGCGGCGTAGTCGCGCGCTTGAGGCTTTTCTCCGCCGCCGAGCGTCAAACCGACCCCGCCCAGAAAACGGCGCAGGCTCGCCAACTTTTCTTCGGAAGGGCCGGCATGAACGCGATACAGACACGGATGTTGATGGCGCTGCAATAAATCGGCCGCGCAGACATTGGCGGCCAGCATACATTCTTCGATCAGTTGATGCGCTTCGTTGCGCACGCGCGGCAGAATGCGTTCAATTTTCCCTTCCGCATTGCAGATCATCGCCGTTTCAACCACGTCGAAATCGATCGCGCCGCGCCGCGCGCGCGCACGCGCCAGCGCTTGATAAATGCGGTGGAGCGTTTGCAGTTGAGGGAAGAACGCCGGTCGTGACCGCGCATCCGCAGCGGACAGTTCGCTGAGCAATGCGGCCACTTCGGTGTAGGTCAGCCGCGCGATTGAATGAATCATCGCCGGATAAAACTGATATGTGTGCAACGCGCCCTGCGCGTCAATCACCAGATCGCAGACCAGCGCGCACCGGTCGACATTGGGATTCAATGAGCATAAGCCAGTGGAGAGTTCCGGCGGTAGCATTGGAATCACCCGGCGCGGGAAATACACTGAGGTACTGCGTTCCAGCGCGGCGGTATCCAGCGCATCGCCGGGTTTGACGTAATAAGAAACATCGGCAATCGCAACCATCAGCCGGAAACCGCGTCTGCGCCCCAGTTTGACCGCTGCGCCATACACCGCATCGTCGAAATCGCGCGCATCTTCACCGTCGATCGTAACCCACGGCAAATGACGCATATCGACGCGGCCGCGTAAGTCTGCGGCTACGGGCGCGTCGGGCAGTTGCGCCGCTTGCGCGCGCGCCGCTTCGCTAAACTGATGCGGAATGCCGAATTTGCGGACGGCGATTTCGATTTCGATGCCTGGGTCACCGCATTCACCCAGTACTTCTACGATTCTGCCAAGCGCGGGCGTATAGCGATCTGGGAAGCGGATAAGTTCAACGCTGACAATCTGACCCGCGCGCGCTTTGCGTCGTCCGCGCGGCTCGATCAGAATCTCCTGGCCAATCCGTTGTTCGGACGGCACCAGCCAAATCCCCTCTTCCTTGCAGATTAAGCATCCGGTCAGATGCGTGTTGGCGCGCTCAATCACTTCGACAATGTGCCCTTCAGGACGCCTCCGTCGGTCATAACCGACCAGGCGCGCGCGCGCACGATCGTTATGCATCACTTTTTGCATTTGCGCACTTGATAGAAACAGATCGGGTTCGCCGTCGTCACGAACCAAAAAACCATAACCCTCCCGATGGCCCTGTACGCGTCCGGCGATGAATCGGGACTCAGGTAGCAGCTGCAGCCGGCCTTGAGCATCGGAGCGGATTTGTTGATCGCGCGTCATCGCCGCAAGGCGGGCCAAAAACCCTTCACGCGCGCGGCGTCGGACTGAAAGCGTCTCCGCCATATCGTCCGCCGTCAACGAGGTTTTGGCGGCGCGCAACGCGCTTAGAATTTCTTCACGGTTTGGGATTGGAGTGAGCGTTTTATTCAAATTGAGTATTTCACGCTAAAGTGATTGATTCTAGAGCATTTTTTGTCCAGCAAACCCAATGCCAGCGGCGTCAAATTGCTGTGCAAGACGCATATATTCCTCCACCGGCACCTCCTGCGCGCGCCGTGCAAGATCAAACCCAAGCGCATTGAAATCAATCCTTTCTTGATAAGCGGCTAAGGTATTGCGCAACATCTTGCGCCGCTGTGAGAAAGCCACTTGGACAAGCTGAGCAAAGCGCACCCAATCAAGCCGGGGCAAAGGGCGCGCTGCATAGGGCGTCATTCTGAGCACGGCTGAATGAACCGCCGGCGGCGGCGCAAAGGCGCACGGCGGCACATCGAAGAGCCGTTCTATCGCATAACGCGACTGCAACATCACCGAGAGCCGTCCATACATCGCGCTGTCTGGCGCGGCGGCGATGCGCGCAGCGACTTCGCGCTGCAACATGAAATGCTGGTCAACCACATCATCCACATCATCGAGCAAATGAAATAAAAGCGGACTTGAGATGTTATAAGGTAGGTTGCCAACGATCCGCAAACGCGCTTGTTCCGTGTGCGCAAGCTGGGAGAAATTAAAGCGCAGTGCATCGTCCGTATGGATCACGAGCGAGGCAGGGCCGCGTTCTTGCAAACGCGCCGCCAAATCGCGATCCATTTCAATCGCGTGCAATCGGCTCCCCCCCCCCCSCCCCCCCCCCCCCCCCCCCGCTTTTGCACGCCAGACGCGCTCCGGTGTTTTGTCGTTCACAATTTTGTTGGCAATGCTTTGATCACGACACGCCAATGTATTCAGGGTGTCAGAAGTCAATTGATCAAAAAAATTCGGATATTCGATAATTTTCTGGCCCGCTTTTAAATAATCGGGAGCGCTCTTTTCAGCGTAGCCGCGTCCAATTTATCCTGAAAAGCGGGCTTTCCAAAAATCTGATCGGCACACTCTGGACATGCATTCACCAGAGCGATCAAATCGGTTCCATCAAAACAATTGAGCGACCCGGAATTGTTTAAAACGAGGTCTCCCAATTGTGGATAAGTTTCCACCAACTTGACAATAAGAAGGGGATGCAATTCAGCACACAATGCGGGCGTATCTAAAACATACTGAGCGACAGAAAGATGTGCATGCGCAAGATCAAAGAGGTATAGGCCTTGACTCCACTCAGAACGATCTTTATTAAGTTCTGCAAGCAAACTGGGCGTTTGGACAATGGTAAGCGCAGTCTGCTCATCTTTTAAACCTTCTGTATGCAGTTCTGCTTAACCTTTAAGACTCAGCACTCGAACCCGCTCAGAGTCCGTCAGTGATTGAATAGGGAATGGGCTCCCAGGGCCTTGGGTACTTGTAGCGTTCAACATTAGATATTTCCTTGCTTGGCTTTATTTACACAAACACATTGGAATGGCGGTGGATCACACATTCCATGCGATCTCATTCGTTGCTCAACAGAGATTCAAAATTTAACAAAATTTTTTTAACATTTATGTAATAAATTGTTAAGAAAATTCTTATAAAACAAATGCGATCACGATGATCGAGAGGATCATGGGCGCGCCGTCCGATTGTGAACGGGTTCTAAATCATGCGCATTGAATAATCGACGGCGTGCACATGCTTGGTCAGCGCGCCGACTGAGATACGGTCGACCCCGGTTTCAGCAATCGCGCGCACCGTGTCTAAATTAACTCCGCCGGAGACTTCGAGCACGGCGCGCTGCGTATTAAGTTGCACCGCTGCGTGCAGTGCATCCAATGTGAAATTGTCAAGCAAAATCAAAGAGGCTTGGCAGGCGAGCGCTTCTTCAAGCTGCGCCAGCGTTTCGACTTCGATTTGAACCGGCACGTGCGCATCGAGCGCCTGCGCAGCAACTAACGCCGCCTTGATGCCGCCCGCGGCGGCGATATGGTTTTCTTTGATCAAAATGCCATCGTATAAACCGAGCCGTTGATTTTCCCCGCCGCCGATCCGCACCGCGTATTTCTGCGCCAGCCGTAGGCCGGGCAAAGTCTTGCGCGTATCGAAAATGCGCGCGCGCGTGCCTGTGATTGCATCGACATAACGGCGCGTGCCCGTAGCAACGCCGGACAGGAGTTGCAGGAAATTCAGCGCGCAGCGCTCGCCGGCGAGCAAGGCGCGCGCTGGACCGCGCAGCGTGCATACGGTCTCGCCAGCGCGCACGAATGCGCCTTCCGGAGAAGGCCAATCGATCTGGATATGTGGATCGATTTGATGCATCGCTTCGGAAAACCACGGCGCGCCGCATAACACCGCCGCTTCGCGGACCATCACGCGCGCCTCACATCGTTGATCCGCGGGAATCAAACGTCCCGTTTGGTCTTGCGGGCCGATATCTTCGGCGAGCGCGTCGCGGATGTTGCGCGCGCGCGCAGCGTCAAATGCTGCGCCGTAGGAAGCCCGGATCGCAGAGGAGGAGATAAAAAATGTAGTCTGCACGGCGGCCCGCCTGTGTGTCCATCATGCCGGCCCAACATTGGCGAAGAGTGTGCGGTCGCGCGCCAGATCGCCGCTCGCGCGCACGGTTTTGCCGCGCGCCGCCGCAAAGTCAAGCATGCGGTCGAGAGAGATGCGGGCCTGCTCGGCAATGCCGGCATCCAGCTGGATTTCAGGCGCGCCGTTTTCCAACGCTGCCGCCAGATTGCTCAAGCCATTCATCGCCATCCAAGGACAATGCGCGCAACTTTTACAAGTTGCGCTCTGGCCCGCCGTCGGCGCGGCGATGAAATGCTTATTAGGCGCGACCGTGTGCATCTTGTGTAGAACGCCGATATCGGTGGCGACAATCATTTCGCGCGCATCAAGCGTTTGCGCCGCCTGAATCAGTTGCGTCGTGGAGCCGACCACATCCGCTTGATCAACCACCGAAGCGGGCGATTCAGGATGAACCAGCACTTTTGCGTCTGGATGTTCAGCGCGCAGCAGTTTTAGCTCAATGCCCTTAAATTCGTCGTGCACGACGCATGCGCCCTTCCAGAGCAGCATATCGGCGCCGGTTTTACTTTGAATATAGCGACCAAGATGCCGGTCGGGCGCCCACAGCATTTTTTCGCCGCGCGCATGTAAGTGCGCAACAATGTCTAATCCGATCGATGAAGTGACCACCCAATCGGCGCGCGCTTTAACGGCCGCGCTGGTATTGGCGTATACAACCGCGATGCGCTCAGGATGTGCGTCGCACCAAGCGTTAAACGCCTCTTGCGGGCAGCTTAGGTCAAGCGAGCATGTCGCTGCCAGGTCCGGCATCAACACCCGCTTATGCGGGCTGAGAATTTTGGCGGTCTCGCCCATAAACCGCACGCCGGCGACCACCAACGTGCACGCGGGTGAATCGCGCCCGAAACGGGCCATTTCGAGTGAGTCCGCCACACATCCGCCGGTCTGTTCAGCCAGATCCTGCAATTCAGCCGCCACATAATAGTGCGCGACCAGAACGGCTTGCTCGCGTTCCAGAAGGGCGCGAATGCGTTCAGTCAGCGTTCGTTGTTGCTCTATCATAGTTTGATTATGCGAATATTCTCACATGGCTGTTTTTACTGCGCTCGCCCCCGCTCAGCTTACCCCCTGGCTGCAGCGCTATCCGCTCGGGCGGATCATCGATTTGCAAGGGATCGTCTCAGGCATCGAAAACACGAATTATTTTCTAACTACAACACACGGAACGTATGTACTGACAATTTTTGAGCGGCTCTGCGCACGCGAAGTTTCTTTTTATTTAGACTTTATGCGGTATTTGGCCACGCGCCAAATACCTGTGTCTGTTCCAATCGCGCGCATGGACGGCGCGTTATTCAGCGTATTATGCGGCAAGCCCGCGGCATTGACCAACAAACTGGAGGGCGCCGTACAGAGGGCGCCTACCCATCGTCATTGCGCGCAGGTCGGGCAAACGCTCGCACGCATGCATTTGGCTGCACGCCAGTGCGCTGCTACAGCGCCTCAAAATCCACGGGGGCTTGCGTGGCAGTGCGAGGCGGCGCGCGCCGTCGCCTCTTTTTTAACGCCGGCGCAGCGTTTGCTTTTGCATAATGAACTGGCATTCCAGCAGAGCGCTCAGGCCGCGCCTGAATATGCGCAGTTGCCGGCCGGTATTTGTCATGGCGACCTATTTCGGGATAACGTCTTTTTTATAATGCAAGAGGAAGGTGCTGAGGATGCGTGCCGCTTAAGTGGTTTTTTTGATTTCTACTTTGCCGGCCTGGACAAATGGCTGTTCGATGTCGCGGTGTGCGTGAATGACTGGTGCATCATGCCTGCGAACAGTCAATTCGACGGAACGCGCGTGCGCGCATTTTTAAGCGCCTACCAGGCAGTGCGCGCCTTCACGCCGCTTGAAGCTGCCTATTGGCCCGCGTTGCTGCGCGCTGCGGCGCTGCGTTTCTGGATTTCGCGCTTGTATGATTTTTATGTGCCGCGTCAAGCTAGAATATTGAACGTACACAATCCAGCGCACTTCGAGCATCTTCTACGCGCGCATTTGCACCTGGAGCGTTTTTCCAACGCGCGCGCGGCCAATCCCTTCGATTTTTTATGCACCTGAATAAAGTTCCAGTTTCAACAGGCGTACTCTGGTTTCGCCGCGGCATTGCGCTATTTTGCAAAAGCCCACTCGTTTTTCTGGCGCTCAATTTAACGTACTGGTTGACGATCATGGCAACGGCGCTTGTCCCCATCGTCAATAGGGTCGCGCCGTCCTTGATCTTGCCTTTCTTCTCGGTGCTCTCCATGACTGCAAGCCGCGCCATTTGCGCTGGCCAGCCGGTCTCATTTCGTCTGCTCACGACAGTCTTCCAAACTAATGACCGCCGCGCGCTTGTACACCGTATGGTCATACTGGGGATATGCAGCCTGGTTGGAAATGGATTGGCTTTAGTTGCGTCATCATTATTCGACGGCGGTAAACTGATGCAAATCGTGTTATTGGGCCAGTCTCCTGATATCGCGATTGTGAACGGCACGCCCGCAGTTGGCATACTTCCTGCGCTGCTATTTCTTATCGCGAGTCACGTACCGTTGACGATATTGTTCTGGTTTGCGCCCGCTCTAAGCGTATGGCACAGCATCCCGCCGCATAAAGCGCTATTTTTCAGCTGGGTCGCGTTTTGGCGCAATTGGGGCGCTTTTGTCGTATTACCTATCTTATGGATCGGAACCGCTATTTTCATTTTGCTGGCGCTCGCTACCGCATTAGGTCATGGCCTTGGCCATTCCACTACATTTAGCGTGTGGTTCTTTGTATCCATATTGCTATTCTCTATGCTCTGCTGTTCGCTGTATGTGAGCTATGCAGACTGTTTTAGCGGGATACGATCCAGGCCTAGGAAAATGTAAAGGTGTAAAGGCGACTTTGCGCCCGTGCCTCTCATCTAGAGGTTGCCGGCTGCAGTTTTGCGATGCTGAGCGCGAGCCATTTTGCGCCGTGCCGCCCGAAATTGACCTGCGCGCGCGTATCCGCGCCATTTCCTTCAAAGGCGGTAATCGTGCCATTGCCAAATACCGCGTGCGATACGGTTTGCCCGATATAAAAGCCAAATGCTGTTTTGGATTGCCGCGCTCCAAATTCGGACTGGATTCGGCGGGTCACAGACTGGGAGGAAGCCTGTTGCGTCCATGACGCGCGCGCGGTACGGGGCGCGCCATGACGCGGCGCGCGAGACATTTCAGATGTGCGATTGAGCGCTTGATGTTTCAGTGCCTGTTCAGGCAATTCATCCAGAAAACGCGAACAGAGGTTGGAGCGGCTTTGCCCATGCAGCATCCGGCTTTGGGCAAATGATAAATAGAGATGCGCGCGTGCGCGCGTCATCGCGACGTACATTAAACGCCGCTCTTCTTCAAGTCCAGAGGCATCCAGAATACTGTTCTGATGCGGGAAGAGTCCTTCTTCGAGACCGGTGATAAACACGGCGGTGAATTCAAGTCCCTTGGCTGCGTGCACGGTCATCAGCTGAACCGCAGCTTGACCCGCGTGCGCTTGATTGTCTCCCGCTTCAAGCGAAGCATGCGCTAGGAAAGCCGATAGAGGCGTCGTTTCGTCATTAAGCGCTGAAATGATCTCATCGTGTTCTTCTTGAACAAAGGCCAGCGCTGCGTTGACCAACTCGCGCAAGTTCTCAATCCGATCCTGGCCTTCGCGTTCAGCGCGATAGTGTTCGATCAGTCCGCTGGCATCAATCACATGCTGAACCGCATCAGGCAAACGCAATCCCTGCGACTGCGCGCGGAGCGCCTCGAGCAATTGGATAAAGCGATTCAGGTGTGCAGCCGCTTTTCCAGCCAATTGCGTGGCGGCGGCGTGTAACGAGCTATTCCGTTGGTGTGCCGTATCGTTTAATAATTCAAGCGTGCGCGCGCCGATGCCGCGCGCCGGAAAATTCACGGCGCGCATGAACGCGGTGTCGTCGTCGGCATTCTCAATTAAGCGTAAATAAGCGAGTGCGTGTTTAATTTCAGCGCGCTCAAAGAAGCGCAAACCGCCGGTCACGCGATAGGGGATGCCAGTGCTCACCAACGTATGTTCAAGCGCGCGCGATTGTGCATTGCTGCGGTATAACACCGCGATTTGATCGAGTGGTACGCCTTTTTGGCTTAATGTGCGCACCTCGCTGACCAGCCAGAGGGCTTCCTGCGCATCCGTTGCTGCGCCGACAATGCGCACGCGTTCGCCGCAACCCGCATCGGTGCGCAGGTTTTTGCCCAGCCGGCGGGTATTATTTGAAATCAGCGCATTCGCTGCGTCGAGAATATGACCATGCGAGCGGTAGTTCTGCTCCAGCCTGATTAAATGGCGGACTCTAAATTCGCGCTCAAAGTCGCGCATATTGCCGACATTTGCGCCGCGAAACGCATAAATACTTTGGTCGTCGTCGCCAACCGCAAATACTGCGCCACTCAGGCCGGCTAATTGTTTGAGCCAAGCGTATTGGAGCGTATTCGTATCTTGAAACTCATCGACCAGAATATGCTTAAAACGCGCCTGATAATGCGCGGAGATCTCCGTATTGCGCGCCAGCAACTCATAACTGCGCAGCAGCAATTCGGCGAAATCAACCACGCCTTCGCGCTGGCACTGAGTATGATAGGCCGCGTATAACTCAACACATTGCTGGCTGAATGGATCGTTTGCATCGACGCCCGCTGGACGTAAACCTTGTTCTTTGGCTTGGTTGATAAAGTATTGGACCTGTTTGGGTGGATATTTCTCGCCGTCGATATTCAAACTCTTCAATAGACGCTTCAATGCGGACAGTTGATCGGCTGAATCAAGGATTTGAAACGTCTGCGGCAGTTCCGCCTGCTGATAATGCGCGCGCAGCATCCGGTTACATAAGCCATGAAAAGTCCCGATCCATATGCCGCGCAAGTTGATCGGCAATAGGGTGTTGATGCGCGTCATCATTTCGCGCGCCGCCTTATTCGTGAAAGTGACCGCTAACACTTCCGCTGGACGGACGCGTTCTGATTGAATGAGCCAGGCGATGCGCGTGGTGAGCACGCGCGTTTTCCCGCTGCCCGCGCCGGCAAGAATCAGCGCGGATTCATCCGGCAACGTGATGGCGGCGCGCTGTTCGGGATTGAGAGAGCTAAGCAAGTCGGACACAATCAAAACCCGTTTCAGGCGTTTCGCACAGCCGCGCTGGCGGCGTTGCGCCTCCTTGCCGTACTACTGCTGTACTGGCAGGCGCGCCTTGCCGAGCGCGGCTGTGCGAAACGCCCACATGTTTAAGCGAACTCAATGCCGGCCAGTCTTTGGAATTCTTGCGAGAAGGCTTTTTCCTTGAGTGCGTTTTCTCTGAGCGTTACCCATTCCGTCAGCGTTTGGCGATAACCAATCAGTTTATCGTGCAAGGATGGACTTCCCGATTCGAAAAGCGGATACGCTTTTGAATTTTCATGAAACTCAGCGCCGCAGTCGATCAGCACTTTTAGAATTTTATTCAAGAAATGCTTCAGAACTGTTTTACCTTCTCCATGCTCAACCATCCTCTTAAAAATTCGACAGGCGGACATAAACGGCGCACTGTCCTGTAATTCAAAATTCACGACTTCCGCCGTTTTTGGGCCTGCCGATGCTAAATCCTTGAGGAGTTCGAAGAGCGGGGGGTTGGCGCGGCGCGCATTTTGACTGCTGTTTTGGTACGAGTCTAGTGCGTCACGCAACTCTATTGCCGCTTTTTCTTTCACATCCCGTACGAATTGATCAATATCGTTTTTCTCTAGCATGAATTCCGTAATTAATGCTTCGTGCAAGCTCCGGATGCCCACATCAACGGATGGCGCGTCTTCAAACGGTTCCAGTGCCTTCAAAAAAGTCGGGCTGATCATTCGGGCCTTATTAATGATAAGACAGGCATACATTTCTGCGCAGTGTGCAGGGTGATACTTTTTCATCAATAAACAAAAGTGCGGCGGCGCCAGAAGAGTGATTGGATTGACATATTGAACATCTGCGCCATGGTCTATGAGTATTTGCATTTTTTCAAATGAGCCCGTCATTAACGCTTGCGGCATTGACATCATCAAAGACGACCATCCATATTTTTGAGTCGGAAAATCAATGTGTTCAATATAAGGCAGCGCATATTTCACTGCAGCGATGGATCCATCCGAGCATAATCGCTGGAAAAAATTGATTTCATCGACGACGTTAATCGTTTTCAGATGCTCCTCTATTTTTGGGAGTTGACTTGGGTCTTTATGAGAATCAAACGCTTTGTCCGCTGAATAAAAATAATTGTTGAAAAATTCTTTTTTTAAATTGCCGCCCTTAAGTCCACAAAGCTCTATATCAAATAGACGATCCATTTTTTTAATGTCTGACTTTGAAAGCTCATTTTTTTCCCGAAAATAGTCAGAATTGGATATTTGTCCAGTTCTATGCAACAACTTCCTTCTTGAGCCAAACTCGTAAACGACCTCTTTAAGTTTTTCAAGCAGTGTCTTGACTCGGCTTGTTTGGTCTTGTTGTAAAACGCCGCTCAAAAATTGAGCCGCTGCAGAAACAGTATTCACAGATGAATCCATCCTTCTTCCCCATTTTGAAATAAATAAACTTCCGGAAAATCCGTTTGATTTTAGAGAATTTGAGAACGCTCTCCAGATCAATAAACTAACTAAAGAATAGATAGGCCACACTCACCGCTGCGAGCGCACCGGCCAGATCGGCAAGCAATCCCACCGTAATAGCGTAGCGCGCGTTTTTAACGCCCACAGAGCCAAAATACAAGGCAACAATATAAAAGGTGGTATCGGTCGTGCCTTGAAAGATACTGGCCAGCCGGCCGGCAAAAGAGTCTGCGCCAAATGTCCGCATGGTGTCGATCATGATGGCGCGCGCGCCGGCGCCGCTGAATGGCCGCATCAGCGCCACAGGCAGAGCGTCGATAAAACGCGTGTCTATATTGAACGCGTGCGCAGTCCATCGGAATCCATTCACTAGAATGTCGAGCGCACCAGAACTGCGCAGCGCGCTGATGGCCGCTAGCATCGCAATTAAATACGGAAAAATCTTAAGCGAAATGTCAAAGCTGCCGTGCGCGCCTTCAATAAAAGCGGAGAAGATATCCACTTTTCTCCGGAGCGCCACCATGATGAAGAGAATAGGAACTACAAACACGATTAAATTGCTGGCGACGCTGGAAATCTGATCAATGGTATTTTTATCAAAATAACGCTGCAGTCCCCACAACAAGATACCCAATACCGCTGGAAAACCGACCAGCCAAGTCAGCATTACCCGGTTCCAAAGGTGGATTCTCTGTTTGACGGCAACCAGTGCAATTCCGGCCAGCGTTGCAATATAGGTGGCAATAAACGTGGGGATAAAAATATCGGTCGGATCCCGAGCGCCCAGGATAGCCCGCTGCGCAATAATGCTAATCGGTAGGATCGTCAGCCCAGAGGTTAATAGCACCAGCAGCATAATTTGCGCATTAGAAGCGGCGTCTTTATTCGGATTGCACGCTTGAAGACTGTCCATTGCCTTTAAGCCGAAGGGGGTGGCGGCGTTGTCCAGCCCGAGCATATTGGCTGAAAAATTCATCATCATCTGGCCATGCACCGGATGATCGCGCGGGATATCCGGGAATAAGCGGCTGAAGAACGGTCCAATGATGCGAGAAATCCACTGGACGATGCCCGCTTTGTCGCCGATATTCAAGATGCCGAGCCAGAAAGCCATTGTGCCGGCGAGCGGCAGGGCGATATCCATGATCGCCATTCTTCCGGATTCAAAAATGTCTTTGACCAGTAATTGAAAAAATCTCCGTGTTACCGAAGAAAATAAGTTTAAAAAGCGCCGTGACGAGCGCAGCGATAAAGGCGCTTGCCCATACTAGATTCAAAGTCACTTTTACTGTTCTGTCACAGAATGATTTTTTGAGTCTTGATTGGAAGGAATATTTTCTGAGTTCCCTTCAATCGTATATTTCTCTGCTGCCCATGCGCCTAGATCGATTTGTCTGCATCGTTCAGAACAAAAGGGCCGGTAGCGGTTCTCTGCGTTCCATACCACTTTTTTTCCGCAACCTGGACAATTGACGACAAGGCGATTCATGATGAAGAAGATAAAGGAAATTAAAAGTTAAAAATAAGAAATATCTACATCGCATATTATTATGTATGACATAAGTTTAACTGAAAAGGAACATCTAAATCGATCGGACGGGGTCGAATATCGCCATTTTGAACCGTAAAGCGGATCCAGAGCATATATTTATTGGCACTGGCTTCTGGAATGAAGCCGTATTCATGGGATACGCGCACTTGCATTAATTGAGCGGCGCGACCGGAGAGCATTTGCTGATAACACCCCTGGATGGCAATGACTTTTCTGGCTTGATTTGCGCACGCTGGTACAGGCGTAGAACAAATGGGGTGAAAGTCCCCTGACGCCAATTGCCTATTCGGGCGTCTAGCA